>JBDTNJ010000400.1:0-8264 GCA_039933825.1 Luteolibacter sp.
GCAGCGAATTCGGGTACGATTTCGCGCTGTGCAAATTTTGGCAATACGGGAGGTTATTTAAAAGTAGTACCAGACGTGGCCGCAAATGCCTCCAAGATCACTGCGTCCTTTTGGTTGAGGATGGGACTCCAGCCTGGCAGTTTTAAGCCTCTATTCTCATATGAAGAATCCAGTGGGCAGTTAGTATCGCTCTATTTATACAATCATAATTTAGTTTGGGCGCGTG
The DNA here is from genome assembly GCA_039933825.1 of Luteolibacter sp. Taxonomy (GTDB): domain Bacteria; phylum Verrucomicrobiota; class Verrucomicrobiia; order Verrucomicrobiales; family Akkermansiaceae; genus Luteolibacter. Next base: position 227 of record JBDTNJ010000400.1, read on the forward strand.
GGCAGCCTCAAAATTTTCTGGGTGCTGCTTTTTTGATTCCCAACATCAATCCCGCAGTGATTACATTAGAGGATAATCAATGGCATCATGTGCTGGTAGTGGCAAATGGAACGAATGTCCGCATCCGCATTGATGGAGTGTCAAACCATGTGGATACAAATGTTAGTTTTTCAGCATACAGCGGAATGTCTGGGGGGCAATTTTACATAGGAGCGTTTTCAGATACGTTCAGTCCCCTCACTAACATCAACACACGGTTTGTGGGCAGCATGGATCAATTCATCCTCTACAATCGGGCGCTGAGCACTAATGAGGCGATAGCTCTATACAACTACGACTCGGACGGAGACGGATTGAGCAATCGTGCGGAGTTGACTGCCGGAACGAACCCATTCGTCTATGACATAGATCCAGACAAGGATGGACTATCAAATGTGCAGGAATTGCAACTTGGAACCAATCCACTCAATTTTGATAGCGATGGCGATCTGCTGCCGGATGGCTGGGAGGTTTCTTACAACTTGGATCCTAAGTCTTCCGCCGGAATCAACGGTAAGACAGGCGATGTCGATAACGATATGCTAGACAATCTCGAAGAATATGTGAATGGCACCAACCCAAGAGTTGCAGATACCGATGGTGACACCATTTCCGACAGCGCTGAAGTGGCAGCCGGAACTGATCCACTCTCCATTTTAGACAAGCCTTTCAATCCAAATGATTTCACTGGACCCGTGATCTCGGATACTAATTTGTGGCCGATAGGCAATCTTGGTGTGGCTTATACGGCAGATTCATCAGTCTATCGGCTATCCGGTGAATTTGGCGATGGGTCTGGCTCACACTCCGAGCGTTGGCAGCTAAATGTGGGTAGTAAGAAAAAAGTAAACCGCGAATACGGCACAGTGGAGCTCAATGATATGAAGTTGAGCAATTCCAATATCTGGGAACTCGGAATCCAGCATGTAGCTACTAATGGCCCTGCGAATGACCCTTATTATCCCAACTATGACTACAATTTTCACATAGTTAGCAATCCCGGATTTATCCTAGTAGATCGAGACCCGCTTCAGGGAGATTTCCTGATCAATGAACAAAATTTACCCGACGACTATTGGAAAGGTAAACGTGCTTATCTCATTCCCACCAAGTCCAGCAGCTACTCGGAAAGTTTTTCCGGTGGCGATGCGGTGGGGCCACGCTACCGGAAGATCGCACTCAATGGTCGGCCACTTGCTGATGAGAAACCCGAGGGCGAGGCAGAATCTGAGATTCATGAGGAAGAAACCTACATTGATGCGTTTGATCTGGGTCTTCATCATGATACGTCATTCGCCAGCATTCCCCTAGCAGCGAGCGATCTCCGCATCGAGGCGAGTGCATCGGTGCGTGAAACGACCTGGGCGGACCGATCAGGATTGCGCCCCAGCGAGGAACTTACTTCTCCATTTGGTGCGGCTTGGTCATCTAACCTTTGTTCGTATATTGAGATCACCGAGACGAAAGGCCAAGTTGCCGATGAGCCTGCATCAGTCAACGTGGTGGATGAAGCCGGTCGTGGGCAACGCTTTGGAACCGCTAACGGCCAAAGCTTTTTCCCGTGGCCATCGGCACGCGTGGACAAAAAAACCTACCTCAACACACTTTCATGGGAGGGCATCAACTTGGTCCTCTATAAAAAATATGGAAATAAACTGACTTATAGCCCCTGCAGCGCATGGTTTCTTTATTCCACGGATCGCATATCAGGTAGTGATCAGGTGCGGAAGCACAACTATCTCCGTCTCACCAGCGTGCAGGACCGCTATGGAAATGTGGTCAACTATGACTACGGCACCAGCACCGTTTCACTTATTCCGCAAACGATCTCTGCGCCAGGCCGGGCGAACCAACAACTTAGCATTGCCCGCAGCACCAATGGGCGGCGGGTGAATTCCATCACGGATGCGCGGGGCAAGACCACCACTTTTAACTACACTTCACGCGGAGCGGGAACTGCTTCCTATACAACACTTGACTCCGTTAGCTATGCGGATGGTACCAGCCAAGCCTACACTTACGAGGTCATGAGTGATGCTGAGGTTATCGACTCCAAGACCACTCAACATTACCACTGCAATCTAAAAACAATCTCCGACCGGCGCGGAAATGCACATTCGTTTACCTATGGCTTTGATCGCACCAAGTCCGCACTCTCTGGTGGTTCAAGCAAAACCGAGTTCGCGGTGAAAATTGAAGGTCTGCCTGCGGACGTGAAAGCAGATGCCGAGCAACAGCTCAAAACGATGAATGAGTCGAATGGCCAATCGACTTACCGCCTCCAATATGGCCTGCCTAGAATCGTCACAAGTGTGACGCTACCGGGTGGATTAGGCTCCAGCATCTTTGCAAAAGTGCCGGGAAGCTTCACCCGCTTTGGCCCCTCCTTTAGTGCTGCCGCAGCCACCACTGCCACTGATGCGAATGGTAAGGTAACCACCTACACCTTCTCTGGAATCCAGGGTGAAGTCGCCGACCTCAAACAATCCACTTTGCAGGATACCACTTCTCTATCTGTTGAGTGGATGATCTACTACACTTCAATGGTGGTGAACCATGCCGGACTTGGCAATGAGACCTTTAACTACGATATCCGCTCTGGGCTTTGCCTTTCCCAAATGACGGATTTTTCGGGCAATCTGACCACATGGACTTTCGGTGAAGCCCTGCCGAACGCAGGAGTATTTCCCCTTGCCACGGATTCGCCCGCCCGCGCTGCCGGATTCATGACGAAATGGGCTGATCCAACTTCTAAGACCGATTCTCTCAATCGCGCCGAGTCTTATCAATACGGCCCTTATCGAATCATGTCCCAACATACCGATGTGCATGGCTCCGTGACTCGGAACGTTGTGGACTCGATAGGCCGCCGGAAGAACATGACCATTACCGGTGTAAATGGGGTGAAAATTTCTGAGGAAACCTATCTATACGATGATGAAGATGGCGATGCCACGACGAATTTTCCCGGCTTTATGGTGGAGAAGCGCGTGGTAGCGTTTGCGAATTTATCAGGAAAATCTTGGGAGCAGGACCTCGTCACGAAGTATATCCCCGATTCACGAGGCCGGGTGTGGAAGGAAATCATCGATCCCACCGGACTGTCCCTCACGACGATCACTACCTACGATCTTCATAATAACAAACTTACCGTTACTGATCCTCGTGGTGCCGTCACCGCCTTCAGTTATGATAATCTCAATCGCCTTTATCGGATCGATTATCCAAGCACGAATACAGAGACAGGTTCGCTGGTTTCATCCAAATTCATTTACTTCGATACCAATGGTGCCAAAGCAGTGGAAGTGGATGAAAACGGCCACTGGACTGCCTACCGCCGTGATGCTCTCAACCGCACCACCCAGACCATCAGGGATATGGATGGAAGTGCGAGACCGGCTGCGAATGCCAGTTTCATCGTCGCAGATACCGCACTTAGTAATGCATCCACTGCCGGAGATCTCGTCTCACAAATCGACTATGATGCCGTGAATTTCCCCTTCCGCTCCATTGATGCGCGGGGCTTCGCGACCGTAACTTTCTCAGACGCTATCCAGCGATCCACTCACCGCTTTTCGGGTGTGCCGCCCGGACAAGCCATCGATCTCATTGCTCTCACATCACTCTCTGCTGCATCACGCTCCGTCACTCATGATGAATTATCTTACGAGCAGAACGTCACCATCGGCGGCATCAGCTATCAGACGTCTCCCGGTGCCAGCGGCTTCAGCTCGTCTGGATTTAAGCCCACCCGTTTAATCCGGTATAACGCAGTGAGAGAGAATCTTACTGGCCCCGATACCACGCTCACCACCGTGGCCGTGTATGACCCAGTCTATCGCCCCATTGCCACCTCAGAAATTTATGCCACCGGTGCCGAGAAGCGCACCATCACCCAATACGGCACGATATCTAACGGCGTGGAATCCTTGATCACCACTACCACCGATTCACTTGGAAAAATCAGTGAGACCAGCACCGATGCGATGGGGCGGGTCAAACAAGTCACGGAGGCGAAAGGCACCATCCTCCAAGGGACTTCCTATCAATTTTATTCTAGCACCTGCCTCGCATGGAAAGCTACTGACGAACTCGGTAGGAATACCGAAAGCGATTTTGATCCCGCAGGCCGCGCCACCCACCAACGTCAGCCAGACCCGGCAACGGGTCTCGTCACGGGAAGCTCACCCGTCACCCAGACCTTTTATGATGCTGTGAGTAACGTCACCAAAATCATCAATCCACTTGGAAATGCCACCGAGACGGATTACGATGCCCGCAACCGTGCCTGGCGCGTGCAACTGCCACCCGTGACGGATTCCAGTAACCCTGCCAGCCCCATTGCCACCGTGCGCCCTACCAGTCTCACCTATTACGACCTCGTAGGAAATACGACACTCAGCACCGACCCTCAAGGATCGAGTAGCCGGGCTTATTATGATTTTGCGAATCGCGCCATCGCCAGCCGTAGCAATCCTATCACCGGAAACCCAGCAGCCACACTGGCAGCGCCAGGAGCTGGTGATATTTCCACCAGCCAACTATTGGACGCTGGGGGCCTCGTCCTCGCAGCGGTGGATGGCAATGGAAACATGACCCGCAACGCTTATGATTCATTGGGTCGCCTTACCGCTAGCGCAACAGACCCTGTGACCGGAAATCCAGTGGACCCTAATACGGCAGGTTTTGATCCTATAGCTTTCCGTGCAGGTAGTGGCATCCTCGTTAGCAACTTATACGATGACCTCGGGGACCTCATCGAAGTGGCCGATGGTAAGAACCAGCGCACCGGATTTACCTATGATGGCCAGAAACGCAAAACCCGCACCATGTGGGATCCAGACACCGCTGTAGAGCGTGTCGAGTTATCAGAATACAATGCCCTTCTTCAATCCGCCCGTCTCGATCCCAAGGGCCAACGCACGGAATTGGGCTACGATGCCCGCCAGCGTAATACCACCGTGAGTTACATCTCTCGCCCGCAGGACAATCGCTTGAACGGTTATGACCTCGTCGGCAAACTTCTGTCCGTTAGCTATCCAAATGACCCCGGCTCTCTCCGCGAAGTCACGCAGACCTATGACATGCTGGATCGACTCACCAGCGAAACCTCTGCCGGCATCACCCACACTTACCCGCTCTACGATGCCACAGGGAACCGCCTGCAAACTGTTTATGGCTACACGGGCCGGGCTTTGATTTCCACCTACGATGCGCTGAACCGCCTCCTATCCATCGCCGAAAAAGACACCCTCACGGCAAGCTCCGGCCGACTGACTAGCTATGGCTATGACCGCCGCAGCAAGGTCACGCTCAAGACGATGCCGAATAGCAATCGTAACACCACGAGCTACGATTTCCTAGGGCGGACCAGCCGGATTGAAGAACGCAGCGCATCCAATGTCTTACTCTCTGCTTCAGACTACACCACGGCTGTTGCTCCATGGCCGAGCAGCTATGATGGCGTAGGTAACGTCTTACGCATCGCCGAAACCTACTCCCAAGCCGGAATGGAGAACCGGGATGTCACAAACACTTATGACAAAGTTCACCGCTTGCTTACCGAGACGGCCACCCCTAGCAGCGGCACCGCCGTGCTCACCAGCTACACTTACGATGCAGCCCACAACCGCAGCACCAAATCTACCGCCGGAGTCACCAGCACCTATGACTACGGCACCACCGCAGACGGATATAACAGCAACCAACTCAAAGCCGTTTCAAGGAGCGCAGGCGCCTCGCCCACGAGTTACACTTACGATGCGAACGGCAATCGCGCCACCCAGTCCCTCAACGGTGCCCTCCAGAAAACCCTCACCTACGACACCGATGATCGCCTGATCAAACTCGCCAACAACGGTGGTGGAAACTATACTTATTCCTACGATCACCGCACCCGCCGCATCATTCGCGATGAATCTTCAGCAGGCTCTGAAAAGACGGCCTGCACCTACAGCGGTGGCACCAGTGTTCAGGAGTTTAAAATACTAGAAATTCAAGATCCCCTAGCAGATGCGGATAGCGATGGGCAAGTCAATCTCCTGGAATATGCGTTTGGCGGCGATCCCCTGAGCGGCGATTATTCTGCTGAATTCTACGCTCCAGGAAACTACGAGCAATGGGCGCAAGCCGCCATCACTGCCCGCAGCACGTTAGCATCCATTATTGCATATCGGAATGCGAACACCACCCTCAGAAGCGAACTCATCCGAGGCAGCGACTGGGGCGGCGGCATCGGTGGGATTCTATACACCATCAAAAGCAGCCTTCGCAGTTACAACGCCTATAACTCTCGAGGCGATGTCATTTCTACCACCGCAGACAACGGCGGCGCCACTTGGCAAGCCAGCTACGAAGCCTACGGCACCCGCACCTCTGAACAGGGCGCTAACACGTCGCGTCAACGCGCCAACACCAAAGAAGAAGACCCCACCGGCCTGCTAGATGAAGGCATGCGCTACCGGGATCTCGATAGCGGCACCTTCATCACGAGAGACCCGATGGGCTTCGTCGATGGCCCGAATGTTTATACCTACGTAAAGCAGAATCCTTGGACTTTCTTTGACCCTGACGGCTTGGCGCGTGATCTAGGTTCCGACGGGAAATTTCATCCAGAGGCGAAACTCTATAGAGTTAATTACGATTCAAAAGACCCAAAGAAGACGAGCTACGTAGAGGTGAGCGCAAGAGATATCAAGAAGAAGCACGCTTTGATTTGGGTAAACGGAATGAATAACGACATTGATAACGCAGCTCGACTAGGCGCAAATCACACGGGATCGAACAAATTTTACATGATCCATAACCCATCAAATGGTGGATTCGCTGATTTTGGTGAGTGTTCAGTCCAGAAACTTGGATTTAATACTAAAGTAGCGGCGACAACCGCTAATATCCTGCGTAATTTTGATCTCAAGACAGCGAAGATCGTTGCCCATAGCCAAGGAACCATGATTCTCAGTGATGCCTTGCGGCAGTTGAACCAAGAGGGTGTCAGCATGGCCGGAATGCGCACCGAGTTAGACGGTTCTGCGGCCAATACTGCGAGATTCAGTAAATTCTTGACTAGCGCTGGTGCTGTAGAACCCAAAGTAACTGGACATGCCTTAGACCCTGTTCATAATATAGTTGGAATGAATACGATCAACCCTCTACGCATTGTGGGATCCACGATCGCCTCTCCGCTCGTTTTTATGAATCCCAATCTCAGCTCCCACACCACAAAAGAGGGGGGCAAGGATCTGCCGGAGCTCTTTCATTCCCCGATTTTCAAATAAATCGATTCTTGACCATAATAATCACCACTATGAAAACAGCCATATGGCCGTCCTTTGTTCTTTTTGCCGGAGTAATTCTTTCATCATGCCAAATGAAGTCCTACACAAAGACGGATCCACGTTTTCCTCATGTGTTTGGGAGAGTGATCCGCACCAAACACACAATGCGCATTTATCCTATTAATCGCAATTTGACGGGTGAATTAGATAACCATCTGATCACTGAAAGCCTTTTTCAATCTCTTGATCCAGACGAAAATGAAATCGGCGTGCTGCCCGTTGGGCAACCTGTGGTCTTTGATAAACTAATGCGGGAGCGCACGCCAGATTACGTCGCTGAATCCCTCTTTGGGAAAACCGTGCTTCGAGGAACAACCTATCCCGTTTGCTTTAAACTAGGTTGGGTTGGGGACGAATCCAATTCGGGATGGAAGGGGATTTACTATTCCTTTGACGTTCCAAAACCGTGATATTCAACGGTGTCCTCTCGAAGAGTATCGACGGTTCTATAATTGAACCTTACAAACTAACCGCTAGAGGTAGGCTTTCAAAATCGTCGGCATGTATACCAGAAATCCACTTCGGATTGTCGGTTCACTGTTGGCGGCTCCGTTGCTGGTCACAGACCGTGAAACGAGTCCACATGGCACAATTGAAGGTGGAATTCTAACGGAGAAATTTGGTAATAGTCCACTTCTCAAGTAACACTATACCCTACAATG
>JBDTNJ010000401.1:0-15868 GCA_039933825.1 Luteolibacter sp.
TCCATTTTCAAGAAATACGATGCTAAGTTCGTTGGGCCGGCAGCAGCAGAAGTGCGTTTGTGAATTTTCCGCCTTTGCCTGCGCCGGGCTTTCATTCAGAAACCCGGCATGCTGATTTTCGAAAAAGCCCGTGAACTCGCGGTGATCCGTTCCTCTGCCGCCGCCCTCGACTGGGATCAGGAAACGTATTTGCCAAACGCGGCTGCCGACCATCGCGCGGCACAACTTTCCTGGCTCTCGTCACGGGCGCATGAGTTGGCGACTTCGGACGACTGGAAACGGGATCTGGAAGCCGCTGAAAACGCCGACAGCGGCAGTGACACGAAACTCACCGCCAATCTGCGTGAGCTCCGCCGGGACTTCGATCGATCCAACAAACTGACGGTGGAACTTGTCGCCCGCGAGTCGGTGGCTTGCTCGATGTCGAAACACGCGTGGGGCGCGGCGCGGGCGAAATCGGATTTTGCCAGTTTTGCCCCGCACCTGAAAACCTTGTTGGAAATCGCCCGCGAGAAGGCCGAGCTTTGGGGCTATCAGAACGAGCCTTACGACGCGCTGCTGGATGGTTACGAGCGCCGGACGTCCACCGCAGCGGTGGTGAAATTGTTCGATACGATGAAGCCAGAGCTGCGCGAGATCGGGGCGAAAGCCGTGGAAATTTCCGCATCACGCAAGCCGAACCTGCCTGCGGGGCCGTATCCGGTCGAGGCGCAGAAACGCTTCAACCCGCAAGTCGCCGCAGCGATTGGATTTGATTTCGAAGCCGGGCGCATCGATACGACCGCGCATCCATTTTGCACCACGCTCGGCCCGCGTGATGTGCGGCTGACGACGCGTTACATGGAGGCGGATTTCACCTCATCGCTTTTCGGAGTGCTGCACGAGGCGGGGCACGGGCTTTACGAACAAGGTCTGCCAGCGGAGGACTTCGGGCTTCCATCCGGCAGCGCGGTTTCGCTAGGCATCCATGAGTCGCAATCGCGGCTGTGGGAAAACCACGTGGGGCGGTCGCGGGAATTCTGGAATCACTGGTATCCGGTGGCGCAGGAATGTTTTCCTCAGCTGGCGGATTTTTCACTGGAGGAATTTCTGGCTTATCTCTGGCGCGCCGAGTTCTCGCAGATCCGCGTGGAGGCGGATGAGGCGACCTATGACATGCACATTTTGCTTCGCTTCGACCTAGAGCGCCGGATGTTGAATGGCAGTCTCGCCGTCGCCGATGTGCCGGCCGCTTGGAACGAGGGATTCCGCGAGTTGTTTGGCTTCGCGCCGGAGGATGATCGGCACGGTTGTTTGCAGGACATCCACTGGGCGATGGGCGGGCTCGGGTATTTTTCGACCTACACGCTGGGCAACATCAACTCCGCGCAGCTCTTCGCCGCCGCCCGGAAGGATCCGGCAATCGCCACCGCAATCGACACGGCGGACTATCAGCCATTGCTCGGCTGGCTGAGAAAAAACGTCCATTCCCACGGAGGCACTCTCGATCCTTCCGATCTGATCCAGCAAGCGACCGGCACTCTCCCATCACCCGAGGCCTACCTCGCGCATCTCAAATCCCGTTATATCTAACATCATGTCAAAAGGACTTTTCATCGTCATCGAGGGAATCGACGGCACTGGTAAATCCACGCAAGTCCGCCGCCTAGGCGAGTGGTTTCTGAGTGAGGGCCGCGAAGTCGTGCTCAGTCGTGAGCCGACGGACGGGCCGTGGGGGAAGAAATTGCGGGAGTCCGCCTCGACTGGGCGGCTTTCACCTGAGGATGAGCTTCAGTATTTTTTAAACGACCGCCGCCAGCATGTGGAGGAACTCATCGCGCCCTCATTGGCTGCTGGAAAAGTGGTGATTCTGGACCGCTACTATTTTTCATCGATGGCTTACCAGGGCGCTCGCGGATTTGATCCGATAGAAATCCGCAGACGTAACGAGGAATTCGCACCGCTGCCGGATTTGTTGCTGATTCTCGACCTTGATGTGGACACCGCGCATGCCCGGATCGGCGTGCGGGGAGACACGGCTAACGAATTTGAAAAGAGGGAAAACCTGACACGCTGCCGGGAGATTTTTCTTTCACTGATGGATGAGCCGTTCGTGCGGGTGATCGACTCGGACGGCACGCTCGATGACGTGGCCGCAAGGGTTCGCGAGGTGGTAACGGCCCGTTAGGCCCAGGCAGGGCGTTCGGTCTCGAAGGTCATCGCGGCCCCGGTGAGCGGGTGCTGGAACGAGAGTTTCCACGCGTGAAGCTGGAGCGGCGCGTCATCCGGCGTGAGGGTTTGCGTTTTGCCGATTTGCTGGCCCGGTAGATACGCCGGATCGCCGACGACTGGAAAACCGAGCTGCCAGAGATGGACGCGGATCTGATTGGTGCGGCCGGTGCCGAGTTTCGCTTCTAGCAGGGCAGTGCCATCCGCACAGCGTTCGATGACGGTGAAATCCGTGCGCGAGGCGAGCCCGTTTTCCTCGTCGATGGTGCGGGTGCCCATCACATCCGGCTCCGAGGATATCGCGGCCTCGGAAAAAAACGTGTCATGTTCCGGATGACCGAGCGCTCTAACGAGATAACGTTTGTCCACGCTGCCTTCGATGAATTGGCGCTGCAACAAGCGGCTGAAGTGGCGGGTGCGGGCGAATAGAACCAGGCCAGTGGTGTTCGAGTCCAAGCGATGGACCGGGCGCGGATACTTTGGCGCGTAGGCTTCGTTGAGGATGTGTTGAAGCGTGTTCCGGTGAAAACGGCCGCTGGCGTGCATCGGTAGCGGCGCGGGTTTGTGAACGAGCACGATCGCCTCATCTTCATGCAGCACGCGGATGTCTGCGGAGACGGGTGGTTCGACATCGGCGGGGAAAACCTGCACCACACGCTCGCCGCCGCGGACGATGTGATGCTTTCCGCGGACTGTGCCACCGTAGTTGATCAAGCGGCCCTCCTCGCAACGGCGTTCCCATTCCTCGCGAGAAATCTGTGGGAAAATTCCACACAGTGCATCTAGCAATTCATAGCCATCATAGGCTGCCGGCACATTCACCGGACGGCGGTTTTCGCAGGGGATGGATCCCGGTAATGGATTAGACGCTTGGGCGATTGCGGCTTGGATTTTCGCGATTCGTTCCGCCATGCGGGCGGGTTCACTCACGAAACAATGCGGGCAGCTAACACTCTCCACGTATCTGGGATCCTGCTGGTCGGTGAGATCGAGAGGTGCTTGGCAGGCAAAACAAACGGCGGTGTCCGTTTCCCGCAGGCCGGGATCAACTCCCACGCGCTGGTCGAAAACAAAGCATTCTCCTTCATAATGATCGCCGCCGCATTCTTCGAAGTATTTGAGGATGCCTCCGTCGAGTTGATAGATATTCTTGTAGCCTTCCAGTTCCATGAAAGGCCCGGCTTTTTCGCAACGGATGCCACCGGTACAAAACATCACGACGGGTTGATCTTTCAGCTCTTCCGGCAGTTTTCGTACGGCGTTGGGAAACTCGCGGAAAGTATTAATGTTAGGAATGATCGCACCTTTGAAAGTGCCGAGTTTCACCTCGTAGTCATTCCGGGTATCGAGCAAAGTGACCGGGCGGCCTTCGTCGAGCCAGCGCTTCAATTCGCGGGCGGAAAGTTTCGGCGAGGTGTAATTCGCCGGGCGCACGGCCTCGACGCCGAACGAGATGATTTCCTTTTTCAGCCGCACCAGCATGCGGTTGAACGGTTGAGTATCACTAAGGCTGATTTTTGGAGTTAGGTCTTCAAGGCCACGAATGCTGCGGAGTTTTTCAAGCAAGCGATCAATGGATTCCGCTGCGCCGGCGACGAACAGATTGATGCCTTCGGTGCTGAGGAGGATGGTCCCTTTGAGTTCCCAATTTTTGCACTGCTTGGTCAGATCCTCACGGAGGTCCTTGAGACCCGTGAGTTCAGCGAAGCGATAGGTGGAAATGTTGGTGACAGCGGACACGGCGGAAAAACAGCACGAAGGCGGTAAAACTGCAAGCGTGGCGGTGGCTTATCCGAATAGTGCCGTGACGGGTACCCCTTTGTCAGCGATTTTGAAGGGGCGTTTGGTCGGCGACATGAGTACTGTGTCATAGGGAAGGCCGAGCGCGTGGGCGATGGTTGCGTTGAAATCCTGCACACTCACGATGCCTTCTTTCACTTTATCGCCCGATGCATCGGTGAGCCCGTGTTTTACGCCACCCTTGATGCCGCCGCCGGCGAGCACGCAGGAAAAAGCCGTGGGGTGGTGGTCACGGCCGTTTTTGTGATCCACATTCAGCTCGGGCGTGCGGCCGAATTCCGTGGCGACGACGACGAGTGTATCCTGAAGTTTTCCAGCTTTTTCGAGATCCGTGATGAGAGCGGCGTAGGCTTGGTCAAACTCAAGACAGCGCCCGGCGACACCGGCGAAATTATCATAGTGGGTGTCCCATCCACCGAGCTGGACCTCGATGAAGCGCACGCCATTTTCGACCAGTCGGCGGGCGAGCAGGCAGCCTTGGGCAAAGCGCCCGCTACCGTATAACTTGCGGGTGGCTTCCGGCTCCTGGCTGAGATCGAAGGCTTTTAGGTCCTTCGAATTCATCAGTGAGATGGCCTCGCGGTAAAGTTCCTCATACGCCTGCACATCTGCATTCGGGTAGCGTCCGTGGAATTCGCGGTTCAGCTTGTCAGCAAGTGTGAGTCGGCGCTCGAAGTCCTCGGGGGAAACGCCATCCGCCCGACGGGAATCCTGGAGTCCTTCATTGGGACTGCCGATCAAGGCCGCCGCGTATTTGGCACCGAAAAATCCGCCGCCAGTGTGTTCCGGCGCACTGTTGACGGCGACGAAGCCGGGCAGCTCAGGGTGGATGCGCCCGCCCAGCTTGAGGACCCAGGAGCCGAGCGACGGGTGCTTGATGGTGCCCCGCATCGGGTAGCTGGTGTGCATGATGTAGGCGCCTTGCTCGTGAGCACCCTGGGTGGAGTTCATCGAATTGATCACGCACATCTTATCCGCCACTCCGGCGGTGTTTTTCAGATAGTGGCCAAGTTGGAAGCCATCGACCTTGGTGTCGATTGTCTCGGTTTTCCCCATCACGTCCTTCTTCTTCGGCTTCGGATCGAAAGTATCCACGTGGCTCATGCCTCCGGACATGAAAAGATAGATCACGTGTTTCGCCTTCGCGGCGGATGCCACGTTGGCGGGGGCGGCGCTGGCAAGGGTTCCACCTAACATCGGGAAGAGGTGGACGCCGAGATAGGCGCGAGCGGCGTTTGTCATGAATTGCCGGCGGGTCAATTCATCCGCATGAAAGATCGAGCTCATGGGTTTGGGATTTTATTGAAGGAATAGGAATTCGGATGACATGACGAGGGCGGAAACGATGTTCTTGAATCCCTCGTCACCTTGCTTTTTGACCTCATCGAGCATCCATGACATCTCCTCATCGGTCGGCGGACGACTGAGGATTGCAATGTAGAGACGGCGAATCTTCTCCTTGTCAGAAGTCGCGCCTTTCAGGCTTTGATAGACATGGGCGTCCGGCTTGTTGACCAGTTCGCGTTGCACGAAGCCGTTCATGAGGGAAAGCACCTGGCCGACATTCGGCTCCCGGCTGGAGGCATCTACGACCTCGCGATCGGAGGAGCCGAAGAGGTAGAGAAAGTGATCGCGAGGAGGCGGCGAGGGTAATTCCGAAGCGCGGACCTTGGCGTCATTCTTATAGCTTCGAGATTCGTTCATCATCATGGAGGTCCCGTCAGCCGCGCTGCCGCCCGCTTTGTGAATTTCCTCCATGAGCTTCTTGAAATAGCTTTTGACCTCGATTGTCGAATTCAGCGCGAGCACTTCCTCGGATAGCTGGCTCATGGTTTTTTTACCCACGAGCACTGGATGACCTCCCACAAAAATGCGGTTATCCAAGGTGCGGCGGGGCAGTTGATCTGGATCCCCTGCGGCCAGAGTGATCAGCGAATCCCAGATTTGCTCGGAGGAGAGCCGCTCGATTTTCCGGCCGTGGAAATCATCGCCTCCCTCGACGGTGGAGGGATTCGGATTGGTGGCGAACTGGAAGGTGCGGGTCATGAGTAGCACGTTCTGATAGGCCCGCAGGTCGTAGTTCAGATCGAACATCAACTTGCTGAGATAGCCGATCAATTCGGGATAGCTGGATTTAGCAGTGGGAACGTAAACATCCACCGGCTCATAGACTCCTTTGCCCATCACCCGCTTCCACATGCGGTTGGCAATGACAGTAGCAAATTGATCGCCGGTTTTGGAAACCATCCAATTCGCGAGTTTTTTTCGGCCATCGTTTTCAGGACGTTTTCCCGACATACGAACCGCTTGACCGAACGGCGTGTGCGCCCCGACGCTATCGCCTGGCTTGCCATTCTTATATTGATAGTCGGCAGGCAGATCGATCTGGCCGGAGCCGCCGCCCCCGAGCGACATCCCATAGATACGATCCCACAAAACCTGGGCGACGCGGTATTCTTCGGTGTCCTGGCTATTGTCTTTGTTATACTCATCCCAGAGCGGCTGCATGAGCTTTTGTTTCTGCGGATCCTGCCCATGGGTGAAAGCGGCGAGTTCGTAGAAATCGTGGCGCTCGGTGGTGCCGAAAGGATCATCATGGCACTGGGCGCATTCCATACGGGCCCCGAGAAAGACGCGCATCGTATTGGATAGATTGTCCAGAGGCATGCCGCGGTCCCGCGTATAATAGCCGACAGCGGCGGTGTTCGTGTCCCAACCATCACCGGATGATGCGATGAGGTGATTGGTGAACTCATTCCATGGCATGTTATTGGCAATGGCGGTGCGGACCCAATTCCGATAGGGCTCGTTGGTCCCTGAATTGCCCATGCTGCGATCCGTGACCCGCAGGAGATCGAAGGCCCAGTTCGTCATCTGGCTGGAATAGCCGGGTGATTTCAGAAGGTAGTTCACGAGCGCCTCACGCTTCGTCGGGTCATTGATTTCCAAAAACTCAAGAGCTTCCTCAGCAGTAGGGACGCGACCGACAGAAACAAGGAACGCACGCCGCAGAAAGGTGGCATCGTCCGTCACTTGAGGCACGGCGAGGTTGTTTTTTCGATAGAACGATGCGATGTGCCGGTCGATTTCAAGAGCCGCCTGTTTTAGGAATTTTGGATCCTGCGGTGCTTGCGCCACGAGTCCTCCAGGCGCGGCCAGCGTAGCGACGAGGATGAACGTGATTTGGAACTTCATGGGCTTATCGGTTTGGAAATGACTATCACCGGAAGCAGTGAAGTCAATTTAGCGTTTCATGGCCTATGGAGTGATTTCACGGAGAATCGGCAGGTCACCGACCGGAGTTTCCCCTGAGTCGGCATTTTTACCCGGAAATTCCCATCTGCCGCTCAAGTATTTCCATTGCGGGCGCAAACAGGCGAGGTGCCACTCATCCAAATTCTCAATCGCTCCCCAACTGCATGGATCATCGTGCGGTAACTTGGCGGGCTGGGGCGTGATGGGTCAATCTGCTTTGCCTCGAAGGGCTGTTGCGGCAGGGAGGTTAGGGGGGCAAATCTAAATGATTTACTCGCGGAACCGGACCACAGTGCTCTTTATGTTCTAGGCCGTAACAAATTGAAAATATTTGACTTATAACGGGACGTCCGTGGGCCTGATGGTATTCAGGTGTAGAAAGAGTTTGCGTGATCCGGACGCTAGTGTTATCACGCTCGCATGTTGTTGCGCCCATGGCATTCCCCCTCCAGCCGTTGTTTGATTACCTCTCTACTGGTGTTTTGCAATCTCGACACGCAATCGCCGGCCCTTGACAACTGGTTGAAATTTCACCGATTTTGAGCGTGGCATCGCACATCATTCCGGCCTTCGCTGGGACAGAGCTGTTATGCTCAAAACCCCTGCCGGTCGTTAGTTCTCCATCACTTTCCCCAACCTCATTCGATAGACCAAACACAACCACACCATGATTGCAATCCACCGAAACTGGCAGGCCCTGCTCGTCACCGCCCTGGCTCTCACCGCTTCATCCGCCTTCTCTCAGGACGGCGCGAAGAAACCCAACATTCTCGTCATCTGGGGTGACGACATCGGCACTTGGAACATCAGCCACAACAACCGCGGCATGATGGGCTACGAGACGCCGAACATCGACCGCGTCGCCAAGGAAGGCGTCGGCTTCACTGACTACTACGCGCAGCAAAGTTGCACGGCGGGTCGCGCGGCCTTCATCAGCGGCTCAGTGCCGGTCCGTTCCGGCATGACGAAAGTCGGCATGCCCGGCGCGGCGGAAGGCTGGCAGAAGACCGACTGCACCATGGCCACCGTGCTCAAGGCGCAGGGCTACGCCACCGGCCAGTTCGGCAAGAACCATCAGGGCGACCGCGATGAACATTTGCCCACCTTGCATGGCTTCGATGAGTTCTTCGGCAGCCTCTACCACCTCAACGCCGAGGAGGAACCCGAAAACGAAGACTACCCCGGCGACATGAAACTCGCCAACGGCAAGACCTTCCGTGAAGTGTTTGGTCCGCGCGGCATCATCAAGTCCAAGGCCGATGGCAAGGGCGGTCAGACCATTGAAAATCTTGGCCCACTCACCAAGAAGCACATGGAGACCATCGACGATGAAACGAATGTCGCGGCCAAGGACTTCATCAAACGCCAGGTCAAGGAGGGCAAACCCTTCTTCTGCTGGTGGAATGCGACGCGCATGCACTTCCGCACCCATGTCAGAAAGGAGCACCGCCATCCGGGTAATGATGAATACACTGACGGCATGATCGAACACGATGCCCTCGTCGGCGAACTTCTCAAATTGGTGGACGAACTCGGCATCGGTGACAACACCATTATCCAGTACTCGACGGACAACGGCCCGCACTACAACACCTGGCCCGATGCCGGCACCACACCCTTTCACGGCGAGAAAAACTCGAACTGGGAAGGTGCCTTCCGCGTGCCTTGTTTCATCAAATGGCCCGGCCACTTCCCCGCGGGCGTCACGCTCAACGGCATCGTTTCCCACGAAGACTGGCTGCCGACCTTCGCCGCCGCCGCTGGCAATCCTAACATCAAGGAACAACTCCTCAAGGGTGCGGATATCAATGGCCGCCACTACAAGAATCACGTCGATGGCTACGACCTGACCGATTACCTCAGTGGCAAGTCCAAGGAATCACCGCGCAACGAGTTCATCTATGTGGGCGACGACGGCGACGTCATGTCCATCCGCGTGGGCGACTGGAAAGCGACCTATCTGGAAAACCGGGCCCATCAACTGCAGGTGTGGCGCGAACCCTTCGTTCACCTGCGTCTGCCGCTGCTCTTCAACCTGCGGCGCGATCCATTCGAGAAGTCTTATGAAAACTCGAACACCTATCACGACTGGATGATCGACCGGGCGTATGTGCTCGGGCCCATGCAAGTGGTCGCCAGCAAGTTCCTCATGACCATGAAGGAATTCCCGCCCAGCCAGAAACCGGGCGACTGGAGCCTCGAAACGCTAGAGAAGCAGATCAAGGGCATGACTTCCGCTGGTGAGTAAACCACTTGATCGGCACCAAACCAAGCGGGCCGTCCCTATATTGGCGGCCCGCGAATTCACATCCAAGACAAACTCCCCACACTAACATTACCATGAGAAAATACATCGCAGAATTCATCGGAACCTTCTTCCTCGTCCTCACCATCGGTTGCACCGTCATCCCCGGTGCGGCAGGCGTCATCCCTCCCATTGCCATCGGCGCGGCCCTGATGGTCATGATCTTCGCCGGCGGCCACGTCTCCGGCGCGCACTTCAATCCCGCCGTCACTCTGGCCGTCTTCATCCGCGGCCGTTGCGATGCGAAGGACGTGCTTCCTTATTGGATCGCGCAGGTTCTCGCCGGAGTGGTCGCCGCATTGGTGGCGGTCTTCCTCTGCGGTAAGAGCGGAACGCCGATGACGATCAGCAATGTCCCGGCCGCTTTCGTTGCGGAGTTCCTGTTCACCTTCGCCCTCGCCTATGTTGTTGTGAATTCCGCCACCGCCAAGGGCACGGCTGGAAATTCCTTTTATGGCCTAGCGATCGGCATGACCGTGATGGTCGGCGCGTTTTCTGTCGGAGCTATTTCCGGTGGTGCGTTTAATCCTGCCGTCGCCGTTGGCGTGGCCGTGATGCATCTCGTGAAATTCTCCGACATCTGGCTACACATCGTGGCCGATCTCGCAGGTGGGCTCGTCGCCGGACTCACCTTCAAGTTCCTCAATCCAACGGACCAATAGATTTCAGCCGTCCTCTTCGGAGGGAATATCAGTAATCACAAAACCCAGCGGTGAATCAAGCGGGCCGCGTCGGAAGACGCGGCCCGTGCTTTTTACCTTCCCATGAAATACCTTCTCCCGGGTGCGGTCCTGATGCTGATGCTCTCCATTGGAATGAGCCTTCGCTTCAGCGAACTCGTCTCGAACTGGAAGCGGCTCACTTTGGGAAACTGGGCGCAATTGTTGCTCGCCACTTTCATCGTGCCGCCCGTTATCGCGCTGGGTCTTGGGCAGCTCCTGCCACTTCCTCTATCAGCCACGGCAGGGCTCTTTCTCGTCGCCATCGCCCCCGGAGCTCCGCTGATGACTCGCGGAGTGGCGAAGCGCGGCTTCGATATGCAGATGGCCGCGAGCTATCAGGTTTGGGGCGCGCTGATGATTCCCGTCATGATCCCGCTGCTCGTCATGGCTGCGGGAAAACTCTACCAGCGAGACATCTGGATTCCGCCGCTGCATCTGCTTACCGTTATTGTCGAACAGCAGTTCCTACCCTTGTTCGCCGGCATGCTGTTGATGCACTTCGCCCCGGCATTGTCCACCAAAGTGCAGCGTGGACTGAACCTCATCGGCAATGCGATCCTGACCGTGGCGGTGATCGCCCTGTTATGGAAATTCGGTCCAGCCTTGAAAGACGCTGGACCTTGGACACCTCTCGCCGCATTTTTCCTGGCATTAGGTTGCATGACAGTAAGTCTGGCCCTGCTCGGCCGCGGCACACCCGGCGTGAAAACATTGGTGATTAGTAACGTAAACCGCCACGTCGGCCTCGCCCTGCTGCTTTCCGGGCAATACCTTCATAACAAGAATGCACTTCCCGCTATCGCCTGTTATGCCATCGCCGCGCTGCTAGTCATGGCGATTTATACAAAACTCGCCGGCGTAATGCCTACTCTCCATCCATCCCATGAAAACAATCCTATTTAAATCACTCTTGGTTCTCAGCGTGTTTTCACAAGTGTTCGCGCATGATCCACTGCCGTCCTGGAACGACACAGCACCGAAAAAAGCCATCATCGCCTTTGTTGAAAAAACCACGAAACCCGGCTCGCCCGATTTCGTTCCTGTGCCGGAGCGCATCGCCGTCTTCGACAACGACGGCTGCCTGTGGGCGGAGCAGCCGATGTATTTTCAAGCGTTCTTTATCTTCGACCGCATCAAGGCACTCGCCCCGCAGCATCCCGAGTGGCAGGAAAAGGAACCCTTCGCCTCCGTGCTCAAGGGCGATATGAAGGGCGCTCTGGCAGGTGGTGAAAAATCCCTGATCGAGCTGGCGATGGCCACCCATGCGGGCATGACGACCGACGAGTTTGAAGCAATCGTCACCGATTGGATTACCACCGCCAAACATCCGAAGTCCGGCAGGCCGTACACGGAAATGGTCTATCAACCCATGCTCGAAGTGCTCGCCTATCTGCGCGCGAACGATATCAAGACCTTCATCGTTTCCGGCGGCGGCATCGAGTTCATGCGGCCGTGGGCGGAGAAAGTTTACGGCGTGCCACCCGAGCAGATCATCGGCTCAAGCATCAAAACGAAATACGAAGTGCGCGATGGTAAGCCGCAGATCGCCCGGTTGGCGGAGCTGAATTTCATCGATGACAAGGCAGGCAAACCCGTGGGTATCCAACAGCATATCGGCCGCCGCCCGGTCATGGCCTTTGGAAACTCTGATGGAGATTTCCAAATGCTCGAATGGACCACCAGCGGCAAGGGCCCGCGATTCGGCATGATCATCCATCACACCGATGCGGAGCGGGAATTCGCCTATGACCGCGAGTCCCACATCGGCCTGCTTTCCAAAGGCCTTGACGAAGGTCCAAAACTCGGCTGGTCCATCGTCAGCATGAAGGACGATTGGAAAACCATCTACCCGGATCAGAAGCCATGATTGTAGCAACCGCAGGCTGTGTGACGGGCACCCATTCTGGCCCGGCGATCATTTCTCTCTTTCCAAGTTCGGGAAATACTGTTTGATATTCGATTGCTTGATCAGTTGTTCAGGCAATCAACCCCCAACCACATCAAATCATGGGCATCATCGCATGGATCTTCCTCGGCCTTGTCGCCGGGGCGTTGGCCAAATTCATCATGCCAGGGAAAGACCCCGGTGGAATCTTCGTCACTATCATCATCGGCATCGTCGGTGCCATCCTCGGCGGATTTCTCGGCTCGTTCATCGGGCTGGGAAAAGTCGAATCGTTCGACCTTGGCGGTATCTTCATCGCCACCATCGGAGCAATCCTACTTCTGGTCATCTACCGGATCGCCATGAAAAAGCAGGCTTGAAACAACCATCTCCTCACCAACCAACAAACACACTAAAATTATGGGACTCTTCTCAGGAATCATGAACAAGATCTTCGGGCACGCACCCGCAACCACCGCGCAGGCCGCCACACCGGCTGCCGCGCCGGCTGCCGCGCCCGCGCCAGCAATACCCGTCGTCTCCACTCCAGCCCCCGCGAACACGACCGGTGCCGCACCTGTGGAGACGGCGCCGCCCTTCGCCGCTATCGTTGTCGTCGATGTGGCGGCGGTGCTCGATGATCTGGCAAAGCACAACGCGGAGAAACTCGATTGGAAAAAATCCATCGTGGACCTCATGAAACTCGTCGGCATGGACAGCAGCCTCGCCTCCCGCAAGGAACTGGCGGAGGATCTCGGCTACACCGGGGACATGCACGACTCCGGCACGATGAATGTCTGGCTCCACCGCGAGGTCATCAAAAAGCTCGCCGCCAATGGCGGGAAAGTCCCGGCAGACCTGCTGGGCTAACAACCAACCAATAGAAAAACAAAATCATGGGACTACTCGATACATTGATCGGAAACCTCACCGGGAAATCCGACACCGCAGACACACCCGCCAACCCGCTCGGCGCAGCACTCAACTCGTTGCTCGCACAGAACGGCGGCATTCAGGGACTGATGGCCAAATTCTCCCAAAGCGGCCTCGGCGATGTCTTCTCATCGTGGGTCGGCATGGATGATAACAAATCCATCTCCGCCGATCAGATCAACAGCCTGCTGGACTCGCAACAGGTCCAGTCGCTTGCTGCCAGCCTGGGTGTGGACCCCTCGCATGCCTCCGGTTTCCTCGCGGAATACCTGCCGAAGATCGTGGACAAGCTGACCCCATCCGGCGAGGTGGACCCGGATGCGGATCACTCCGCAGGGCTCGCCGCGCTCCTGCCATCGCTACTCTCTAGCATCGGCGGCAGTTCGCAGGGACAAGCTTGATCTGACAGCGGATTGCGGAGACTGGAAGACGGTTTACCGGGGCCGTCAGTCGGTTTGCAGGGTGCGTTGGTCGATTCACCGGAGCGGAGGATTTCGCTCAAGAAATTTTCATGAGACGAGGCGGCGGTCACTGACCCAATCAGAAATAGCAGCCAAAATCGGCCACTTTTCTTTTTTCCGACAATTGATAGTCTGTGGGTTAGTAAAGCCCCTCAGTTTCAATCTCTTTTCTGGAAAGCGAGCGGGATGGGCCGTTTTGCGGTGGTTCGCGTGGAGAGCAGCCGCGTTTGACCAAGGTCTAATGGTAAGGAAAGCGGATTTGCGATAAGACGGCCCAGCGGCTACTCCTACACGATTAATGCCACCGCGCCATTTCGCCCTGTCCTGCCCATTGCTAACTCTCCCGAACCATTTCGCACCCGCCGGAAATTTTTCACTGGAAATGGCTCTGATGCTTGCATTCACCGCTGTGACTTACCATTCTTTGAAAGCTGGAGAGGGGAGCACCTCCCTCCATTTCCACTCCCCACTGAAATACCGATGAAATCATCCATCCATCTATCCACCTGCGTCGCGTTCGCGATGCTCACCAGCCCCGGCCTGCGTGCCGACGAGGAACCCAGCCCGGAAATCGTCGGCCTCCAGAAGGCGGCTGCGGATTTCGTCATTGCCTATAACAACAAGGACGCCGCAGGCATTGCCGCACTGTTTACTGAAAACGGTGAAATGACCGACATCGACGGCGTGGACATCACCTCCGGCCGCGCCGAGATCAAGGCGCGTTACGAAGAACGTTTCTCTGGAGATGATGTGCCGCAAAGTGCGATCGAAGTAGCATCCGTTCGCCTTGTTACGCCTACCGTGGCCATCGAGGATGGCACTTTCCACCTTGACCCACCCGGGGAAGACACACCGGTGAGCTCCTCCACCTACACTGCCGTGCTGGTGAAAAATGACGCCGGCGTCTGGCAGATCGCCAGCACCCGTAATCTCAAGGACGTCACGGAAGCTTCCGGACAACTTGCCGATTTTGCCGCCCATCTGAAAGGGGACTGGACCAGCATGCGGGACGGCATGCGCTTTGACTTCGCATTCGGCTGGGACAATTCCGGGAAATTCCTCACCGGCGAGATGCTCACCACTTCGACCGATGCGGACCCGCAGACCACCAGCGTCCGCATCGGCTGGGACGGTGCGAGAAAAACGATCACCTGGTGGACATTTGATAGTGGCGGCGGTTTTGCCAAAGGTGTTTGGACTCCCGGCGACGACGGTTGGCTGCTCCGCTCCGAAGGCACCACTGCTGACGGCGAAACCACCAGCGCCACCGGCCACCTCGTCTTCGAGGGCAAGGATGCCATGGTCTGGAAGTCCACCGATCGTGTCATCGACGGAGAACAATTGCCCGACACCGAGCTGCGCATCGTGCGCCAGGCTCCTGAACCCGACGCTGAATAAACTCCTAACTTTAGCTTAAATATGAAATCTTTATTTAAACTCGTAACAGTCCTCGTCGGATTGTCCTTTATTTCAGCCGAAGTCGAAGCCCGTGGTGGTGGCGGCGGTTCCCGTGGTGGTGGTGGCGGTTCACGTGGCGGTGGTAGCGGCGGCAGTTCGTCCCGCTCCAGTAGCGGATTCGGCGGCTCGTCTTCAAGTCGCGGCTCGTCTTCCGCCAGCCGCAGCCCGATGACCGGTTCCAAAGTCCAAAGTCGCCCGGCGTCCAAGCCGTCCACACAGCCTGCGAATCGCCCGACGACCCGGCCCGCCACGCAACCCGCCTCCAGGCCGGCTTCCCGCCCGGAATCGCGGCCCTCGACACAACCCGCCCAGCGGCCTTCCGTTGAGCGCCCGAGCACCCGGCCAGATAACAAACTGCCGGACAATCGTCCGAGTGGTGGTGGCGGTCTTGGTGGTGGAAGTGTCCGTCCCGACAATAAGCTTCCTGACAATCGCCCCGGAGCTGGTGACGGTAATCGTCCCAGCACGCTTCCGTCCAACCGTCCCGGCACGCTTCCTTCCGACCGTCCAAGCATCAACCGCCCGGGCAGCGCTAACCGCCCGCAAACCTTGCCTGGTATGGTGACCTACCCAAGTCGTCCCGGTGGCGGCAATGGCAATGGCAATGGACTTCGCCCCGGTGGTGGAAACAATAACAACAACCTCCGCCCTGGCGGTGATGGCGATCGTTTGAGTGGAAACGGTGACCGCTTCAATGGCAACGGTAACAACAACGGCAACCGCGTGAACATCGGAAACGTCAACGTCGGTGGTCGTAATAACGGCCTCAACCGCCCATCGACATTGCCTGCCGGACGCCGCGACTGGGATAATAACAAGTGGGGTGGCAACCGCGGAGTTT
>JBDTNJ010000402.1:0-6663 GCA_039933825.1 Luteolibacter sp.
ATCCTGCGCCCCGGCAACACGCCGATGGAATATCAGAAGCAAGTCATCGAACTGATGGAGCGTGAGCTGGTCGGACTCGGTTTGTTCACTGCCAAGGAAGCCAGACAGCAAGGGCCTGACAAGGCGCTGGTGAAAAAGTATTTCATGCACGGCACCTCCCATCACCTCGGTCTTGACGTGCACGATGTCTGCCCGCCCCACGAACCGTTTGCGGAAGGCATGGTCTTCACCATCGAGCCCGGCATTTATATCCGTGAGGAAGCCATTGGTGTTAGGATTGAGAACGATGTCGTCATCGGCAAGGATAGCAATTTCGATCTCATGCGAAACATCCCGATCGAAGCCGACGAAATCGAAGCACTGATGCTGAGATAAGGAGCAGGGACATTCCTGTCCCTTCTTCAACCCAAGCCCGCGCAGAATTTCTCAAACGCTTGGATCTCCTCTTCACTTGCCACCCCTGCGACGAAGTCCCAAGAAAAAGGCTCTATACTGTCGTGCGTCAGGTTTTGTGGAATCGTGGCAGCGGTTTCCAACCGCATGGCCCTCTTCCTGATTCGGCATGGCGGTTGAAAACCGCCGCCACGGCCGCGTCGCGGCAATCCTAATTGATCACAAATCCTGACGCACGGCAGTATAACCACCTCGCTGCCGTGCTCATCGATTGGTTTTGTTAGGCACTGCCTTTTGCTTCTGTTTCAGCTCTTCGAGTTCAGTCACTCCGCCGCTCTTCAAATATCCTTTGCCGGTTCTTGAGTAAATGGGCTCCGCTGCGAATCGATCTTGGATCGCCAACGCTTCCTTCATGACTTCAATGAATAAAGGATTATTCTCAAATGAGACTTTCTTTTCGGGCTTGTCCGACATGTTTGAAAACTATCCTCAAAACACTCCCACGGCAAGATCGCTGCGCTTTACGATTCCATCTTTCTGGGAAGCCGCTATCGTCCTCCCATGATTGGAATCGTATTAGGATCTGGATTGGGACCGCTGGCAGATGCTGTGGTCGTTGAGCGCGAGGTGTCGTTTGCCGAGGCTGGCTTGCCCGCGTCGTCGGTGCCCGGGCATGCAGGGAAATTTCTCTTTGGAAAATTGGGCAATACCTCGGTCGTCCTGATGAAAGGCCGCGTCCACCTTTACGAAGGCCACGCACCACGACTCGCCACCGCAGGCGTGCGTTGGATTGCCTCCCAAGGATGCAAGAAAATCATCCTCACCAACGCCGCCGGCACGCTGCATCCCGGATTTCCACCAGGCACCTGGATGATGCTCAGTGACCACCTCAATCTTACCGGCACCTCACCGCTCGAAGGCGCGGACTTCGTGGACATGTCCGTCGCTTATGATGCCGATTGGCGCGATCAATTCCGTGCTGCTGCAGCCGCCTCCGGAATGGCGCTGCACGAAGGCGTCTATGCAGGCCTGCGCGGCCCGCAATATGAAACCCCGGCTGAAATCCGCATGCTCCGCACCCTCGGTGCCGATGCCGTGGGCATGAGCACCGTTCTGGAAACTATTCAAGCCCGCTCGGTCGGCATGAAAGTCGCTGCTTTTTCGTGCCTCACGAACTGGGCAGCCGGAATCACTCCCGCGCATTTGGATCACCACGAGGTTCTCGAAACCGGCAAACAAGCCGCGCAGGCGATGATCGATTTGCTACAAGCGGTGATTGGAGAATCCACTGGATTATGACCAAGGTCCGTCCGCCGCTTGTGAGCGACCCGTCATCAACCCCGTCATTTGGGACCTCGCCGCGGCTCAAAACACGATGAAGCACGATGAAGCACGATGAAGCACGATGAAGCACGATGAAGCCCGCTTGCCAGATGGGGAAAGCTCCGGCAGTCTGCGCCATGAGACTTTTTCAAGATCAGATTTATCAAAAGGGCGAACGCTTCATCCGCATCGTCCGGCTCGACCGCTACGAGGTGGAATTCAAGGACACGACGGGCAGTGTGAAAGGTGAGGGGACTCAGACGGTGATGGCTAAAAAACCGTTCTGTCGTCTGCTCAAAGGAATGGTGCTGGTGGTGCCGGAAAAGAAGGTGGATTGAAGTTTTCCGGTCAATTATCGTCCGGGTCCTTCCTGAAAAACCTGCGGGAATGCCACAGCCCCCAAATCAATGCTCCGAGGCCCCACGACCAAGCGGCGTATTTGTAATGGGAAACCATGATGCGCGGCATGAAATCCGCCGAGGCACGGGTGAGCGTCGCAAGAATTGTTGCGGAAATGATGATCCGAGCGATCCATGAGCGTTTGGAAAACTCTGCGAGCCTGCCGCAGTGACCGAATAGCACGCGGCTGGCGGCGATCAGGCAAACCATGCCGAATCCGCCGATAAAGAGAAGGTGTTCCAGCGCGATTTTCTGAGCATAGAAGAACGCAGGCGCTAACAAACCAGCGATCGCCAGCGGCAGGCACCAGATGCGCAGTGAACTGGCAAGCGTGCCGGGCGAGGGCGTTCCTTCGGGGAGCCGCCAACGGACATGCGAGAGAGCGAATACAAAGGCCGCGGCACGGAGGATTTGTCCGGCGACCGGATTCATCCAGATCTCCACCGGGAAACTGGCAAGCAGAGCTGCGGCGGCAATCGCCATTTTGATAAGGGAACGGCGTCTGTCAGGAGCAGATGCAGGTTCACCGAAATCCCCACCTAACAAACGAGGGAACAAGAAGATGCCGACACCCATGATCGGGCCGAGTAGGAACCCTTGATAGAGCAGCAGTCCCGCCAATCGTTGAAGTCCGGGCACCAATAGCCACCCGGGATTCAGCCACACCAGCGTGCCGGAAAGCCCGCAAATTAAACCCGTGCCCGCCAGCAGCATTGCAGGGGGTGGCAGATTGCTGCGGAAGAAAACTAATCGTAAGCCCAGAGAGAGGCTGAAAGCTGCTAACAAGCTCAGGAAAAGCCCGTCGCCCCAAACGGTCAGCCCGCACAAATGGCTGAAACCGTTGCCCAGATGCAGCAGAAACAGGAAGATCAACTCCCACGGCTTCAGCCGCGGCGCGGATAACATGCGTGGCCCGGCGGTTCCTAAAAACCCAATGACGAAACCGCCGCCGAAGCTCTCGATCATCATCCGAGCGTGATTGATCCCCGGATAGAATGTCAGATGCCCGCTATAAAACAGCGGCCACATCGCGACGCCGGCGATGCTAAACAAGATGCCGCTGAGAAAAAACAGCCGGTAGGGTTCGCTGCCCAGCCAAACCAAAGTCGGGACGCGCGGGCGGATGTGGAACTTGCGATGTTTGCAGGCGGGGAAATTCATGGAGTGGGATTGGCGGTGAATAATTTTTCCAAAGCCGCAATGGTTTTAGCGGCGTCCTTGTTCACTCCGAGCCGGGCGTCGGCCTGTGATATCGGGCAGGTAGCTAATTTCTGTATCCAGCGAATTCACGGTGAGGTCTGGATTCACATTTCATCAAAGTGTGCGCCAATTAAAGAAAAATCTTTCTTTAATTGAAAACCGATCGAGGATCGTGCGTGTCCGCTTTCAGAACCCTACTCTGTTCCGTCATCAATCAGGGTTGGACGCTAGAGTTTCAAACTGCATTCTCTTCCCATGTTCACCTATAGCAAACTGGCCCAGGCAGGAATTTCTGCAGTCAGTTATCTGGCAGGGGTGTCCTCGGAATCACGCTTGGCGGGCAGCGCTGAGATCGCTGAGTCGCGTCAACTCTCGCGCCAATTGATCGCGAAAATCCTGACGATTTTGTCCAGCGCCGGAATTGTAACGGGTACTCCCGGACCAAGCGGCGGCTATCGTCTTGCCCGACCGGCAGCCGAAATCACCCTGTTTGATGTGGTGAGGCTATTCGAAAATCCTGACAATCGGGTGATGTGCCCATTTGGGCCGAACTGGTGCGGCACCGGCCCTCATTGTCCTCTTCACGACACCATCTTTGAGATGCATCAACATGCCATTGATCGGCTGTCCTCCGAGACCTTCGCCCAGTTCCTGTCATCCTCGGATGCATGATTTGGCGCGTGGGTGAATCAAAAATTGAACTGCTGTGGTGGAGATTTCTTGAAAATCAAGCCACCGGGAAAGATTTCCGATGTTGTGTAGTC
Organism: Luteolibacter sp.; assembly: GCA_039933825.1. GTDB lineage: Bacteria > Verrucomicrobiota > Verrucomicrobiia > Verrucomicrobiales > Akkermansiaceae > Luteolibacter. The sequence continues at coordinate 4,080 of JBDTNJ010000402.1, forward strand.
TTTTCCCTTGTCAAAACGGGCCCCTCTCCTCATACATCCGCCCCCGCGTTAAGCGGAATGGGTAGATGCCCGAGTGGCTAAAGGGGGCAGACTGTAAATCTGCTAGCGAAAGCTTACGTTGGTTCGAATCCATCTCTACCCACCACCCCTCATAACCAACGAGTTATGAGGGGTTTTTGTTAGTTGATTTTTCTGGTAGAAAAAAGCCCCGCTGGCATTTTGCTGGCATTTTTCAAGACCATGGACGCCGTGTGTGTGCCGGATACAGGAAAACTAGGTGTGCGGCCGGACGAGTTCCAGACCGCCGGTCGACGCGCTAAGGGGAGTTCAACGACACGTCACGGTTATCGGTTCTAATTCTGGTTGGTCACGCTCCAACGTCCTCTGCCTTGCATGGGGGGAATCGGTGGGGAGGGAGTCGCACATCAGGCTTTCAGGTGGATTTGCGATTGTTGGGTGGATCAACGCGACTGCGGGCCAGTCTGGCATGTAATTCCCCCGATTGCGCAGTTGGTTGCCGAACCCATTTACAGAAGGCCAGGGAGAACAGAATTCCGTCCTTCTGTTGGCAATCCCCGACAGGGGTTACCGACGCTCAAAAAAAATGGAGAATTTTTACATTTTTCCGTGCAGCACCGCGTTCTTTAGCGCTATTTAAATTCAGGAATTCTGTAGCTCTTCGAATGAACCAGAAAATCAAACAAACTCCTGTGATACATACCGAACAATCCATCGACTATTTTCCCGGGGAGATTGACTATGCCGCTGTTGAAGATTTTCTGAGCTTGCTCAACCCTGCGGTCGAAGTGGCTCGAGTCTCGCAATTAGCGGCGAGTTTGGCGTTGAAAGCTGAAAACTACTCCGCTGTCGATCTCGTCCGAAATGCGGTTGAAATACAGGCTGAATCCGAGAAGTCGGTTCTTCTTCGGCGCGATTGGGTCCTTGCCGGGATGAATTTCGGCACGGTTGAGCGTTTGGTGGAAAGGTTGCGAAATCTGGACTCAATTTCTTCTGAGAGCGAGGAAGGTGTAGTCAGTGAACAAGGGCCGTATCGTTCGATTCTCTCGACGGTGTTGGAACGATACAGGGAACTCGAACGGGGGCCACTTCCAGGAGTCTCTCCTGAGGCCGTGAAAGTTGCTTTGGCTGAGGCCAAAGTGCGGACAAAGATCCCTATTCCAGAATCACCATGTGATCTTGCAACTGCGTTGCGTTTTGTATCAGGCGTGCAAACCACTCCTCATGCAGCGTTGGAGATGGCCTTTAATGATTTTCTGGCCATCTTCCGATTGCGGCGGGCAGAGAAAGCTGGTTCAGAAGACGATGCGGGTGGGGAGACGCCATGGAACTCGCAACAACGGGAAGCGCAATCGGTGCAGGAGCAAGTCTTTCTTCAAAACTTCGCACCCGGATTGAAACCTCCCGTTCATATTGCCAGAGAGACGAGGGACCTGGTGGAATCAAGGTGGAGACGTTCAGATTCTGTCTCATCCGAGTCGCTGGCTTGGCTGGCGATCGATTTCTATCCATTTTGGAAGAAGCATAAGCAGGCCTATCTTGAACAACATGCTTCTGCTAAACTTGCTAGTGAGAAAAAAGCAGAAGTGAAACGGAAGTCAGGAGGTAAAGGCGTTGAGGCAAGGGAGCAGAAGAGATTGGTCGGTTTAGTGAAGGATTGGTTGCAATACGCTGATTCTCACGAAAAGCCTCCAAATGAGATTATCGAGATTTTCGTAAGCGAAACAAAGGGCACAACCGAACTAACCAGAAGAAAATACAATGGTTTTTTGATGCGTTTGCACGACTATGTGGCAAACGAGAGAGATGTGGATCATGTCGTGGCAACGCTCCGCAAAGAAGGAATGAAGAGTATCACTTCTGAAATGCTCCAAGGATGCGCAACGGTGCTCAAAGAGCACAGAAAGTGAGCCCGTCGACTGAATGAGAAAGCTAAATGAGAAATCGGCGTTTCCATACACGCTCCATCTTCAATCAGATGGCGAGACGGCAACTCGGTAGAAGAGGTGGGGCGAAGTTTCGGGGTTGCTGTCGGTGAAGGATTTTTGAGTGCCGTCGCCTTGGACGTTATCTTGCAGGGTGATCCTTTGATTGGGGTTAAGGCTGGTAGAGCGTTCAATGCAGGAGGTTTTTCCGGTGAGGCAGTCCTAGGTGAGGGAGAAGCCGCCGCCGCCGGCGAGGGAGGGAGGTTTTGACGTTGAGGCGCGAGTTAGCGTCCTTGGGATCCGTGCCGGGGATTCCTCGTAGTTGGTCCGGCCCTCTCCGTCATCGGGTTGGGTGCATGAGGTCGCGCCGGGCGCGCTAGTCCTTGGCGATGGCTTCCAAGTTGGATTTGGAGTTTCTTCGGCTATCGCTTTGGAGGATCCGGGTGATAGGAAAGCTCACGTGCCTTGCCAGAAAGCACTCCGGTGTCGTCGAAAAGTTGCAATGGCATCGGTTCACCGGATTTGATTCGCGTGGCGGTTTTACGGAGCATCGCGGCCGCTTCTTTACGCCACGCCTCGGGGTGATGAGGATCAGCGGAATCGGTGGTAGTCTCGAAGGAAATTCGGATCATGGGTTTGGA
>JBDTNJ010000403.1:0-5297 GCA_039933825.1 Luteolibacter sp.
CAGCGGCACGCTTTGGGAAGAGCGCTACAAGAGCGTGATTGTAGAAAGCGGTATCATTCAAGATCCCAGACAAACTGTATGAAATCCTCTTGCCAAGCGGGATTGCTGGAATAGAAAGGGGCATGAGCAGCAGGCGATGGTTGGCCCCCTGGAAGGATTCGGTGGAGAAGCCCGCGATCTACCACTGCATTTCGCGGGTGGTGGATCGGCGTTTTGTGTTTGGTGACGAAGAGCGAGAGCATTTTCGCATGTTCATGCGCATGCAGGAGAACTTCTCGGGCTGCCGGGTTTTGTCCTACTGCGTCATGTCCAATCACTTCCATATCCTGCTGGAGGTGCCACCGATGCCGGAGGACGGGATTTCGGACGAGGAGTTATTGAAGAGGATTTCAGCGGCGAACACGGAGGCGTTCGTGGCGGTGGTGGCCAAGGAATTGGCGGATGCGCGGGCGGCGCTGCGGGATGAATGGGTGGAGGAGATTCATGCCCGGTTCACCTACCGAATGCATCAATTGAGCGAGTTCATGAAGACGCTGCTCCAGCGGTTTACGCGGTGGTTCAACCGGACGCACCAGCGCAGCGGCACGCTTTGGGAAGAGCGCTACAAGAGCGTGATTGTAGAAAGCGGTATCGCGGCGCGGACGATGGCGGCATACATCGATCTCAACCCGGTGAGAGCGGGGATGGTTTCTGACCCAGCGGCGTATCGCTGGAGCAGTTACGGCGAAGCGGTGGGCGGTGGACCGAAAGGGAATGGGAAGAAGGCCCGAGAGGGACTCGTCAGGGCGTGCATGAGTCACCAAGGCGCGGGATTTGAGTCGGAAAAATGGAGGGAGGTGTCACGGATTTACCGGCGGACGATGGGGTTGGCGCTAGGGAGAAAGAGCGGCAAGGCGGAAGTGGAGAAGGGCGTGGTGAGGCCGCCGATGAATACGGCGGAGGCGCTGGAGGCTAAGGACAACGGCACGCTGTTGCCGGATTTGGAGATGGCGGCGATGCTGAGATGCCGGGTCCGCTATTTCACGGATGGGGCGGTGATCGGGAGCAAGGCGTTTGTAAACGGGGCTTTCGCCGCAGCGCGGGAGCGTTTTACGGAAAAAAGGAAGGATGGGGCGCGGCGGATGAAGGGCAGTGGAAAGGCGGCGGCCGGAGTGCTTTGGAGTGCGCGGGATCTTCGGGTGAGAGTATGATTCATCAATAGCGGCAACGCTCAAGTAAACCCCTTCCTATTTCGTTAAAGCTGTCGGGGTATGATAGAATCGGCGCAAGTAAACTTAGGTAATCAGGGTGCCGGAGATGCGAGATCGCCCAGGCAGAAGAGGGCGGAGGGACCTTTGCGCTCGATCAGGATGGCGGAGCCGACGGAGATATTTCCAGCGGGCACGCATCCGTGTGAGGCATTCATCCAACTTCCATCGCCATCAAGTTAGTAGGTGGTGACGGCACCGGAGCCATCGTCGGAAGAGATCCATACTTTGTCGGCCTCGAGAGGATTGTCGCATTTGAGGAGGTCATTTTCCAATCCGAGCGCTTGGAGTGGCTCTGATGTAGGATAGGGAGTGACGATGAGATTGAGCCTCGGTTGGACGATGGAGCGGGCGGAGCCAGGCTTGACTTCGCCGGAGAAATCGATGGGGTGGGAAGCGGAACCAGAAATTCGAACGATGAGGCCATCCGGGTAGATCAGCGGAAGGTCCCCGACGGGCTGCAAGGTGGCGGCATCCATCCAGCCGACGACGCCCTCGGATTGCTTGAGGATAAAGCATTGTTGGAACTCGCCGAAATTGGTGCCACGGGGAATGAACACGATAGCTGAGAGGGCAATCGAGTTCCGATTCGATGAAAATGATTTCCCTGGAGGCGTTTGCTACTCTGCCAAGCGGATGATCAGCTTTCCGGGTTCCACTTTGAATTCCTCCACCCCGGGCACTTTGCCAGATTTACCCTTCCCGCCGCCGAGGATTTCAGCGAGCAGATCACGTCCTTTTAAGCTGGCCAGCCATGCATTGGGAAGGGAAATTCCCCAGACCGTAACGTCATCAAGGACGAAGCCGGGCTGGCCTGGCTTACCGCTGACGAGGAATCGGGCGCGAGCCTTGAGATGCTGCCCGCCGATGATAGGTAGGTCTTTGTCCAGATCGGTTTCGACACGGGCGTGAATGGCATCGGTGGCCAGTTCAAAACTGAGGGTCTTGCCCAGAGTTGTTTTCTCGTTGAGCAAGCCATTGAGCTCACGTTCAGTAAGGATGATTTCCTTGGAGCCCTTTTCGTATTTCGGCTCCGCAGGTTTTTGAATCGCTTCCACTTTCGCTTCCACCGTCGCCTTTTCCTGCGCACTGAGCTGGACCGGTTGGATCGGCCGATTTTGCCACCACCAGAATCCACCGAGACAGAGCGCAAGAACGGCAAGGGCGATCATGCTTTTGACAAGGCAGGAAAGTCCGCGGGTCGGCGGCGTGTTGGGAACGGGTTGTTCAGACATCCCAAATCCATAACGACGGGAGCGCGGCTTGGAAAGTAACTAATAGTCTGCGCGCGGTGGTTGACCCGTTCCAAGTCGGTTGCTAGCGTCCGCGCCCCGTCATGAGCGCCGCCGCCCCGAATTACAAAGACACCCTGACTCTCCCGCAAACGACTTTCCCGATGCGCGGAGACTTGGTGCAGAACGAACCCGCCCGCCTCGAAGCATGGGAAAACGCAGGGCTTTACGAGAAAATCCTCGCCCGCCGCCGTGCTCAGAATGCTCCGGAGTTCATTCTTCATGATGGCCCGCCGTTCGCGAATGGCGACGTCCACATGGGCACCGCGCTCAACAAGCTGCTCAAAGATCTCGTCGTGAAATCCAAGACTATGGCCGGATTTACCGCGCCGTTCGTTCCCGGTTGGGATTGCCACGGCCTACCAATCGAGTTCAAGGTCGTCAAGGAAGCCGCTGGTTTGGAGCCTGCGGAAATCCGCCGCCGCTGCACCGAGTTCGCCTCGAAGTTCATCGACATCCAGCGTGCCTCGTTCCGCCGCCTCGGGGTTTTCGGCGATTGGAAAAATCCTTATCTCACGATGAATCCCGGCTACGAAGCCAGCATCCTCCGTGTCTTCGCGAAGCTGGTGGAAAACGGTAATATCTATCAGGCAAAGAAACCCGTCCAGTGGTCCTACGGCGCGCAAACCGCCTTGGCCGAAGCCGAGGTCGAATACGCCGACAAGGAAAGCCCTGCGATTTTTGTCAAGTTCCCGCTTGTTTCAGGCCCCTTCGCGGGCAAGGCCAGCATGGTCATTTGGACCACCACTCCATGGACGCTTCCGGCCAACCTCGGCATCGCCCTGCACCCGGAGTTCACCTATGTCGTCGGGAAATTCATCAAGGATGACGAGGTCGAAACCTTTGTGATTGTTAGTCAACTCATCGGTGCTTTCACTGAGAAGACCGGCTACGCGCTGGCGGAAACTCTTCAGGAAAGCAAGGGCAAGGAATTCGAGGGGTTCGAGGCCGGACACCCGTTCCTCGATCGCACATCGAAGCTGATCCTCGCCAATTTCGTCACCACCGAGACCGGCACCGGCGCGGTCCACATCGCCCCCGGCCACGGCGCGGACGACTACGTGGCAGGCCAACAAAACGGCCTAGCGGTGCTTTCGCCCGTAGATAACGAAGGGAAATTCACCGAAGAAGTCGGCCTCGACGAACTCGTTGGCATGCACGTTTTTAAATCGAACACCCGCATCATTGAGATCCTCACCGCAAGTGGTCATTTGTTAGGCCAAGAAGTTTACAAGCACTCCTACCCGCATTGCTGGCGCTCGAAAACGCCGATCATCTTCCGCGCGGTAGAGCAGTTTTTCATCTCGCTCGAAACCCTCCGGGGTCAGGCACTCACGGAAATCGACAAGGTCGAATGGCTGCCTTCGTGGGGACGTAACCGCATCTACGGCACCGTCGAGTCCCGTCCGGACTGGTGCATCTCGCGCCAGCGCACTTGGGGTGTACCGCTACCGGTGTTTTTCGATGAAAACGGGAAAACCATCATCTCCGCCGAGCTCGCCAACAAGGTCGCCGACCTCGTCGAAAAGGAAGGCACCAATATCTGGTTTGAAAAAACCGATGCTGAACTCGCTACTTTGTTAGGCCTGCCCGTCGGCGTGAAAAAATGCCGCGACACGCTCGATGTCTGGATCGATTCCGGTTGCTCGCATGCCGCCGTGCTCGATGCGCATCCGCAGCTTCATTGCCCTGCTGATCTCTATCTGGAAGCCACCGACCAACACCGTGGCTGGTTCCAGAGCTCGCTGATGCTGAGCACCGGCTATCGAGGTTTCGCGCCCTACAAAACGGTGATGACCCACGGTTTCGTCGTGGATAAGGATAAGAAGAAAATTTCCAAATCCGATGCAGCGAAGTCCGGCAAGCCAACAGACGCCGCCCACTTCTACAACCAATACGGGGCCGATATCGTGCGCCTGTGGGTTTCCTCCGTAGACTGGCAGAACGAAGTCCCATTCGGCGAAGATCTTTTCAAGCAAGTCGCCGAGCCATACCGTCGCTTGCGAAATACTCTGCGCATCCTGTTAGGAAACCTCGATGGCTACCAACAAATCGCCGCTCCTGAATATACCTTGCTCGACCGCTGGATCCTCGAACGCCTTCACGAAGTCGTCTCCGAGTGCCGCAAAGCCTATGAAGCTTTCGAATTCCGCAAGGTCTTCAACTCGCTCAACAACTTTTGCACCCACGATCTTTCCGCCATCTACATCGACGCCACCAAGGACCGGATGTATTGCGATGCATTGGATTCCCCGCGCCGTCAGGCATCCCAAGCGGCGATGCATGAGATCTTCACCAGCATCGCAACTCTGCTCGCGCCGATCCTAGCCTACACTGCCGATGAAGCTTGGGAGCATGCCGCTTTCACCACCGGCACCGTGCACGAACAGGATTTTCCCGAAGCCAATCCCGCTTTCGTCCCAGGCGAAATCACCCGACAAGCGACGCGGCTTTTCGAAATCAAATACATCATCCAAACTGCGATCGAAGCCCGCATCCAAGCGAAGGAATTCACCCGAAACAACGAGGCGGATATTGCTCTAATGGTTCCAGCCGGCGACGCCCACCTGCTGGATCTCCTCAATGATCGTCGTTTCTCCACCGAGTTCTTTATCATCGCTGGCCTTACCGCCGCGCCCGGCGGGGAACTCAGCGCCACTGCCCGAAAGACGGATCACTCCCTCTGCCCTCGCTGCCGAAAACACGAGCCTCTGTTGGAAACCGGATTGTGCGAACGTTGCGATGAAGTCGGTATCGG
>JBDTNJ010000404.1:0-21528 GCA_039933825.1 Luteolibacter sp.
CACGAAACAAGAGAGAGTTGTGACTGTCTGCCCGTTCACCTGATGGATGAGTGCATTAATATACGTAACTCTTTGATTTCGTGTAATTTTGTGTCTTTCGTGGCAAACGGTTTAAGAAGAGAGTTACGAAAGGCGACGAACTCACCTTTTGGGTGAAGACCCCAAATTTTTCAACTCATTCATTATCTGTGTTCAACGGTGTTATATGTGGTTCAATTTTCATTTCTAGGCTAACAGGTTGTCTGAAAAACACGGAGCGTCGATATTCTATCGACTGAGTCAGGTCGACATTTTGTCGGACGACATCGAAACTTCGGACAGGATATCCTCAGCATTCAGTGTTCAAAATAAACGCGCTCCATCGCCCATTTTCAGAGAGCATCTCATAGCAGGACCCTGGTGCCATTCGTTCCTTTTCTCGGCTTATCTCCTTTCGAATGCCAAGGGGGCCGTCCCGTTGCCATCCGTCCCCGGCAGGAGATTACCCTTATGCGCTGAAAAAACATAAAACGGGGCCGCTGACCCTCCAGTCAGCAGCCCCTTGATTCCGGAGAAAACCCAATAACTCCGGAAAATTCTTATGCCGTGCGGCGGCGGCGCAGCAGTCCGGCGGTGATCAGCAGACCTACCAAGGCGGTGGTGGGCTCCGGCACGGCGGTCCAATTGACCGTGTTGCCTCCACTGAAGGTAAACGTTCCCTGTCCAGTCACCACACCAGCCGCCAGATCGGACCCGTCGGCATTGAAAGTGCTGAAAATGCTGCTCAAACTCGTGGCGATGCCGGTGCCGGAGAAAACATTATTCCAGGTTTTATCCGTATCCCAGAAGGCATCGTTAAAGGCCTTACCGCTGCCCAAAACAACCTTGAAGACAGCACCCGAACCGGTGAGAGAGTTGGCAGCGCCGTTTAGCACGACTTTGTCATAGGACCCTGGATTCGTTCCACCGGCCGCAGGGGCGGCACCAGGATCGGTCGTGGCTGCTTGCTGCATGTCCCACTCGAAGATCGAGGTGGAATTCAGAGCGAGCCCCGCCCCGAACGTTTCAGTGCCGACGGTGGCGGCAGCACTGCCAGGAGCGAGGGTGGCGGTTGTCAGTGTGACCGCGCCGCTGATCGTTCCGGAACCACCGAGCGTTGCACCGGAGGAGACTCCGACTGTGCCAGTGCCTGTTCCACTGCCTGCGGTGTTATTAACAAGCAAAGTTCCAGCATTGACGGTGGTGCCGCCGACATAGGTGTTGTTGCCGGTTAGGCGAACCGTGCCGGTTGGAGTTACCGTCGAGCCATTCATCGTGTAGGCACTGTTAATGGTGAGGCCTCCCGTCGTCGCCGTGCCGTTCTTTACGATGGTGTTGGTGAAATCCACCTGACCGCCAGCGGACGCTACCAAGTTCAAGTCTTTGCCGGTATTTAAGGTTGTCCCCAAGGTGACGACGCCGCTGTAGGTATTAGTGCCGCTGGTGTTCTGGCCGCCGAGGGTCAGGGTGCCGGTGTCGTTGTCGTTAGTTTTCCAAGTATTGGCATTGGTAATACCACCATTGGTGCCAGCCACCGTTCCCGTCGCATTCGTGCCACCAAGAAGGACATTCACGTTGTTAGCGGTCGCTGTTGTTGTGCCGAAAGTCGCGGCGTTGTTAATCGCGGTTCCGGTATTGAGAACCAAGGTTCCTTGGTTCAAGTTCCACGTCGTGCCGTTCGTGCTGGTGGCATTGATGATGACCGATCCCGTCTGGTTCAAGTTCAAGGTCAAGCCACGTCCGGCACCCTGTTGAACTGCCGCTGTGAAGGTGCTGCTACCCGAGCCTGTAAAGGTGGTGACGGTGGCGTTAGCAGTCGAGCCAATCAGGCCCGCCATGATCAAATTGCCGGTGGTCGGGTTAATGATAAAGGCTCCATTGTTGCCGGAAGTCGTCAATTGCATGTTGCCCAGAGAAAGGATGGAATTGTGACCACCTGTGACGTTTAGCGTCAACGACTGTGTAGCAGCACCACCTTGGTTGACGTTCACGGCAGGTAGAGTACCACCGAGCGTATAAACATTTCCGGTGGTCGCCGCGCCGTTGGTATCCACATCGAAGGTGATGTTGGTGCCCACTGCTGCATTGGGCAGAGTGATAATACCCGAGTTGAACGTCACGCTCGAATCGCCGCGCAATTGCAGGGTGGTCCCAGCGGCCAGCGTCAACGCCGAGTTCGCGCTCAACGCTGCAGACACACCAGAAGTCGTATTTCCAGGGAGTGCCAATGCTTGCAAGGTGCCCCCAGCGATTGCGGTGGTCGCGCCACTGTAAGTATTGCTGCCAGAAAGCACCAATGTGCCTACGGTAGTGACTTGGCTGACAGTGCCGATGCCGCTGATGTCGTTGGCCAAAGTCAGCGTGCCGGTGCGGTTGATCGCAAGGTTGCCGCCGTTGAGGACAATGTTCGCGGTGTTGGATCCGAGATCACCCGTGGAGCCAGCTGCGCCGATTCGCAAGGTGCCTTGGTTGACCGTGGTTACACCAGTATAGAGGTTGCTCGCCGCGAGAACCACCGTGCCCGCTCCCGACGTAGTCAATCCACCACTGCTGGTGACATCCACTGGAGTATTGATCGTGAGTGTATTACCACTGGTGGCTGTAACAACACCCTCGTCATTACCCAACACCAGACTGCTGAAGCCGCTGCCGATTGCTTCTGTATTTGTGACGGCGGCTACTGCGCCGCTGTTCACCGTCAGGGCACCGCTGCCATTGAGAGTTTGCGAGGCGGTGTTGAAGAGCAGCGAGTTTACAGTCAAGCCAGAGGTCGTCACTGTGCCATTGAAGGAGATCGCGTTAACCGGATTGGCTGCGGTGGTGGAGCCAGCTACAAGCGTCGTCATTTCAGTGGCGTTCAACACGCGCAGCCCGAGAGTGCTATCGTAAGTGACAAAGTTTTTACCAGTGCCAGCGACCGCAGTATCACCCAACAGCCAAGGGATGATTTTCAACGCCTGTGTCGCGTCTGAGGCCGTCCCGCCAGTGAGGGTATTTGTACCGACAAAATCCGCTCCGGTGGGAGCTGTTCCCAGAGTGATCCGGCTGACGTTGGTGGCCGCGCTTTGGTCAAGTGAGGTGCCGCGTACGAGGCCGGTGGAGTTGTTGGTGCGGGTAAGTGCGCCGGTAGCCGCCAAGGTGGAGACACGGCCTGCCGCGGAAGAGACCGTCACGATGCCACTACCACTACCTAAAGCAAGGCTCGCGATAGTTTCCGTCGTGTTGGTCGTCGCATTGCCCGTTAGGCTGAGTTCGCCACCGTAATTCAAGGTTACCGCGTTGGTATCTTTGAGGCGATCAACGTTGCCAGCGGTATTGTCCAAAAGCAGTTTACTACTATTGCCGTTTATGGTGTAGGCGCTCGAAGTCGCAATCGTACCGACCGTCCCGCTTATCGTTATAATACCGCCATTCCCGGCGGATCCTGCCGTGCCGATAGTCGTCGCGCCTGTGTAGGTATTCGCCCCAGTAAGAGCTAGGGTGGAGGTGCCGGTCTTGCTGATCCCGAAACCGGAGCCGCCGTCACCTACCGCGCCGACCAGCGTTGTCGTCAGGCCACCTTGGATGTTGAAGGTGGCACTGCCTGTCAGCGTAGTTGTCCCGGCAAAACGGACACCGTAGCCGTTGGCGACTGGGGTCACGATCAGGGTGTTTGCCCCGATGGAAAGATTGTTGAAGACAAATACGTTACCCGTGAAGTTGGTGCCAGCGTTGTTCGTATTAATAGTCGCGTTGCCGCCCACCACGACATCGTTTCCCGTGGTGCCATTCCCTGTGATGATCGATTGGTTAGCGGCACTGCCGTTGGCACGCAGACCTAAAATGCCGCCGTTGAGGGTCACGGTGCCCGTACCCAAGGCTAGGAACTGGTTGGTGGCCGCCGCGTTGGAGGCGACGAGGGTGCCCGCGCTCACCGTGGTGCCGCCGGAGTAGGTGTTCAGTCCCGACAGCGTGGTCAGGCCCGTTCCGCTTTGGTTGATGGCAAGAATTTTGGTTGCGTCGGCGGCGTTGTTGCTGACGATGCCGCTTAAGGTCGAGCCGGTCGTGTTGGCCCCTGTGAAACCTAGGGTCGTAGTCGTGGAGGTTGCTACCGCATTATCGACGGTCACCGTGCCGCCTACCACGAGGGTGTTGGTGTTGGCAAACCAGTTCTGGCTCGCGCCAAGGGAGATGGCCGAGTTGATGGTGAAAGCTTGGTTGCCCGTGTTGCTCAGGCCGCCCGAGTTGATCGTCAGCAGGGTGCCTCCGCTGATGGTCGTCGCCGTGGTGTTGGTGGTTTGGGTGAGCGAGTTGGCGATGACGGTACCCGACAGGGTTACAGTATTGACAGCCCCTGTCTGGAAGAAGCCATCGTCTCCACTCGTAAAGGTGACCAGCGGATTGCTCCCGCCAGTCACTGTGCTCCAAACGGAGGTGGTGCCGAGGTCGAAGGTGCCTGTGCCACCCTGCAAGTTGGCCGTGGTGGCGGTATCAAAATACCTATTGCCCGCTTGCACGGAGTTTCCAAGAAACGACACGATTACAGCAGCAAAAGCGACCGGGCGGAGGGTGGATTTCGAGAGCTGCATGAAGATGCTGGTCTGAAGCGGGGAGTGGAAGTGGCGGGGTTTCATGGATTGGATTTGTTTAGGTGGGCTTGAAATGTTTTGGAGCGTCTGCGAGGGAAACGACCTGCAATGCGGAAACAAGGTCATGTATCGCTTGAATTTTACTTTACGCCACTCACGTGCCGGTTACACTGGTAATCAGCGATCCAGCATCCAATCCATATACGCGATGAACCCGGACCCCAAGGACCCCAGAGCACCACGAATCAGCATGCGGGACATCGGCAAGGCTGTCGGCGTGAGCCACGTCACCGTTTCTCTCGCATTACGGGATCACCCTCGGATTTCGGCAGCGATTCGCGCACGCGTGCGGGAGGTCGCTGCGGAACTCGGTTACCGGCCGGACCCGATGTTGACCGCGCTTTCGCATTACCGCAAGTCGAAGGCCAATCATCCCATCGCCGCCGCGATCGCATGGGTGAATGCTTGGGAGAATCCATCGTCGCTGAGACAATTCAAGGAATTCGAATGTTATTGGCAGGGGGCCAGCACTGCGGCGGAGAAATACGGGTATCGGCTTGAGGAGTTTCGGGTCGGTGCGACAATCAATCCCCGGCGCCTCCACCAGATCCTCTCCACACGGGGGATTAGCGGGCTGCTTCTGCCGCCCCAGACTCCGCAACCGGATTGGAGCGATTTCCCGTGGTCGGAATACTCCGTGGTTCGTTTCGGCCGCTCGCTGCAATCGCCGCGCTGCCATGTCGTCACTGCGGACCAAGTAGCTAACACTCTGTTAGCTTTCGAGGAGACCCGGGCGCGAGGCTATCGGCGCATTGGATTCATCACGGACGAGAGCAACATGCGGATTACCGGCCATCTTTTCGAAAGCGGCTACCTCACCTCGCAGCGCTTTGTGGATGATTCCGAACGCCTGCCTATTTTCGTGATGAACCATCATCCGGTGCCCGAGCGCAAGAGGGCTCTCGCCTCCTGGTTGGAAACCCATCAGGCAGACGCCATCATCACCAACATGGCGGAAGTGGCCCCCATGCTGAAATCCATGGGAATCAGGGTTCCTGAAGATGTTGCCCTAGCAGGAACCACGGTGCTGGATAGCAATATCGACTCCGGCATCGACCAACATCCGATGGAAATCGGGCGTGTGGCATTCCTCATGCTGAACTCGCTTATCAACGACGGATCACGCGGCATTCCGCCGATTTTCCGCCAGGTTCTTGTCGAGGGCTCATGGGTGGATGGCACCTGCTTGCCTGACCGCCGGAATACCTCTCGATAGAACCCCTGCAAATTTGCCGCAGGCCGCTGAAAACGTTGGTGGACCATCTGCAAAGGTGGAAAAATCACGGTGGGTTACCATTGTAACCGACGAGTCCATGTTCATTTCCGTAGAAATGACGTTCAGTCCTCATACCTTCAAGTGAAACGACCGTTGCGGAGAGCCGCTTCAATCCCAGTCGTCTTCACGAGGAATCCACTGAATCCATCCAAGTCTGCCAAATCAGGAGTCGCTTGATCCAGTATCCGCTGTTGTTGAAAGTAGAGCCCATAATTTTTTTTAGAAACCATCCCAAATTAACCAATCCCAATTACCCAGAAACCCATAACGCTATGAAAACTCCACTCCGCTCCCCATTTCAGACCCGCATTTTCATGCGGCTCTCGAACTCCACATTCCGCCCGATCGCTTTTGCCGCCGTGATCGTGTCCTTCCTTGGAAACTCCGCGCAGGCGGCGAATACCCTCTACACCGCCACAAGCACCGGCACGGTCAACGAGAGCGCGGCCACCTTCACTCAAACAGGCACCGCCAGCGGTCACACTATACCGGACAGCACCGACGCGGGGAATGTGCTGATCTACTCTAACGCCACTGCCGCCACGCCACTGACTCTGACCTTGGACCAGAACGTCACGCTGGCCGCCCTGAAGACCACGAACATCAACGCTTTCACCATCGGTGCGGGCGGGAGCACGCTCACCCTAGACGGGACCGGGATTACGGGAGCTAACAGCACCAATGGCGTCGCGGGCGTTGCCGGTCTTTCTGTATCGAATGCCAGCGGCTCTCTCAACGTCGCCGCACCGATCGTCCTGACCACCACCACGGATTTCGCCGCTACCGCAGCGTTTGCCGCAGTCACCGCCACGCCGGTCATTTCGGTCACGGGGGCCATCACGGCTTCGGCGAACGTCACGCTCGGTTCAAGGGCAACTAATAGCAATGGAAACATTACTATTTCCGGCGACATTGGCCAGAGTGGTGCGGGCACCATCGCGATCACCAACACCAGCAACGGCGGCGGTGTCGTGGTCCTGAGCGGCAATCTGGGCACCCAGGTCTCCAGTGTGAACGCCGCGCAGACCAATCAATTCACTCCGCTCTATCTGGCTGGGGCTAGCAACACCTTTACGGGTGGCACGAGCATTACCACCGCGAGTGGTAATATTTTTGCCATTAATACGGCGGCGACTAACACCATCACTCAGTTAGGCACAGGCGCCGTGGCACTCAACGGCGGCACCCTGAACCTCCGGGCTAACGGCAGCGCGAACACCCAAACCATTATTACTGGGGACGGCACCACCGGCAACAACGTGACAGTCGGTGGCAACACGACTATCAGCGTGGACCGCATTACCACGACCACTGGTGTCCCCGGTACTACCGGCACGTTCACTGCCAGCACCATTCAGCTCAACAATCTCTCGATCGGGGCTAACACTCTCAGCGCCATTGCCGGTAACAACTACGGGCTGCGCTTTGCTGGTACCACGACGCTAACAGGCAATGCGACCTTCAGCAACACGCCCACCCTGATTCTCAGCGGGGCGATCGGCGACGGCAGCGGTGGTTTCGGTTTCACCAAACTCGGAACGGGTGCAATGACGATTTCCGGCACTGGCACCTACACGGGTGCAACGACATTCGGCACGGCAGGAGTCACGACAAGTGCCGCTGTCACGACCGTCAGTGGTGCGGCGGGTGCGATTGCAGCTTCGAGCGGCTACACGATCAACGGCACCGGCACTCAGCTAAACCTCGATTACACGGGTGGCGCGGGTCCGGCAACCTTGGATCGCTTGAATAACACGGGCCCAGTGACACTGAATTTCGGCGGTGATTTGCGTTTTACCAATACAACGGCGGCGACGAATACCTCGGAAACCTTCGGCACCCTTACCTTGGGCACCGGCGCAGCTCTTGTTTCAGTGAACGAAGGCGGCACAGGCGGCGCGGTGAACACCATCACCTCCAGCGCTTTCTCGCGTGGTTCAAACTTCGCCACCGGATTGATCCACGGATCTAACATCGGCGCGCAAAACAACACGAATCGCGGCGAGTTCAAGCTGACCAGCACTGCCGGTCTGACGCAGGTCGGCACGACCACCAGCAGTTCGGGTGTCAGCACGGGCACGGTCAAGACATTGACCATCGTCCCCTATCTGATTGGCGACACCAGCGCAGGCAATACGGGCAACAACTTCGTCACCTACGACACCACCTCTGGCTTTCGCACGCTCAGTGGGACTGAGGTGACCACTCTGGTGTTGGGATACACCACGGCGGGGAGCCATGAAAACGTGAATGCGGGCACCAACATCACCGTCACCAACGCGGCCGGCATTGCGGTCAATTCATTGCTTTTTAATGCTGCAAGTGCCCTCAACAGCACGAACAGTAACACTCTCACGGTGGATAGCGGTGCCGTTGCCTTGGTGACGAATAGTGCCGCCTCGGTCGGCAGCGGCTTCTCCGGGGTGATCTTGGGGAACGGCGAAGGCGTGATTGCGACAACGCAGGGCACACTGACGATTAACACCCCGATCAGCGTGACGAGCAGCGGCGGCTTGACCAAATCGGGCGCGGGTACGCTGGTGTTGGGTGCCTCCAACCTTTACACTGGTCAGACCACGGTCAACCAAGGCACTTTGCAAATCGGCAACGGCGTAACGGGCGATCTCGGTTCCAACACCGCGAATATCGTGCTGAATGGCGGCAGCCTCGTCGTGAACCGCAGCGGAACGTTGACTTTGGCTAACAATTTCAGCGGGATCAGCGGATTCTCCGTGAGCACCACCGCCGGCACGACCGTTCTATCCGGCAGTAACAGCTTCAGCGGTGCCACGACTATCAATTCAGGAATGACCTTGCAGGCCGTGGCGCTCCCTGGCAACACGACTTCCGGCATCTCCTCAGCCTTGAGTGCCAACTCGGCGTTGACTATGGCCAATGGGGCGACGCTGCAATTGCGTGGCGACTCGAGCGTTACGTTCAACTCCGGGATCATCACGCTGCCCAATGCGGCCGTTGGCACCACGGTCAACTTCGACGTGGATACCAACGGCGCGGCGACCACGGGAAATGTTTACACGCTCGGCGGCACTCTACCCGCAGTGAACGTCAACGGAGGTGTTGCTCAAACCCAGTCCTTGACTGTGAATGTGACGGGTGGGCATGGCTCCATCCTTTCGTTAGGGAGCACTCAGCTAACGACTTCGGGTAACAACGGATTTCTGGTTCTCAACCCAACCACAGGCAACTTGATCATGGCGGGCCTGACGGGTTCGACCGGCAATGCCACCACGACGACCTTCACGGGTTCGGGCAGCACTACCTTCACAGGGATCGTGCAGCAGGGTGCCGGTCGCGGACTCACTTTGGTGATGAACCAGACGGGATCAGTGATTATCAATGCCACTAGTACCAACGGCACGTTTTGGCAGTTGAACAACGGAACCTTGGTTCTGAACACCAGCACCGCGATCAACAATCCGGTCAACTTCGGCACGACTACCGCGACGGCTAACAACGTGACAGTGCTCCTTGGCGGCACGAACGCAACTGGCACGGTCGCCGGAACTATTGGCGGCATCACCAATGCAAACAATTGGGCGGCCAATGAAAACGACACCGGCACTCTCACCCTCGGTGGGCAGAACACCAGCGGCGTCAACACCTTCAGCGGTGCCATCACTCTGGGAGTCGTCGCCGCAACCAACCGCGACCTGCGGCTCGTCGCAGCGACCGGCGGCCGTGTCGATTTCAGCGGCAAACTCACTGCAAATGGTGGCACCGACAATCTCGTCATCGGCGATGTGGGCAAGACCGGCACCGTCCGCCTTACGAACACCACCAACGACTACACTGGCACTACCACGGTCAATGCCGGCACGCTCGATCTCATCGGTAACCTCGGAACCACCACCGTCGCGGTCAACACCGGCGGCAGGCTTTCCGGCACCGGTGCCATCGGCGGCAATGTCACTGTGAACACGGGCGGCCGCCTTGCCTTCAATGTCTCCGCCACCCCCGGCGCGCAGGACCCGCTGAATATCACTGGAAACCTCGACATCTCCGCAGGCAACCTCGTTGATCTATCCTCCTCGTCGACTCCCGCCGTAGGCAGTTACACCTTGGCCACCGTCACAGGCACGATCACAGGCATTCCGGCTTCTGGCACCTTCAGCGGCGTAGCAGGCACCCTCTCTATCAGTGGAGATGGCAAAAGCCTGCTTCTGTCCGCGGTAACCGGTGGCTACGCCTCATGGGCCTCAACCAATGCCGGTAATCAAACTGCCGAAAAAGACTTTGATAACGATGGCGTTAGAAACGGCGTCGAATACTTCTTTGGTGCCACCGGATCCACCTTTACCGCCAATCCCAGCGTCATCGGTTCCAAGATCACCTGGCCCAAGGACCCGGCATACCTCGGGACCTATTCCGTGCAAACCTCGCCGGACCTCGTCAACTGGAGCAATGTGGCTTCCACCGTCGTCGGCAACACCATTGAATACACCCCCGTCACTGGCCTAGACAAAAACTTCGTCCGCCTGGTCGTGACGCCGAACTGATCCTGGTTTCCTTCATTCCAGATTCAATCCATTCCCGCAGCTAGCGGTGAATGATTGGATAAGGGGGGAAAAGATATAACAAAGCAAGCGCCGCAGGCAGGCATCCAAGGGGTGTCGATTTGCCTGCGGCGATGTTTGCTTCGCGACTTCCTCTCATGAATCACACAGCACCTATCCAACCGTTCAGTCCCGGTCATATCGGCTACAAAATAAACGTCTGCTAGAAATTTAATGCAGGGCGGAAGATCTCTTTTTTCCGTGCCGTTCATGCCTATGGTCTCCGGTGAAGACCCATGGCTGGTGAACCTAATTACGGGAATGCGAACCACGAAATACACGAAAGGGCACGAAACAAGAGGGAGTTGAGACTGTCTGCCGATTCACCAGATGGTTGAGGGTATTAAAATACGTAACTCTTTGATTTCGTGTAATTTTGTGTCTTTCGTGGTTTCCCATTTTCCTCTCTAAGTTTAAGTAATCTCCCAGAAAAAGCGATTTCCTAACAAACATGAGAAAAGCTTTCAATCTCAAACTGGCAGCTTGGGTATCCGTTCTGCTGCTTTCCAAGGCCCATGGGACGATCCTCGATTCCATTGTCTTCGGGGACACAGCTTCAGAGACGGCGCATGCCTTGATTTCCCCGCTCACGCCGATCATTTCCGGCGGACTGGGACAGCCCGCACGGCGGATGCTTTGGGATCCGGCGGATACCACGGTGAAAGAGGGCGGTTATCTGGAATTCAACGCAACGTGCGATCCGCTGGCGATCAACTACGTCACCCTCAAGCTCTGGGGCTCGGATACCAACAAGACCGCCAGCGGCGTGCTGCATATCTATCAGGTTGAAGGCAGCGAGCTTTATCAAGTCGGCTATCGCAACATCCAAGCCTACGAATACTCGCCGCTGGCATGGGCGACCCGATCGGAAAAGCCAATCTACGAGCGTTTTTACTACACCACCATCCCGCTGCCCCTCTCGCTCACTCAAGGCCGATCCAGTGTCCGCCTGC
This sequence comes from Luteolibacter sp., assembly GCA_039933825.1. Classification (GTDB taxonomy): domain Bacteria; phylum Verrucomicrobiota; class Verrucomicrobiia; order Verrucomicrobiales; family Akkermansiaceae; genus Luteolibacter. The sequence goes on from JBDTNJ010000404.1 coordinate 11,450, forward strand.
GCATTCTCGGCGCGGAGATGAACTCACTCGGCAGCCTGCCGGTCTATCGAGCCTACGTCCATTGCAGCTCGTATTTCGTGCCGCCAGCAGGTGATCCGCAGTCTCCGGAACCGGCACCCGCCCCTGTCCGGCCGACGAACGGTGCCTCGCTGCCAGTGGCGCTGGCGCGGGCGAGGCAGCAGTCAATTTCCGACATGACCTCGTGGCTGGCTAACGGCAATGGAGATTTGAACCAGTTGATCACCGGTTACACGGTGGCATGGACGCCGGCCTATCAGAACCCGCTGATACCGCCACGCGTCGTCGCCAGCATCGACTCGACCTGCCAGGGCTATTTCGCGAATCCCGGTTCGGCAGGTTCCGCTTGGGGCGGTGCCTTCGGTTGGGTGGGCGAGCGGGTTGGGAAAATCGGAGCCGCAGCTTTCGGTGCGGCCGCGCTCGACGAAGTCATCGATCTCGGCGATCCCGCCGGACCAGCCGCAAGGCGCGTCTTGTGGGCGAAGATGCTCAAGGCCAGCCGCGATGCAGGCCGCTTCGGCCGCCGCGGACCGACGACGAATCAGGGCATCATCTGCGACAAGGAAATTTACAATGCCAACAAAGGCCTGCTCGTCATTTCATCGCCGGATGCCTTCACGGACGAAAGGGCGAAACAATATCTGTTGGAGGCCGTCGGCCTGCTGCCGTGGCCGGGTCCAGACCTCGCAGGAGGCGGAAACTACAGCTTCATGGGTAGCAACTATTACATCGTCACGCCCGCCGGTCTGACGAAAGAAAACGGCTATGTTGCCGCCTATGGCGAGGTTTACGATGTTTCGACTGCTTACTGGCCGATGACGGGCGACCTCCGTTTCAAAAACCGGGCGGCGGAAATGTTCCGGGCGCGCAGCTATTTCCGCTTTCCAATGATGGACGCGGACGGCTTCCGCAGCTTCATGATGGTGGGTCCGCTCGATTGGCGCTCGCACCAAACATTTCCCTTCGATCCTGCCTATGGCGAACGATATGACCGCATCGCCGTCGCCCTGGCCACACAGGATCCTTATGCCATCGGCTACGCGCGGCAGATGTTCGATGACAACCAAGGTGGCATCTTTGGAACTGACCTCAATGCAGCAATCGCGTTAGAAACTCTCGTCAACACCCCGGACAGCGGAGAGCGCCTGCCGATGGGCAAGGGCCAGCCCGACTATGCCTGGGCGGACGTGGACAACGGCATCGTCGCCATCAAACACGGTGAGGAACTCACTTGGATCGAGCCCTATTGGCAGGCCCGCAACGGCCTTCACTCGACAGGCAGGGCGATGCAAATCACCCCGACGGAAGCGCGGCTTTCCTATCCGCGAAATGACATGCAGTTCAAATGGAACGGCACTTGGTCGTCAAAACCGGATGGCGTCGGTTGGGATGCAGCGCCACTGGTCACGCCAAACGGATTGGTGCATCAGGCTTATCTCGGCGACAAGTTCGTGCAGGCCCAAGCCCCGCTAGACGCCCAACAGAACCGTGAGGAATTCATCGGTCGCGCCTCCTTCTATGCGACACGTTACGGCCGCTATCTGGTAGGCATCAACATGGACAAGGTGAATTCCTATGTGCTGAAAACACCCGCCGGCTTCACCTCCGCGCCGGAGCTGATCACGAAACAAACGCTTTCCGGAGTCATCACCGTCGCTCCGTTTTCGGCGGTCGTGCTCGACTTGGGAAGCAACGAAGAAGTCGCACCACGGCCGCACACCCCGCGCTACATCGCTGCTACTGGTATCCCCGGCGCGGTTTCCGTTTATTGGGATACGGTCGGCGGCGCGTCCAGTTATAACCTCAAGCGCGCGACTTCCAGCAGCGGACCCTTTACCGCCATCGCCACCGGCTTGGGCGGGAACTATCCCCTGCAATGGGGAGCCTGGCCCTATGGTTTCTATCGGGATACCACCGTGGCCTCCGGTACGACTTATTTCTATCAAGTCAGCGGCGTGAATGCTGCGGGTGAAAGTTACGATTCACCGCTATCCAAAGGCGGCTCGGCCACCACCGCGATCGCCAGTGTCAACGCACTGCCGGCACCGTGGAAGAACTTGAATTTCTCAGGAAACGGATCGGCCAGCCACAACGCCGGCACCTTCACCCTGAATGGCGGCGGCGGTGATTTCTGGAACACGGCGGATGGCGGACATTTCGTTTATCAAATGGTGAATGGCGACTGCACGCTCATCGCCCGCATGACCGCGCTGGGCGGCGCTTACAAAGCGGGACTCATGATCCGAGACACCCTAGCTTCCAACTCTGCGGAAATCTGCGCCATCCAGCAAAGCGGTGGCCTCGGCGGCTACCGACGGAATTCTACCGCAGGTTCCACGGTTTATAACGGCTCGGGCACCGGCACGGCTCCGCGATGGTTCAAGCTCCAGCGGCGTGGAAAAAACATCACCCTTTCCCACGCTCCTGACGAATCGGGCGCTCCCGGAGCGTGGATAGAAATCTCCACCTCAGGAGCCGAAATCTCCAGCACCGCCTACATTGGACTCGCTACCACGTCCGGCTCACCAGTCTTCGATCAGGTGAGCGTCACTAATTTCAACATCACATTGCCAACCGCTCCCCCAGAGGTCACCGCCACGGCGGGAAACGGCCAAGTCGTTCTCAACTGGCTGCCCACCAGCGGTGCCTCCACCTACACCGTGAAGAGATCATCGGTCAGTGGTGGTCCTTATACGGTGATTGCCTCAGGTCTAACCACACTGGGCTTCACGCATGGCGGACTCATCAATGGAGCGCCTTATTTCTATGTCGTCTCCGCCGTGAATACCCTCGGGACAGGTCCCGATTCTGCCGAGGCCAGCGCCATACCCACCGCCTTGCCACTTCCTCCGTCCAATCTCGCCGTGACCACCACCGGCACGCAGGCCGTCATCACATGGTCGGCATCTGCGGGAACCACCAGCTATCAGATCCTGCGTTCAACCGACGGAGTCACATGGGCGATCGTCGCCACAGGTCTTTCCGGGACCGGATACACCGACGCGGGACTGGCACTTGGTCAGTCTTACGATTATGCCGTTAGGGCAGTGAATGGAAACGGCATGAGCGCTCCGTCATCTCATGTCATTAGGGCATCCGCGCCGCTTCCGCCACGATTGCTGAAAGCCGCCGGAAGCGGGACCGGTGGACTGTTGCAATGGACCACCGCCACAGGAAGTGTTAGCTATCAAATCAAACGGGCGACCAGCAGCGGGGGGACTTTCACTCCGGTTGCGTCGAATCTGACGAGACCTTTCTACAAGGACGCGGGACTCACGGCGGGCAGCGACTACTTTTACCTCGTCACCGCTTCCAACGCCGCAGGGGAAAGTGCTCCTTCGGCGGAAATCAAACTTGGCTGGGGCACGGGGCTGCTGGCCCAATACTATAACAACACCGCCTCCACCGGCACCCCGGCGCTCACCCGGATCGATCCTGATTTCACCAGCGTGAACTGGGGCCAAAGCTCGCCCGATCCGGCGGTGAATGCGGATAATTTCTCGGTCATTTGGAGCGGTCAGCTCGAAGCGATCGCCACCGGAACGCACAGCTTCGCGATCAACGGCCTGGATGACGGGTATCGCCTCTGGCTCAACGGCACCACCGTTATCGACAGCGCCGCCGGCATTCGTTCGGGCACCTTTGAGATGATCTCCGGAGTGAAATACGACATTCGCGCGCAGTTCTGGGATGGCAGCGGCGCGGCCTACGCGGACATGACTTGGTCCAGTCCGGCGTTTCCGGCATCCTCCATTCCCGCATGCCGCCTCTATCCGGCACTGCAGCAACCACGGCGTGCCACCGGCGGCACCGCCACGGCAAACGCACAGAACGGAACGAGCGAAAGCGCGGCCAAAGCGTTCGATGCGAACACGGCTACGAAGTGGTTCACTGGCATCAATGGGGTGGCTGGCTGGTTACGTTATCAACTCGCATCCGGCGCGATCTCGCCAATCAATCAATATCAGATCACCAGCGCCAATGATGTCCCCCAGCGCGATCCCAAGAACTGGCAGTTTCAAGCATCTAACGACGGAACCACTTGGAGCACGCTCGATACGAGGACCGGCGAGGTATTTTCGGCCCGATTTCAGACGAAAATATATCTGATGTCCAACACCACGGCATATACCTACTACCGGCTAAACATCACCGCGAATTCAGGTGGAAGCGGTTACGGCATCCAGTTATCGGAATTGGCCCTCATTTCGCCCGCCTCGCTGACTTCGCCGCCCGCCGTGCTTTCTGCGGTGCCGGGCAGCGGCCAGGTCACCCTGAGCTGGTCGCCCGTCAGCGGTGCCGCCTCCTATCAGATCAAGCGCTCGGTCCACGACGGCGGTCCTTATATCCGGGTCGCCACGGTTTCCGGAATCAATGGATTCACCGATGCCGGTCTGGTCAATGGTTTCACCTATCACTACGTCGTTTCCAGCATCGCCGCGAGCGGGGAAGGGGAGGATTCCTGCCAGGCGACCGCTAAGCTGGCCGCCCAGCAGATTATACAGCCGGTCCAGGATTGGGAACTGATCGGGCCGCCTCTTCAACTGACCGGAGGAAATATCACCATCAGCCCCGCATCATCCGTGCCTGGACGGATTTATCAGCTTCAGCGTAGCTACACCCTCTCCGGCAATTGGGAAAACATCGGCCCCGCCCAAACGGGCGGTAGTCCATTGAGTTTCTCTGACACGCCCCAGCCGGCCCAGGGCAAGGCATTCTATCGCATCAAGATTACGCCGTGATCGCGCATTGCACCTGCGGAAAGTTACTCACAAATACTCATGGATGACTTTAAATATACCTCCGGCATGGTTTTGCGGCAGCTACGTCGCTTCTCCGGCCGTTGCAAGCTGCTGGTGATGCTGTTCGCCTGTCTGCTTCTGCTGCAAGGTATCGCCGGAGCACAAACGACTCTTCCTTTCGTCCATCCGTTGTTCACGAGCCACATGGTCATCCAGCGGGATGCCGCCGATCCCGTCTGGGGCTGGGCAAGTCCGGCAGCGACCGTCACGGTGTTAGTGAAGGATCAAAACAGTGCCGCGCTACAGACGAAGACGACGACGGCGGGAAGCGACGGCCGCTGGCAGGTTTCTGTCGGTCCCTTCGGCCTGGTGACGGGCAATGCCGCTTATAGTATGATGATCTCCAGTTCCGGAATGACGACCACGACGCTAACCGATGTGCTCATCGGCGACGTCTGGCTTTGCACCGGCCAATCCAACATGGAGTACAACTTGGGCGGAAGCAGCAGCGGCACTGCCATGGCGAATCGGACAAATGAAATCGCCGACGCGCAGGCCAACTATCCCAAGATCCGCCATTTCAAGGCCACACGAGGCACGGTGGCGGCGGTGCCACAGGATATTTTCATCGGCGGCGTGACCAGCGGTGGCTGGACGACGACTGCCGACGCGACGAATTTCAGCGCCATCGGTTATTTCATGGCGCGGGACATCTATAACAAAATGCAGATCCCGATCGGCATCCTGAACATCACCTGGGGAGGCACTGACATCATTCCTTGGATTCCTGGTGAAACGCTGCGCACGATTGCAGACTACACGGTCGCAGTGGACGGAATGCCAGGCAATGCAGCACCTGGTTCAGGCACCGCGACAGCCATTTACAACTCCATGTTGGCGCCAGCGATCTCGTTTCAAATCAAGGGTGCGATCTGGTATCAGGGCGAGAGCAGCACGGGCTACGGGCAGATGAAATATCAGAGAGTTCTGGATTCGCTGAGGACAGGATTGCGGCAGAAATTCGGCCAGCCAAACTTGCCCTTTCTCGCCGTCCAGCTTGCCACAAACGGTGCCGCCGCGACCGTGCCTGTCGAAGCTCCTAACGGCGCAAACTACGCGGAGATTCGCCAGGCGCAACTGGGCAGTGTGCTCGCCGACGCCTCAAACAGCCGGCTCGTCGTGACCATCGATTGCGGTTTCGTGTCCAACTCGACCACCTACGGCGCGGACATCCACCCCATCAACAAACAAGACCCCGGCAAGCGCGCCGGCCAAGCTGCCCTTGAACTCGTTTATGGACAAACCACCCAATACCTCGCTCCGATCTTCAATCATGCCACCGTGGAAGGCGCCACCATGCGTTGCCATTTCGACCATGCCGACAATGGCTTGATGGTCGGCCTCAAACCCCAGAGTTCGTATCAAACCGCGCCACCGCCGCCGGTGACGGAGGTGCTTGGTGGAACATTGACCGGCTTTGCCATCGCGGGAGCTAACAAGGTTTACTACGCCGCCACCGCCACCATCGATACCGGCACCAGCCCTAACACCGTCATCGTTTCCAGCCCAAGCGTGCCCACTCCGCTCTACGTTCGATATGGCTGGGTGACCAATCCTTGGAACACCACCGTGCCCTCGGCATCGGGTAGTTTCGGCACTCCTTTGTGCAACCTTTACGGAAAAATCACGAACAGCGGCGGCAGCGTGATCGATGGCACGGCAGCCTCACCGTTCCGCAGTGGTGGTGATGCGCTGGCACAGCTCAGCGTCAACAACGGCAGCGGAAGCGGTGCGGCTTACACGCCTGGCCAGACCGTCAGCGTCGTTGCCTCGGGTGCTCCTATCGGGACGGTCTTTAGCTCGTGGACCGGCGACACGGATTTGCTGGTCAACCCCAATGCGACTACCACCACCGCGACCCTATCGCGTTCTTTCGTTTCGATCCGTGCGAATTACTCCATCACCGCGGCACCGGCCGCGTTGAGTGCTCTCGCGGAAAATCAGAAACTTACCCTGACATGGAATGCGTCCAACCAAGCCGTGCGTTACAACATCAAGCGTTCTGCTAACTCGGGCGGCCCCTACACCGTCATCGGCACCGCTTACTCCACCTCTTGTGTGGATAGCGGCCTCATCAACAACGCGCACTACTACTATGTCGTCTCTGCGGTGAATTCCGTGAGCGAGGGGCCGAACACCGCGCAACTCACCGCCACTCCGGTTCCAACCGTTAGCACGCTTGTGGCGAAGCCCGGAAGCGCGCAAATTGTCGTGACGTGGAATGCCTACGCCGGCCAGGTGAATTACTATAACCTGAAGCGCGCCACGGTGAACGGTGGTCCTTACACCACCATCGCGACGGGGCTGACCACCACCAGCTACGCCGACAAGAGCATTGCGAACGGGGTGACGTATTATTATGTCGTTTCCGTGGTCGATAACGTGGTTGAAAACCCGAATTCACTCCCCGCTTCCAGTGCCGGTTATTTCATGCCACCGCCTTTGACGGCTAACGAAATCGGCGTTATCAGCCCAGCCAGCCAGGCCGGATTTGGTGGAGGAACGTTCACCGTCACCGCTGCCGGAACCGATATCTGGAACGGCGCGGACGTATTCCATTTCATCGCCGCTCCCGTTTCCGGCGATGCCACCATCATCGCCCGGATCACCGGTCCAAACAGCGCGGGAAAAGCGGGCCTGATGTTTCGCCAATCTCTCGCAGCCAACTCGGCTTATTCGTTCATCAACATCAACGGCGGAGCCAAGTTTGAAAATCGGGCCACCGCAGGGGCCGGGGCATCCAATGCCGGGGGCACCGGCACTCTTACCTATCCCTATTGGCTGAAATTGGTGCGCACCGGCAACAGTTTCGTTGCTTCCGTTGCCGCACTGGCGAGTCCTAACACATGGATCCAAGTTGGTACGACGCAAACGGTCGTGATGGCAGATCCGATCTATGTGGGATTGGCTTTCTGCGGCCAGAACAACATCTCCCGCACGTTTACCTTTGATAACATTACCGCCCCGTGGACCTATCAGGCATCCGCGGCTCCCACTGGTCTCGGGGCGTCTGCCGGCACTAGGCAAGTCACGCTCAATTGGAGTTCTACTGCGGAGGCTGTTAGTTACGGCGTGAAGCGCAGCGCAGTCAGCGGTGGATCGTATTCCACCATCGCCCCTAACGTATCCTCGCCGACTTTCACAAACACCGGATTAGGAGGTAGCACCTACTATTATGTTGTCTCGGCCGTGAACACCAACGGCGAGAGCGCGAATAGCAGCGAGGTCAGCGCAACACCGATGTTGCCGCCCGTGACAATGGCGGAACTGGCGAGCTCCAGCGTCACGTTTGACAGCGGGACAGCGAACATCTTGCTGGCAATCTCGGACTCCGCCCGAGTCTATCGACTCCAACGTAGCTACACTCTTTCCGGCGCTTGGGAAAACATCGGCCCGGCCTGGGCGGGAGGTGGTCCTTTGAATTTCTCCGACTCCCCAGACCCGGCACAAGGCAAAACATTCTATCGCATCAGGATCCAGCCGTGAGATCCCGGATACGGCCACAAGCCAACGTGTCACCTAAGTAACCACATCGTTTGATGGACAACTCACGGTGACGCACGAAGCTTCGAGCTTGTTAGCCTCGCGATGGGATCCTTCGTTGACCTAGGTCTTCGTTTCCTGAATGAGTTCCCTGCCCGTCGTCGTCCCATAACGGGCAATAATTTCACTAACTGCTAGACGGCATCACGGATTGCAGCGGCTCCCACGGGCCGATCGCTTTCGGCGCACTGGTCATGAAAATCCCCTCGTCCGGCGTGCCGAAGTAAATCCAAAATTTGCCGTTCGCATAACGGATCGCACCCGCCCTAGTCACCCCACAGCGGCCAGTCTCCCTATCCCTGCGGATCGGCGGCGCAGGCGATGTAGGCGATGTAGGCGATGTAGGGCGTCACGAGCGTCAGTGCGACATGGGCGAGAGGAATCAGGCGAATGGCCATGGCTGTTGGCTAAGGCTGGGTTGGTGACTTCCTGGGCCGTTCAATTGCGGAATGTCAGGGTGCCCATGCCGGGGTGATCGCTGTTGGATTTCTCAGGCGAGTAGGTCGGGAGCTCGATGATCCGTTTGCAATAGGGAGCCTTCAATTTTGCGCGGGTGAACAGGCTGTATGCCATTTCCCACACCGGCGAATAATTCGCGCGGCCTTGCGGCGCGGGTCCCGTGGGATACTTGGTGACGTTGTTGCAATACTCGAAGAACGGGTGATAGGGCACTTCTTCACCGAGATTGTATTTCGCGGTGTACTCGAAGCCTAGCAGGAGTCGGTTGTCGCCCGTGACGCCGTAGTCGCGCACGCCGGTGGCGTCGTTGTAGGTAACCAAATCCACGCCTTGGTTCGCGGCGCACAATGCGACTTCCACGAGATGGGCGATGCCGCCCTGGCTGTGCGGTTGGTCGCGGCCGCTTTCCGCATTCTCACCCGTCGCGTCGATGTATTGGGTGACGCCGCAGCAGCCGTTCTTGCCCGAGCCGTTGATCACGAAGCCGTTTTTATAGATCTCCATCGCCTGTAGAAACATCTCCGGATCATCGCAAAACACGGCCATCGACATGATGCCGCCCATCGCGCTGGTCCCCCAGTTGGCGGAGGCACCTTTGTTCGGATGGGGATAAACCACGGTCTTGAACCATCCCTGCGCGCGTTTGATTTCCGCAGAGTTCCAGCCAGCCTCGCCCTTGAAGCCATGGGCCAGTATTTCCGCGGCCTGGGCCATCTGGCTGCCGCCGAGGCCGCTGCGCATCGGCTCGGAACCGATGGTTTTAACGGTGGAGGTCCAGGCGTTGATGAGCTTGATGGCGGCCTCGGCATAGCGCTTGTCACCCGAGGCGACCCACTTGATGGCGAGGACGTAAGCAGAGTGGCCGTCGCCCTGAATCGCGTAGTTGTTATTACTTTCCGGTTGGACGTGGGCCTTGGTGTTGAGGCCGGCTTCTGATTTCTCAAGTGCGGTCCAGGCGCTTTTCCACGGCTCCTGACCGGCCTTCACCTTGCCGCGGATACGGTCGAGATCGGCTTGTGTGTGCCAGCCGCCGGGATGGACCATCGCGGCGTGGGCGCTGGTGGCGGATAGAACGAGTATTAACAGTAGGTTTCGGTAGTTCATGGGTTTGGTGATAGGGTTTCGGCGTGCCACTTCAGCACGGTCACGGAGTAGGGCGGGAAAGTGTGTTGGGAGCTGGTGAGGCGGCTGGCTTTGGGAGCGATCCGGGCGGGTTCGGCGAATGAGTTTTCATCCGTCGGCGACGCGCCCGACACC
>JBDTNJ010000405.1:0-13767 GCA_039933825.1 Luteolibacter sp.
AGAAAACCGGTTTTATACATCGAATCCGAACTGCCGTTTGGCATTCCCGAAACAGACCGCGCTAACCAGCTCTGACAGCGCCTCGAAATCATCCGGCAGCTCGCCGCGATCCGCCTCGCTGCCGAGGAGGTTGCAGAAAATCCGGCGGAAATATTCATGACGCGGGAACGACAGGAACGAACGCGAATCCGTAAGCATCCCGACAAAGCGCGAGAGCAGCCCGGTAGCGGACAGCGCGTCAAGCTGGAGCTCCATGCCATTTTTCTGATCGAGGAACCACCACCCGGAGCCGAACTGGATTTTCCCGGGAACCGTGCCGTCTTGGAAAACACCGGTGAGGCAGGCGAATAGGTAATTGTCGCGCGGGTTGAGATTATAAAGAACGATTTTTGGCAGCGATCCGGCGGAGGCCAGTGTGTCAAGATAGTTGACCAGCGCGGCCCCCTGCTCGGTATCGCCAATGGTGTCGTAGCCGGTGTCCGGACCGAGCTGCTTGGACATTCGGGCGTTGCAGTTTCTGAAGGCACCGAGGTGGAGCTGCTTCGTCCACCCCTTCGCCGCATCGAGCTGGCCGAAGAACACCATCAGATAGAAGGAGAATTTCTCCTTCTCCTCGGGAGTAGCCAGCTTGCCGGCGCGTGCCTTGTTGAAAATCATCGCCGCTTCTTCGTCCGTGCAGGGCAGCGCTGGGAGACGGTCGAGACCGTGATCCGATAGACGCGCGCCTGCCGCGTGGAAATCGTCGTGGCGCTTTTGCAGCGCTCCCAACAGATCTGACAGATGCACGATGGTCGTGTCCGAAGCGGCTTCCAGTTTCACCAGCCATGGGAGCAACAAATCCGGACGATCCACGTTGAAGGCTTTATCCGGGCGGAAGGTCGGCACGACCAGCGTCGTCAGATCGGAGCCAGCGATGGTGAAATGATCATCGAGAGAATCCGCCGGGTCATCGGTGGTGCCGACGACACGCACGTCGAACTTTTTCAAAATCCCATGCACACAGAAATCCTGCTCCGCGAGTTTCGCGTTCGTACGTTCCCAGATCTCATCCGCCGTCTTCGGGCCGAGCATCAGATCAATTCCGAAATAACGCTGAAGCTCGATGTGAGTCCAATGGTGGATCGGATTGCGCAGGGTGAATGGCACCGTCTCGGCCCACGCTTGGAACTTTTCCCGCGGAGTCGAGTCCCCGGTGATCAACTCCTCGTCCACGCCATTGGCGCGCATCAGCCGCCATTTGTAATGGTCGCCGCCCAGCCAGATGTCGGAAATGTTTCCCCAGCGGTGATTTGTCGCGATCTCACGGGGCGAGAGATGGCAGTGGTAATCGATGATCGGCTGATCCTTGGCCACCTCATGGAAAAGGCGGCGCGCGGTCGGGGAATAAAGCAGGAAGTTTTCGTCGAGGTAAGCCATTGCATGTCCATCACAACCCGGGAAATGCGGCGTTCCAAGCTGGAAATCGGATTGCCGGAAAAAATCCCCGCCCAGCGTGTCTCCGTCGCACACGTAGCCAACCTTCCTCGTCACAAGGAACGCACGGACATTCCACCGTTCCGATTATAAAAATGATAGATTCAGAGGGTCAGGTGAGCAGAAGCCTCGGGAGCCAGGGATCACATGTCAGGTGCCTCCCGGTGAAGCGAAGCAACCCGTCATAATCGCCATCTGAAGTCTATCCACTGGTCGCCCGGAGCAAATCCATCATTTCGGATCGGCTGCGGGGGAATTGATTTCTGTATTTTCCTTCACCGCGATCACCATTGCGTCCATCCCTACTTTGATTTCGGCGACTTGGGGATGCACTTCTTTAATGAGGTCGTGTTCGAGTTTGGATAATTTTTCGATACGTTTGCCCTGCGCGCGAAGTTGATCCATGACGGCGTTCTGTTTATACGAGATCCGATGCATCCACCAAAAACAAACAACCCAACAAAGAGTTCCGATGATGGCCATGAAGAGGGAAAAGCTTTCTTTATCCATGAACAATGGTCGCGGTTGTGATTGCGGAATTACGCCGACGGCACGAGGATCCCGGCGAGTCTGGTCTCTTCCATATGAAAAACAAGCCAGCGGATCTGCCGGACCGCACTCCGGAGGAGAAACACTCTCCGCGAGTATATCCAGCACGTGAAATGCGACGAGGCCGGCGGCTGGCACCTCTGAACCTGTCCGCTCATCCAGTGGCGGCGATCACCCCGTTCGGATGTCTCTCCGCGCCGTCAGACAGTTCGCGTTTCGCCTGCTCCCAATCGGTTTTCGAAACCTCCTGCGGCGCACGTCCGTCGATTACCGCCAGCTCCACCGCACGCACCCGCAGCATCCGGCGGGTCGCGATGCAGCATCCGTTGCCATAGACGATCACCGCGCATTCTTGAAATAAGTCGATTTTCATGTTAGTATAGGTATATGTTTACTTCGGGGACTGGGCGTGGGCTTCCACAAACCAGAGCCATTTGTCGATGCCGCGTGAGACCTCGGTGAAAAGGTCCGCCGTATCGGCATCTTCCAGTTCCTCCGCCTCGTTGATCGTCCCACGGGCCTCGGCACCGAATGACGCGAGCGCGCTGGAAACCGCTCCCACATGGGCCGGACCTCCTGCGATATCGAGCGGATACTCGCCCAGTGTCGAACGTGAGGCGGCAACGCGCGCCGTGCCTTCCGCCACGCCGCCAAGCTGCACGATGCGCTCGGCGATCATGTCCACATAGTTCTCCACCGCCTCGTAGATCGTGTCGAAAAGTTCGTGAAGGCCAATGAAGTTAGGCCCCTTCACATTCCAGTGAGCCTGCTTTAACTGGGACTGCAAGTCCAAGGCGGAAGCCAGCCGCAGGTTCATCAACGCGTTCAGTTCGATGCGGCGCGCCTCCGGGATGTCGTTCTCCGTTTTGTACATCACCGGTCGGTCCAGCAGCGTGTTTTTTAGTTTCATGACTTCACTTTCTGTTGGAGGTTTCAATCGCGGTGGCAGGTGCGGCAGGAATTGGCCAGATACCCGGCGAGCATTCCAACGCCGATACCGATGGCGATGACCGAATAGAGATTCCTCCGCATCAGCAGGTCTGCCGCCATGCAGCGCGCGCCGGCGCTCTCACCGGCATGGTTGTAGATTTCCCTTCCGCGCTGCAACACATCCGCGAGACGGTTGCGGGCTTCCACGATTTTATCTTCGGTCGCTTCCGCAGTGGCGGAGATCAGATCGTTCGCGTGTTTGGCAAGATGACCGAGGTCGTCACTGATTGGTTTAATGGGATGGTTCATGATCACTGATTCTTTCTTGTGGGAGAACTGCAAGCTATGGAAAACATCCGCCCCACACCATGGGGTGTAACCCTACCCATGTAGAAGACCCCGGTGCTCATGGTGTTCCACCACCCGCAGTCCACCTCTAGACCCCCCCGCCGCCCCAAATCAACCAACCGACAATTTCCCTGATTGACCTGATTTATGAAAAATAGATATCTGTGGAAACCCGAGAGGACTGCCGGATGCAAGTTTCCAATGATCTCTGAGTCTGCAGGACTCCGGCGACTACCGATAGCACCGTTTTAAAGGCAAACCATCAAGAATCCACGACCACGAGCTCACCCTCAAGCTTCGCAGCCTGTACGCCAATGCGCGACCTGTAAATTTGTTAAGTATACCAAGGCACTTCGGCAAAATCCCCAAGTCGTTTGCCAAGCGACCCGCACACTCCACTTAACAACCAAGGTCGTTAGCCCGACGACCGAAGAATTTCGGAAGAATACGTGTGTCGTTTGTTGAAATGCCGGGCTTTTCTCCGCCGGTGGCCCGGATCCCTTAGCACGCGAGATGCATGACTAGCGATTCCCCATCGCGGCCGCCTACCCATGGAAGCTTTGCGGATCTTGCTATTCCCTGCTTTTTCCGTGCACCCAACCGGGCAATGCATTAGTCGTCAAATTGTCATTCCGAAACACCAATGCTCATCTCTAGCCCTGCGGATGCCGGAATTATGCCTATAAGATTGCTGAATCTCCTTCTGCTCGCTCGTAACCTAGCAAACTCCATCCTCCCGTGAACTTCATCCGCCCCATTCTCACCGGCATTGCCTTCCTGCTCTTTGCTGCCCTGTCAGTCCACGCCCAGTCTGTGGATGGTTTCAATCCGGATGCCGACTACCTTGTCAGATCCCCCGCGGTTCAAGCGAACGGGAAGATCCCAGTCGGGGACATATTGCTCAAAGCCGCCTCTCAGAAGCTCAACGCGACGGCTAGTCATGATGGCCTTTGGATCGAGTCCACGGAATCCGGAGCAGGAGGAGTGCTGCGACTGAAGGCGGCGAGTGTCGGAAGGGTAAATCCTGACCACTCATGCCACTTTGAAGTGAACGGACAGTTAATTTCAAACGATGATGTGGTCTCCTTCATCCGGCCAGGAATCGTAGAGGAATACCGCGTGGGCGTTGATGGTGTGCGCCAGGATTTCATTCTGGCAGATCGTCCGCCAGGTTCGGGGGAGCTGATACTTTCACTTTCCCTCAGCGGAGCGGAAGCAGGTGAAACGGCCCAAGGGATCAAGCTAACCTTGGATAAGGATAAACGTGAACTCATCTACAGTCGGCTGCATGTGACAGACTCTGCGGGAAAGGTAATGTCAGCCGCTATAAAGGTAGCTGATCAACATACCCTCCAAATCCAAGTGGATGATAGCATGGCGATATATCCCATACGGATTGATCCAACGTTTTCAGACGCAGATTGGATTGCTATCAATCCTACCTACCCTGGCACAAATGGAGCAATCCGCGTCATTATGCCGGACAATTTCGGGAATATATATGTCGGAGGCGAATTCACAATCGCGGGGGACATTGCGGCGAGTCGCATCGCCAAATGGAATGGGACCAATTGGACTGCCTTGGGAGTGGGTTTGAATGGTTCGGTTTATGCCATCGAAATTGATTCAAGTGGCAACGTGTATGCCGGTGGAGGATTTACGACAGCGGGAGGAGCAAGTGCTAAGGGGGTCGCCAAATGGAATGGCAGCGCGTGGGCATCACTCGGAACGGGAGTGAATGGCACGGTCAGTACGCTTGAAGTCGATTCTAGCGGCAACATCTATGCGGGTGGCGACTTCACCGTAGCTGGCAGCATAGGGGCGAATCGGATTGCCAAATGGAACGGCAGCACGTGGTCTGCGCTTGGTTCAGGTACTAGCGGCAATGTGCTATCCATCGCGGCCAGTGCCGATGGCAATCTATACGCATGCGGTCAATTTCTCACAGCTGGAGGGGTACCCGTCAATTTAATTGCTAGATGGAACGGCAGTGCGTGGTTCGCGCTTGGGACAGGTATGAACGGCCTCGTCTATTCATTGGCCACGGACTCAAGCGGGATACTTTATGCCGGAGGAGAATTCACCTCTGCCGGTGGCGTGGCAGGGACACAGAGGGTTGCTAGATGGAATGGCACTGCTTGGAGTAGGTTGAACAACCCTTCGGGTAGCAGCATGCCTGCTAGTAGCGTCTATGACATCAAAATAGACTTTGCAGGGAAACTTTATATCGGTGGGTATCAAATCAACGGGGGTGGCACGGTCACCGTCTGGGATGGAAGTTCTTTTGAAACGTTTCAGCGAGCTCCAAGCATCATATACGCCATAGGAATCAATGCGTTTGGGAAAGTTTTCGCAGGCGGCTCATTTGACCCTTCGGTTTATAACACCACGGCGGCCAATATCGGCACCTACGAGAACTATCAATTCTTGGGACTCCACTCGCAGCTGATATTTGGGAGCGTAAACGCGGTGGCAGCTGACTCCTCCGACAGCATCTATGTTTCGGGAGCACTCAAATATTCGGGCGATATCGGCGGGAACTACATCGCCCGATGGAATGGTGCGAACTGGTCCCATGTGGGTGACCGGTCGTTTAGTTCAATTGTTGCGATGGCCGTAGATAACTCGGGAAGTATCTATGTGTGCGATAATGTGGCCTTGGGCGGAGGATCAACCCTCCCCTCTTGCAGCAAGTGGGATGGCACCGCTTGGAGCGACATTGGAACTTTCAATTACGCGGTGTCGGCTCTCGCCCTCGACACATCAGGAAATCTTTACGCAGGGGGCAGCTTCACGACTGCAGGTGGAGTGAATGCCAGCAGAATCGCGAAATGGAGTGATGGAGTCTGGTCCTCTCTCGGCACAGGACTGGATGGTAGTGTGTTAGCCCTCGCACTTGGTGAAAATGATAGCTTATACGTTGGGGGCTATTTTACGTTTGCTGGCGGTGTGGTGGCGAACAAGGTGGCAAAATGAAATGGTAGCACATGGGCACCCGTGGGGTCAGGATTCTCAGAATATCAATATGTCACTGCGTTAGCACTCGACGCCAGCGGGATTCTATACGCGGGGGGAAAAGTCGTCAGTGTCAACGGAACAAACTTCGACGGGGTGGCTATTTGGGATGGGACAACTTGGTCGCCGTTGGGTTCTACGAGTTCTAATGTCAATGCACTTGTCACTGATGGATTTGGGAATTTATTTTGTGGAGGAAATTTCGGCGCCATTAGTCCCATCGATGCAAGCGGATTCCTGCCGGGGATCACTGCATCATATATCGCCAAATGGAATGGCCGCAATTGGGCTGCGCTCGGATCGGGAATGTCGGGGAATGTCAGCGCGCTTGCGCTCGATTTCGGTGGGCGCCTCTATGCGGGCGGGAGTTTCAATACCGCCGGAAGTAAAGTCAGTCGTTTCGTGGCGAAGGCGGTCAATCTACTCGACGAGTTGCCGCCCTTTTTATCCTTACAACCTTCAAATCTCTCTATCCTCGAAGGTGACGAAGCCATACTTTCAGCACGCGCCTCGGGAATTCCGCCATTTTCCTGGCAGTGGTATCGGGGACAGTCCGGGGACACTAGCAGCCCGGTCGGTGCCAATTCTAAAAGTTTCCCGACGGGTTCTCTCCTAGCTAACACATCCTTTTGGGTGCGAGTGACGAACCCATTTGGCAGCACTGCCAGCCAAACCGCTACCGTTACCACCCAGCCCCGCCTTCCCATTTTTTCCGGTCCAGCCTCCTACACTGGAGATTCAGGACAACTGTTCTCAGCTCAAGTGCAGGCGACTCTGGGACCACTTACCTATTCGGCAACAAATCTGCCTAACGGTCTCGCAATGGATGCCTCCACCGGATGGATAACCGGAACGCCGACCGCGTCAGGTTCATGGTCGGCGCAAATCACAGCAGCGAATTACCTGAGAGCCGCCACGACAACTATTACTTTCACCATCACGCCGCCCAAACCTGTCATCACCAGTGCGGATGTTGCCAGTGGCCGCGTGAACGACCCGTTCTCTCATCAAATTACCGCCACGCAAAATCCGACGACCTATGGTGCAGCGAATCTGCCATCTGGACTATCGGTGAACCCGGCGACTGGACTCATCTCTGGCACACCGCTAGTTTATGGAATATTCGCGGTTGCAGTCACCGCAGTGAATGGTGGAGGCACGGGCCAACAAGCGCTGAGTCTTACGATTCTACCACCGATTCCTCCACCTGTCATCACGAGTCCACTGTTTGCAGCAGCCACCGCGAATATTGCGTTTTCCTACCAAATCGCTGCAAGCAACAGTCCACAGTCCTTTGCCATCCAGAACGGTCCCGCATGGCTGAGCGTAAACACCGCAACTGGCCTATTGTCCGGCACACCTGTCATACCTGGAAATGTGACCGTGCAGGTTCGAGCCACCAATACGACTGGGCCTGGCGAGTGGACATCGCTCAGCATCTCCATTGCACCGCATCCGAATGCTCCCGCCATCACCTCCCTAGCGGAAGCTCGTGGGCGCAAGAACGATTCGTTCTCCTTTCAATTGACGGCATCTCCAGCCGCCGCTTCCTATGTCATCTCAGGCTCTTTGCCGGCTGGCGTCACGTTGATCGCCTCAAGCGGCCTGCTTTCCGGCACTCCTTCGGTTGAGGGCACCTTCAATGTCACGATTACTGCTAGCAATGCGTCCGGGCAAAGCGTCGCCACTCCGCTCAAAATTGTCCTCGGGCCACCACGACTGGTGCCCGGAATCAGCAGCGTTGCCTCCTTGTTGGCAAATGTAGGGGTAAACTTTACGACAACCGTCCTTGCCTCCAATTCTCCCACCTCTTTCACCTTCGAGAACCTTCCAGCGGGTCTTCTGCAAAACGGAACCACCGGCCAGATCTCAGGGACGCCCTCAACTCCCGGAACATTCAACTTTTCCGTGAAGGCAACCAATGCGGATGGTACCGGCCTGGCGCAACCGATGGTGCTGCGTGTCCAGTATCATCCTGATGCGCCCAACGTCTTGCCCTTTGCTAGCAGTTCTGTTGCTACAGCATCTGCGGTTGCCGGGGCCGCAAACCCGTTGGATTTTCCGAGTGGACTTCCAGTCATTCCGATCCTTCCACCCGTCATTGTCGCGCCTCCCGCCGTAGGGCCACCGGGGCCTTCAGGCTACGTCGGTGTTGCATTTTCCTATCAGACTCAGGTGGACAAGGCTGCTACTCAATTCACTGCCACAGCCTTGCCTGGTGGGTTGTCCATCTCGGCTGCCACTGGATTTATCGGAGGCACTCCGACAGCTCCGGGTTTCTTCGAAGTGACGTTACAGGCTTCTAACCTAGCGGGCCTTGGTGAACCTCGCGTGATGACTTTCAAAATCGATGCCAAACCCGACACCCCCGAAATCGTCGGCAGTCTCAATCTTGAAACAGCCGCTCTCGCTCCCTTCACTTACACGGTCCAAACAACCAGTATTTTACCAATCACCTCGTATGGAATCAGTGGACTGCCGGATGGCCTTGTCGCGAACTTCCAGACTGGTCAAATCAGCGGTGCGGCGACAGTGACCGGAACCTTTCAGGTGAAACTGCGTGCATCCAGCGCGGTAGGTGCTGGGTCAGAATCGACTCTCTATCTTCTGGTGAGAGCTGGTCCACTCGTGCCGAAGGTCACCAGTTTTGCCTCAGTGGAGATCCAGCAAGGATCGGCCCTCAACTATCAAATCACTGCCACGAATCCTCCGATCAAGGGGTATCAGGTCAGCAGCCTTCCTGACGGTTTAGCGCTGAATGCCACCACCGGTATCATTTCAGGAAAACCTGTTAATCCCGGAATCTACCAAGTCATCCTGCGGGCTTCGAACGTGAATGGAGCCAGTGATCCGCTGACACTCCAAATCATTGTGAAGCCAAACCCTGCGGTGCCCGTGATGTTGATACCAACGTATATTTATGTTGATACAACAAACCCTATCAGCATCACGCTCACCGCGACCAATCTTCCGAGCTCTTCACCTTGGGAGTCGGGCATAGGCATTTTCGCGGAAAGCCTCCCTAGTGGAATGACTCTCAACGCTGCAACCGGCATATTGAGCGGCACTCCCGTATTCAGCAACGGCAAGGCGAGCTCCACCGTTTACGGTAGGAATAGCAGCGGTCGAGGAACTTCGGTAGCGATGGTGATTTATGATGCAAGTATCGGAAAAATACCGACCATCAACGGTCCCCTGCAACTTTCAGCCACGTGGGGAAACAGCCTTTCATTTACAACTACAACAAGCAGATTAGCTGGGAGCTATATTGGATATGGTCTTCTGTTTGATAACTTTGATCGCAGCCAAACCACTTCCACTTTTACCGTTCCATCAGGCTCACTTCCTTTGCCGGGAAGGACAAATTATACGCTCTGGGCCTATTTTAGCGGAGCATACTATTCTGGGCAGGGAGTCAGAGCAGGGTTGCCACTGACCGTCGCGCCAGCAAGCGGAGCACCTGCCATCCAGAACCCTCAAGTGATTTATTCCACCGCAGGCACCCCCGTTTCCGCTAACTTAGCAGCTTCCGGCAACCCAACCCGCTTCGAGGTCACCGCCATGTCTCCTGCTTGGCCGTCGGGTCTGGTATTCGCGCCATCCACAGGAGCCTTTTCCGGAACGGTCTCGCAATCGGGCGTGATCAGTTTCCTTGCCCGCGCTTACAACGCCACCAGCCCCGGCCTCACCAAGGAAATCACCATGGTTTTTTCTCCTCCGTCCGGAGCTCCCGCCATCACTTCTGGTGGGACTCAATTGCTCTCGTTACCAAGGTCTCTGCTTCTCGCAAATGGGGAAACTTCACTGACGCTACAACCCAATGCACTGGCGCTGACTTTGCCCCCTCTGAGCGGCAAAGTCGGGGTGGCGCTCACCCACCAATTCCAAGCCACCGCAAATGTGATCCGCTACAGAATTTCCGGCCTGCCAGAAGGATTGGTCTATAATGAAAACACGGGTAACATCTTGGGAACTCCTTCTAAACCGGGATCATTCACCATCACCGTGACACCCATCGGCCAGACAGTCAGTGGCCAAGCGGTGCAAGTGAGTCTTGTGATAGATCCCGCCGACGGGACGCCCGTCATGACAAGTCCCATAACCGCCTCTGTAGTGAGTGGCACGCCATTCACATTTCAGTTTTCTGCCACCCCAAGCCCCTCTGGATACAATGTTCCAGAACTCCCTGAGTGGCTTGTCTTCAACCCATTTACCGGTGTGCTCTCGGGAACTCCCAGCGGACCTGGAGACTCGAAAATCGACGTTTCCGCGTTCAACGCGCTAGGACAGGGCCGCAGCCAGCTATTGATCATCCACAGTGCCGCCGCACCCGGAACTCCTGTCATGATCCCGCCACTCTCCCTGTTCTCAGGGCGTGTCGGCGTGCCCCTTACGGCCTCCATCTCCGCTATGAGTTCCGTTGATTTCTTCGATGCGACCGCACTTCCCTTCGGCATCTCGCTCAATCCACAAACAGGAGTCTTCTCCGGCTCACCCGTGGAATCCGGGAGCTTCAAAGTAAACGTCTGGGGAGTAAATACACAGGGGACGGGCGAAGCCGTTGCAGTGACTTTCGTCATCCAGCCCGCTGTAGGCACCCCATCCTTTAGCGGAGAAACGATCATCAGGAAAGTGGCGGGCATTTCGTTTACCCAAACGTTTTCTACCAGCCCGTCTGCCTCACTTTACGCCGCCGATGGGATGCCCTCGGGGTGGACGTTTGGGACAGGGACTGGCCAGTTGCAGGCCACGCCACTCGCAGGGACTTATAACCTAGCCTTAGAATCTTGGAATGCAGTCGGCAGCAGCGGCAGAAAAGCATTCCAGATCCGAGTATTCGACGATCAGGGCGGTCTTTGGAAGGACCAAGCGTTCGGGGAACAGGCCAACGACGCAACCATTTCTGGATGGGGCGCAGATCCTGACCACGACGGCATGGCAAATCTCATCGAGCGAGCATTCAACCTTCCGCCACTTGTTCCAGGAAGTCCCGTCGTGGCGGCAGGAACTGGAACTTATGGGTTACCGCTCCTTTCGACCGTGGGTACCGGCAATGCAACACGGCTGAGGATGGAATACCTCCGCCTCAAGGCATCCGCCAATCCTGGACTTATCTATACCCCCCAGTTCAGCTCGGGCCTCGGATCGACTTGGCAGAGCGCACCAGGTCTAGAAACGGTTCAATCGATCAATACTGATTGGGAGCGCGTGACCATCGAGGACAACACCATCGGCGAGACGAAGCGCTTCGGACGGATTAGGGTTTCTAATTGATCATCGCTTTCCAGCCACCCGCGCTCAAAAAGACGCCTTTGCCGCCGTTGCTGTCATGGCGGTTACGCTGGGGAAATTAGTGGGCCTTGATCGAGTCGAGCATCACTGGTTCAAATTTGAAGCTGCGTTCATCGGCCATCAAGCGCCTCTGAAAATTCCTTCTCATGGATTCGCTCTCCTTGAAACATTGAAACCACCTGAGCCCGCACGCCGGGCGCTGAGTCGTGATGTTTAGGTCCGAGCTTGCAAATCCTGCTCAAAACGATGGGATCTTCCTCGGCGGGTTGTTCCTTTTTCATCAAAGGCCGATCTTGAATAGGATCGGCCCGCCAGCCAATCGAACTACCTCCCCCCGGGCGGATGTGAAAATTTATCAATGATCGTCCGGAAAGGCATGGAACTTACTGAAAACTGCAAGCAGGCACAAATTCGAGGACTCGTCATCCTGTGGCTACTGGCGGGTCCGGTTGGGGCGACGATCGCAATTGATGATGGCACGACCCACACGATCAGTTCCACGACGACGGCTGGGGACAATTACGACACCGACTACCAGAGCACTGAGGGCGGTGGGACGCTGGAAATCACCGGTTCGGGTCTGCTCCGGTTTTCAAACCAGCGGACGATTTCCAATAGCTTCGGAGCGGGAGTGTTTCAGATCGCTGGAATCCTGGAACAGGACGCGCCCGCCCCATCGTATGTTTACGCACCGGTGACCACCAGCGGTGGAGCGGTGCTGAGGTCGCGGCAATCCGGACTCTATCTGATGGGTGGTGGTAACTATGCTGGCACGCCGGTGTTTGACGCCAATGGTGGCGATATCTGGTTCGCGGGCGGCGATCACGTGGTCGGTGTGGCAACCCTAACTGGATCGGATTACCTGCGGGCGTATTCCGGCACATTGAGCTTGATCGGCGGAATCAACAGCCCGTTCGGTGCGGCCACGGGTGGGTTCGCGGTGCAGGGCGGCACGGTGGTCGGGTTGCTGTCCGGCTTGGGCGGCGGGTCGGCAGGCACGATCTCGGTGGACCACGCTTGGCTGGGTACCGGTCTCCTCGACACCGCCAATCTGCGGGTCACTGGAACCGCCACAGTGGCCGCAGGATCCACGCTCAGTATCACCAATGGCGTGATCGCCAACGAGGGCGCGCTTAGCCAGTCGGATTTCGGATCGATCGACACCGATCCGACGGATTCGCCGGCCTTCGGCGTGCTGGCCAACAAGGGCACCTGGGATTTGTTAGGCAATGCTGACGTGCTCAACACATGGGGATCCGGCCAGTTCAAGAACTTCAACACGCTGCGCCAGGGCGATCCGGCCGGGCATTCGATCATTGCTGCGGCGATGCAGAACCAACCGGGGGCGGTGATCGAGGTGGTGGCAGGGTCCTACTTGCGGTGCGATCACGGCGGGACCTATGGCGCAGGCACCGAATTCCAAGCCGACGGGCATCTGGTTCTCGGCAACGGCACCCACTTGGTGACCAGCGCCAACCTCACAGGATCCGGATTTCTCGACGTTGCCGGATTGGACGGTTCGGTGGGGCTGATCGGCTCCGTCGGCCCGGAAACCGGCCCTGCGAGCGGTGGCTTCGCAGTCTCGGGCGGTACGGTGAACGGCTTGGGTGGGTTGCTAGGTGGCCAAGCCGGAACGTGCACGATTTCCGCCGAGCGTGGCCGGTTAGGTTGGGGCACCCTGAATGCCGCGAACCTGCGCTTCACGGGTTCTGCGGAGAAAGTGGCTTCCAGCCTATTCGGCATCGTGGATGGCACCCTGACCAACGAAGGAACCATGACGCAGCACACCGGCGGACATTTTGAACTCGATCCGGACGACACGACTCAAAGCCACGGCACGATCGTGAACCTTGGGAGCTGGAATCTGGAAGGCACCGGCAGCATCCAGAACTCTCACGGCGAAGGGGTGTTTGAAAACCATGGTATTCTCCGACAGGCCAGCCCGACAGGGTTTTCGCTCATCTACGCCAAGGTATCTAACCAAGAATATGCAATCATCCAGGCCGACGCCGGATCGAAGCTTGTCTTGAATGGCGGCGGATCCTATCAGACTGGCACCGAATTCCATGCGGACGGGCATCTGGTTCTCGGCAACGGCACCCACGTGGTGACCAGCGCCAACCTCACAGGATCCGGATTTCTCGACGTTGCCGGATTGGA
>JBDTNJ010000406.1:0-10060 GCA_039933825.1 Luteolibacter sp.
GTTTTTCCTGCCATCCGGGGCGGGCGGTGTGGGCGTGCCAGGGATGGATTCCAAATGCGGGAAGGATGAAATCGGAATAGGAGCTTGCTAGATTTTCGACTGCCGCCCAGTCGGATTCGCGGGTGGCATTGACGATGCAACGGGTGACGCCGGAGCGTTTCATCGCGGCGACGATTGGTCCCGAATCTCCAAGTCGCGGGTCCTGGAGATGGTTGTGGGAGTCGATCCAGTGGAGCATGGGATTGCGAATAAAACTGCGCTGGGGGAGGGGCGGGAGCAACTGCGAATAGCGGGCAAAGGCTGATCCAATTCACCCATTCAGGTGTTGAACGTGTATGAAATGATTTGATTGAACCGTATTTGCGGCGCGACAAATCGATTTTGTGCTGCCGCACCCCAAAACTCATTTTGCCCTTCGCATGAATTCGAAACCAAGTCGTCTGTCGTTTGTCCCTCTCACTCTTGGAGTGATTTTGGCCGGACTCTCCGGTGTTAGCGCTTCTGAAACGGAGGTGCGTTACCTATCCGGCCGCGGGCCGAAAGACGCGGTGTCATGGGAGTTTTCCGTCACCAAGGGCCGCCGGGCAGGCGAGCGGACGACCATTCCAGTGCCGTCGAATTGGGAACAGCAGGGATTCGGTTCTTATAACTACGGCGAGAGCGTCGGTGCCAAGGCGGACGAACAAGGACTCTATCAAGTGAAGTTTTCCGTGCCGGAGGATTGGAAAGGGCGGCGTATCCGGATCGTTTTCGACGGGGTGATGACAGATGCCGAGGTGAGGGTGAATGGCAAGTCCGCAGGGCCGGTGCATCAAGGCGGATTCTATCGATTTAGATACGACATCACTAACCTGCTGAGGCCGGGGCAGGAAAATCTGCTCGAAGTGGATGTCTCGAAAGTCTCAGCAAATGCAGCGGCGGAGCGGGCCGAGCGCAATGCGGATTACTGGGTGTTCGGTGGGATTTTTCGTCCGGTTTTCCTGGAAGCAGTGCCCGCGCAATCCATCGAACAAGTGGCGGTGAACGCGGGGGCGGATGGTAAATTTGCGGCGGATCTGGGTTTCGGAAATGTGCGCGATGCCGATCGGGTGGATGCGCAAATTCTGGCAGACGACGGGCAGCCGGTGGGAGAGGCATTTTCCGCAGAGATTCCCGGTGGCGGGTGTAGCCGGATGCGGTTAGGGACGAAAATCAACAGCCCGCGGCTATGGACAGCGGAGACTCCGAATCTGTATTCCGTGCGTTTCACTTTGTTGAAAGGCGGGCAGGAAATTCACAAGGTGACACAGAAATTCGGTTTTCGCACGATCGAATTGCGGAAGGGGGAAGGCATGTTTCTCAATGGGAAACGGATCCTCCTCAAGGGTGTGTGTCGTCACAGTTTCCGGCCGGAAACGGGGCGGGCGCTGGATGCGGCGGATTGCGAGGACGATATCCGTTTGATCAAGTCGATGAACATGAACGCCGTGCGGATGACGCACTATCCGCCGGATGTTAGGTTTCTGGAGCTGTGCGACGAGCAGGGGCTCTACGTGCTCGATGAACTCAGCGGTTGGCAGCATTCGCATGATACGGAAGTTGGTCGCAAGCTGGTTCGGGAAATGGTGGCGCGTGATGTGAATCATCCGAGCATCCTATTTTGGGACAATGGAAACGAGGGCGGATGGAACCGCGAGTTGGATGGTGAGTATGCATTGTATGATCCGCAAAACCGCGCGGTGCTCCATCCATTTGAGGCGTTCAACGGCGTGGATACGAAGCACTATCCGACATTCGCCGATCTGACAAGATGCCTTGCCGGACCGAATCTGGTAATGCCCACGGAGATGATCCACGGGCTCTACGACGGCGGCGCTGGCGCGGGATTGGAGGACTATTGGGATGCCATTTCCCATTCACCCTACGGCGCAGGCGGATTCATCTGGATGCTTGCTGATGAAGGAATCAAGCGCACTGATCAGAACGGGCGCATTGATGTTTACAGCACCTACGCGCCGGACGGAATCGTGGGACCGCATCATGAAAAAGAGGGGAGCTATTTCACCGTGCGCGACCTCTTCTCACCGGTGCAGATCGATGCGCCCGTGCTCGACGCAAAATTCTCGGGAAAACTGACTGTTCACAACCGCTATGACTTCACACCGCTAACAGGCTGTAAATTCAACTGGCAATTGAGGCACTTTCCATCTGTTACAGGAAACGGAGCGGGGGAGGTGATTGCGAAAGGTGCTGCCGTCGCGCCAGCCACGCAGCCCGGTGGAAGTGGCGAGTTGAGTTTGTCACTACCGGCGAACTGGCTGGACGCCGATGCGCTGGAGCTCACCGCTGTCGATGCCCGTGGGCAGGATCTGTGGACCTGGACGTGGCCGACTTCCTCTCTCGGAAAACGCATGGCAGTTCCGGTTTCCCAGAAAACGGGTATCGTGCCTGATGTGAAGAAAGCGGGTGATGCGATCGTGCTGCATGCTGGAGATGTGGCCGCAGACTTCGATGCGCAGACCGGCATGCTCCGATCCCTGCGCCGTGGCGATCAGGTTTCCTCACTCACGAATGGCCCGCGCTTGGTTTTCGCGCGCCCTTCGACAGGCGAAGTCCCATGGGCTGAGGTGAAATTGAGCCTGCCCGAGACTCCCGGTGCGCCCCGCGTATGGAAACCTGAATCACCCCAGATGCTGAATATTTTTGAGATCGAACTGGAGACTCCTGCGAATGTGAACTGGGCTGGATTCAAGCTGGAGATTTCTCCGGATGGAAATATATGGAAAACCCTCTGCGATGCGACCCGCCGGACCAAGGACGGAAATAGTTATGAATTTCCACCGCAGAGGGTTGCTGCTGTGCGGCTATCCGATTTCCGTCAGGTGGACGGCAAACCCGCTGCGGTGAAGCGGATGCGTGTCGCCTATCAGGCTGATCGGTTTCCTTCCGATAATGCCGGAAATAAGCTGAAAAGCGGAAATGGATCCGACGCCTCCGTTTGGCTGGAAAGCACCGGTGACAATGGCTCGCTCGGGTTCCGCTGGACTCTGTCGTCGAGTGGTGATTTGCGGTTGGACTATCATTACTCGCTCAATGGCGATTTCACTTATCACGGCATCACCTTCGATCATCCGGAGGAGAAACTCCAATCCGTGCGCTGGCTCGGCGAGGGGCCGTTCAGGGTCTGGCAGAACCGCCTGCGTGGCAGCTCGCTGGGTGTGCATGAGATTGTCCGAAACGATATCCAGCCAGGTGAGAATTGGGGATTTCCCGAGTTCCAAGGCTGCTTCGCGGGACTTCGCTGGGCGCGTTTTGAAACTGCGTCCGGTCCATTGTTTGTGAGAAGCTCAAGTTCCGTAACCTATCTTCGCATCGGCACTCCGCGTATCAGCTATCCGTTGACGACTGTGGCGTTTCCGGCAGGGGACCTATCATTCCTCGGCGCGATTCCTGCGATCGGCTCGAAGTTTATTACTCCGGAAAAAACCGGGCCATCGAGCATGCCGGCGAAGGTCGCGGGCGAGCAATCCGGATCACTGGTTTTCCGGATGGGCGATTGATCGGTTCTGCTAGAAATCAGCGCAGGCCGTGCGGGGCGAGTTTCTTCGGGGCTTCGAAGGTGACATCGGTGAGTGAAATACGGCGACCGTCGTTAGCGGGATCGCAGGTGGCGACCTGCATTTTCCGTAGGGTCCAGACGTTGTCGGCGACTTTCATGACGTCCTCGACCTGGAATTCCTTCACCTTGCCGCCGTTTTTGTCATGGCCGGTAATCTTCATGAAGGCACCGAACTTGGTGTGGACCCAGACGTAAACGACTTCGTATTTGCCGGGGCTGCCTTTCGGTTTGTCGATGCGGAGTTTATAACAGGGCTGGCCGCCGACGTCTTCCTGGCCTTCGAGTTTCGGGTTCGGCCAGTAGAAAAAGCGCAGGGCGAGGTCCTCGTAGGTGAGATCGGTGCCGGCGATGGGCTGGGTGAGTTTTTCGGACGGGAAGTCCTGGGTCTTGCCATCGATCATCTCGAAGAGATCGTATTTTTCATCCGAGAGGCGCATGTGGAAGACGCGCCAGGTGTTGTTTTCGTTGAATTGGAACTGGATGTTCTTGCCGTCGAGGAAGAGGGCGATGGAGTTTTTTTTGCCGTTT
This sequence comes from Luteolibacter sp., assembly GCA_039933825.1. Lineage (GTDB taxonomy): Bacteria > Verrucomicrobiota > Verrucomicrobiia > Verrucomicrobiales > Akkermansiaceae > Luteolibacter. The sequence continues at coordinate 4,127 of JBDTNJ010000406.1, forward strand.
TTAGACAGGTTGCCGTTGAGGGGCTCGCTTTTGTCGAGCTGGGTGAGGGTGGCCGAAATGCGGGCTCCCTGAAGGATGGCATTGGCGTCCGGCTGTTGGGCGTGGGCGCTGGAAACGAGTGCTGCCGCAGTGATGACTGATTTGAAATTCATGGTGATAGGATGGTGGAATCGCGGGATTGGACAAGCTTGACGGCGATTTCCTTCAAAAAAGCGGCAGGCATGGTGGTTAATTTTTAAAATCCGTCTTTTTGGGGCTTGATGAACGGGGGACGGGGGAATTGGATGCTCACAACGCAACCTTCGTTTACCGCCCCCATGAGTCTTAGAAAGCAGCTATCAGACATTCTTCCTACCCTTTTACCGGGGAATCCTGCGGATTCAATCAAAGGAACCGAGTTGATCCGTCTGACCCGCTTGCAACTGACCGGGAACTATTCGGATGCGTCACTACGCTATCATTTTTCGATTATGTCCTGCGATCCGGCCTCGCCGATTGCGAAGGTGGAAAAAGGCCAAGGCTACTACCGCCGGAGCGCTCCGCTGCCCGCTCTATCAGGGGCACAGGAGCTGATGGCGCTGACGCAAGGACGTCTGGATGATCTCACCCACGCGGATTCCGACATGGTCGATGGTGCCATGCTGCGGATCCGGAAATTTCGTGCGGTGGTCACCCGCTATTTTGAAATCAACGGCCGCTTCCCTTTTGCCTTCCGTCAGGCCTTCGGCAAGGACTCGCCGGTCAGCAATTTGTGGAAATACCCCGAGCTTGTCCTGGTCGATTGGGAAACAGGTGGCTCACCGGATGAGGAGATGTCACTGGATGAAACAATGCTCGCCTTTAAGCAACGTCTGGGAATCGCCCCGTTCCGCCTGCATGCGGCGCGTTTGAGAATCCAGCCATCCCTGCAAACCTACCGTGAGGACTTTTTCCAAACGCTCGCGGTTTCGATGTGGGCGCAAGGTGGCGAACTGATTTATGCGGCCCCGATTGAGGATGAAGCGCTGGCCGACGGACTCCGCCGCCTGAGTGCGACCTTTGGCGTGGGTGTGACCTCGTTCGGTCTAACGGCGGAAGCGCTTGAGGATCTGCCCCGCCCGGCGAATATTCTGAACGCCCATCCGCGCGAAACGGAGGCGATCATGGCAAGGCTGGAGTTCAACCGGATCGCCGCCCCAAAATCCCGCCCGCACCTCGATTGGGCGGCGCTTACTTCGATGCGCAACGAGTCCGAGGAGGCGGAAAAGCTGGTGCAATGGTTGACCCGTTGCATCGATTTACGTCGCGCTGAGGGCTTCAAGGAAGATTGATTTTTCCGAGTGAGTTGGACATTCCAAAGCGTGGCGATCGTCGGCTCCGGCGCGATCGGGCTTTATTACGGGAGTCGCCTGGCGGCTGCGGGTGAGGACGTGCGGTTTCTGATGCGCTCGGACTTCAAGGCGATTTCAGAGCAAGGTTTGAAGGTTCGGAGCATCCATGGCGATTTTGAATTACCGGAACTGAAGGCCTATCGCACAGCCGGAGAAATTGGGCCAGTGGATTTGGTGATCGTCGCGTGGAAGGCGACGGCGAATGACCAGCTCGGCGAGGTTCTACCGCCGCTCCTTCATGAGAAAACGCAAGTTCTCACGCTGCAAAACGGTTTGGGAAACTGTGAGAGCATCGCGGAAATCGTCGGCCCGGAGCGCGTGCTCGGCGGTTTGTGTTTCGTGTGCATCAACCGGATTTCGCCCGGCATGGTCAGTCATTCTGGCGGCGGGCGCATATCCATCGGCGAGTGGGGCGAAGGCGAATCCGGGCGCGCAGCGGAACTGGCAAAGCGCTTTCAGGAAGCGAAGATTCAGGCGTTCGCGGTGGAAAATCTTCGCAAATCCCAGTGGGAAAAGTTGATCTGGAACATTCCGTTCAATGGCCTGTCAGTCGCGGAAGGTGGCGTGACGACGGACGTCTTGCTGGCGGAGAGCGGCATGGAAAATGAGATCCGGATCCTGATGACGGAAGTCGTGCAAGCGGCGAGAGCACAGGGTCTTGATTTGGAGGACGAGTTGATTCATTCCAACATCGAGCGCACCCGGCCGATGGGCGCTTACCGGACCTCCAGCATGATCGACTTTGTCGAGGGCCGGGAAGTGGAAGTGGTGCCGATTTGGGCGGAACCACTGCGGCGTGGGCAGGCGTCCGGAGTGGCGATGCCGCACACCGGGGATCTGCTACGGAGGATTCGGGAACGACTCGTTGCGAGGGCCGCAGAATGAGTGGTTTATGAAATTTTCCGAGCGAGACAAAGCCCCTTGTGGAAACCGCTGAACTCGGCGATAATACGCTGGAACTACCGGGATTCTTTTGGGAGCTTCTTTCATTCGCCGCCAGACCGGAGTTTGGTCAATTTCTCAGATGTCACTGCCGCCCATTCCAGCCACACCGAAAGCGATCATTCCCGAAGCCCTACGGCTTCAGTTGGATGATTTCCGGCGTCACCTGTGGCGGGTGAAAATCATGGAGGCGATCGCCGCTGGAATTATCGGGCTGCTGCTATCGTTTCTTCTGGTTTATGGCTTGGATCGCGTTTTTCAAACACCGGCGCTGGTCCGCATGGGGATTCTGGTGGGTGGCATTTCTCTCTTCGCTGTATTTGCGCCTTATTGGTTGCACCGCTGGGTCTGGCGGCAGCGGCGGGAAGACCAGCTCGCGCGGCTGATCGCAAAACGTTATCCAGGACTCGGAGACAGGCTGTTGGGGGTGATCGAGTTGCAAGATCAGCAAGGCAGTTCGGATTCACTTTCCCCGCGCCTGCGCGAGGCAGCGATGGAAGCGGTGGCGGTGGAGGCTGGACGTCGGAAATTCGATGAAGCGCTTCCGCCGCAGCGGCATCGGAGGTGGGCGTTGGCGGCACTCGCGCTGGCTGGCATCACGGCCGCGGCTTTCATTCTTACGCCACGTGCGGGCTTGAACGCTTTGCAGCGCTGGTTGATGCCGCTTTCGAAAACCGAACGCTACACATTTACCAAACTCGACAAGCCCCCGTACTATCGGGCGGTGGCGTATGGCGAGGCGTTTGAAATCACGCTCCGTCTGGCCAAAGAATCCGAGCAACGCCCGGCGACGGCCATCGGCCGTTATGGCTTACAACCTGAAGTGGTCACGCGTTTGGAAAATGGCAGCTACCATTTCGTGTTTCCCGGTCAGCAGGATCCGGGCACGCTTGTTTTCAAAATCGGAGATTTGCGGCATGAAGTGCGGGTCGAGCCAGTGCCGCGGCCGAGCATCGAGTCTGTCGCTGCCGTGGTGACGCCACCAGCATATCTGGGAATCCCGGAAAAGACTCTCGATCTCAATACCGGTGTGCTCAGCGTCGTGGAAGGCGGCAAGGTAAGTATTGATCTAACGACCAACCGCCCGCTGGATCGCGCGTCTTTCGGGCCCACCCGCAGACAGGTGATCGAAGAAACCAAGGACGCTCCCGACTTCAAGCCGATCCAAGGCGCTCTCACGATTTCTGGATCGATTGCTAGGACACCTGTGATCGAAGTGGGCGTGGTCCCATTTGAAATTCCCTTCGAATGGACTGACCAGTTAGGTCTGGCGGGCGAAGGAAATTTTCGTCTGCGGGTCGATGCGCTCCGCGACGCGGCCCCGACTTGTTACCTTCAGGGAATGGACCGCCAGAAAGTCATGCTGCCAGAAGAGACAGTGGATTTCGAAGTCCTGGCCGAGGACGATTTTGGCGTCAAACAAAGCGGTCTGGAATGGAGTGGCGAATTCACCCGGCCCACGGATGAGAGACCCGCAAAGGGTGAGATGAAACTCGCCGATGGCTCCGCCGAGCAACGCCGGATTCTCAAGCCCGCATCGTTTTCTCCCGCCGCGTTTGGGATCACGCCGCAGAAAATCACGCTCCGTGCCTACAGCGAAGATTATTTTCCGAATCGTGGCCGTGTTTATTCTGAGCCGGTGATTCTTTATGTGCTGACCCGTGACGAGCATGCGCAAATGCTCAAGAGCAAGTTTGATCGTAACATCACCGAGTTCGAGGATCTCGCGCGCCGTGAGTTGGAGCTGTTGGATGAGAATCAACGTCTCGAAAAACTGAGCGGTGACGAGCTTCAGAAGGACGAAAACAAAAACCGCCTCGAATCCCAGAATCAGGCGGAGTCCGAAACCAAGCGCCGGATGGATGATCTAACGAAGCGGATGGAGGACCTGATGAAGGACGCCGCCCGCAACGGTGACATCGAGAAGAACACGCTCAAGAAAATGGCAGAGTCGCTCAAGTCGATGCAGGAGCTCAGCGAAAAGGATGTGCCGAAAGTGCAGCAAAAACTCGGCGATTCGCGCGAACAGTCCAACACGCCGGAGAAAGCCCGGAAGGATGTCGCGCAGGCCGTCGAGGAACAGAAGAAGGTGGTTGAGAAAATGCAGAAGGCCATTGACAAGGCGAACGAAGCGAACCGCCAGTTCGAGGCAGGCACCTTTGTGAATCGTCTGAAAAAAGCAGCAGGCGAGGAAACCGGCATCGCCAGTTCATTGGTTGATGCGTTTGACCGGATTCTCGGCGCGAAGACCGCAAAACTCGACCCCTCCGATGTTCGCCGTTTGAATGAATCCACCAGCCAACAGCTGAACACCGCGTCCGACGTGCGGTGGATTCAGGAGGATCTCGCCCATTATTTCGCCCGCACCAAGACGGAATCGTTCAAGCAGATCATGGACGAAATGAAGGACTCCCGGATCGATATCGAGCTGGAAGAGGTCCGCATGTTATTGGCCTCCAACAAGTCGTTCACCGCCACCGAGGGAGCGAAAAAGTGGGCGGACAAGCTTAACGAATGGGCGAAGAAACTCGAGGGAGAAAACGATAAGGATTCTGGCGGAGGTGGCGACGGTGGCGGAGCAAGTCCGGAGGACGAGGATTTCGAATTCATGCTGCGGGTCATGAAGCTGATCCAACAGGAGCAGGACATCCGCGCCCAAACCCGCGCGCTTGAGCAGCTTCACCGCAGTTCTGAGCAAACCACCGACACATCGGAAAAGCCATGAAAATCAAACTTCGAATCGCGGGGCTGCTCCTTCTTGTTTGTCCGCTGGTGTTAGCCGATGACGGACCTGTCGCTGACAAAGAGGCAAAATACAACGACGGCTCCAGCAAAGTCGCCGACAAGCAGGATGAACTGTCTGCGGATGTCCAGCAGCTCACGATCGAACAAACCGTGCCTCAAGTGATCGAGCTTCTCAATGATGTTGAAAAAATCATGGATGAAGCCACCGACCGTTTGGCGAAAAGCGACACCGGTGGTGACACCATCGCCGCGCAGACCGAGATTATCGAAAAGATCCATGCGGCGGCCAAGGAAAAGAAGAAGCAAGGTGGTGGCGGTGATTCAGGTAGCGCTATGATGGATATGATGGAACGGATGATGGGGAAAAAGCCGGAAGGCGATCAACCAGGTAAGGGCAAAGGCGATCAGCCTAGCGATAAGGGAAATGGCGGCGGTGTTTCCGGTTTGTCTGACACCCCCAATGATCCAACAGGTGGCCAAGCTGGCGGAAAAAGCGAAGCCCGGCGGGTGCCGAAAGCTGCTGGCGGTGCGGGTCATCCGCTTCCCGAAGAATTCAGAAGCGCGCTCGATGCCTACAACCGGGGTGCCGAACAAAAGATCAAATAGCAGAAGGCGCACCCCATGTCACACCACACTTCTCTTCGTGTTCTCCTTGTCCCCTTGCTCGGCCTTTTCTCCGGAGCCGTGGCGGCTCAGGATGTACCGGGCCGCCAGGATGATGCCGTGCCTGCCCAAGCGGAGCTGATCTATGAGCGCGGGCTGCAATTCCTTCTCCGAACCCAGAATGAAAAAGGAAACTGGAACGACAGTGTTGGCACGGAACCCGGGGTGGTTGGCCTGTGCGTCGCATCCATCCTCGCACACGGCGAAGATCCTA
>JBDTNJ010000407.1:0-3071 GCA_039933825.1 Luteolibacter sp.
CGGCTTTGGAGTTAATGGTTTAATGGTCGCTCCGGCTGGCCCCACCGAAGTGGGGTTTGAATACGTGACTTATCGTGACGTGGTCGAAGTATCTTCCTCGGCACGGCGCTTCGGTCGTGTGCGGGTCGTGCAAGATTAGGAATCCAACGCAAACTTCCATCAATCAACCACTTCACCAAAGTATCCACATTGATAGCTCACCATCATGCCGCCACCCGCACACTGCGACGCCTGCCACACAGACCGTCATCTCCTGTCCAGTCAGCCATCCGAAATCCACTATCATCAATTGGAAATCCCCCTCAACGACGTCCGCACTTTGGTTCTTGAATACGCCTGAGGCCGCCCAACGAAATCCAAAAACCAAAAACACCCTCTGCCAAAAAAACCTAGCACATCGATTCGTGATGTTAGATTCTAATCGAGCGAAGATGCCACCATAAACTCCAGATTCGGCTAAAACTCCGCGTTCTCTGGAGCATTCAACATTTCAGCTTTGCCCAATGCCCGTTTTCCCTCGCACCCTTCTTTTCCTTGCCCCCTGGCTCGGCCCCACGGCTCTCACACGAGCCTCCCGCAAAATGCAGATTTCTAGCAGTAATAAAATCTCACACTGCGGCCCCTTCCGCGGGTATGCGGCCGTGCTGGCCTGCTTCTGGTTTAACCAGCCCGCCTCAACCGTCCGGGCCGCCGAGCCGTCCCAACCCCGCGCCCCCCAAGGCAGCGTGGTCATCGCCGCCGAGTCCGCACGTGTGACTGCGGGCAACGCCTGGTTGGTCAAAATCCCTTGGGGTGAAAGCCTGCACATGCACGGCGCGGCCGAAGCCCGCTTCGCCTTGTCCGGCATGCATCTCGCCCCCGGCTACTACCGCCTCGGTCTGATCGCCCGAACCGGCACGCGCTGGACAGACGCAAACGGTCAGATCGCCAGCTACCGCTGGAATTTGATCACAGACCGCGCCGTGCCCGCAGAACCAGAGCCCTTCGCCTCGCTCGACCAGCCTGGATTTCAGCCTATTCGTGAATCCGGCGAACCCGATTCGTGGGCCAACTGGTATGGCACTGTCCGTGCCGTCCGACCGTGCCGCCTAGTTGGCGACGAACAAATAGCGATTACCAATCGCGAAAACCACGGCGGCCTCATCGCTCTCTGGGTGCAGCCGGTTGATACCCTGAGCGCTGCCCAAATCGAACTGTCCATCGACGCCCCCAACCACGCCTTCACCCATGGCATCCCGCCGACAATCCATCTGCGTCTCGCCCTCCCCGACGCCCTTCCTGCCCTCGATGCGACTCTCGCCGTCGAATGGTTCGATCTGCTTTCCGATCAAATCACCACCGACCGGTCGCACATTCTCCTCCTGCCGGGAAAAACCCGCGCCCTCACGCTTACGCCCGACCTGAAACCCGGCGTCTATCGCGTTCGCGCCACCCTTGAACCAAAGGCCGGCCTTCCCTCCGTCGAAAACGCGAGCTCCGCCCGGTGCCTGTTCGCCTGCGCTCCCGCCCGCCTCGCCTCGGAATTATCCGACGACTGGCCGCTGGGCGCGCATGTCGCCACAACCATTCCACCACTTCCCGGCTTTCGTTGGTATCGCTATTTCGCACAATGGCCCGAAATCAACACCGCCCCCGGCCGTTATGACTGGACCGCGCCCGACGCCGTTTTCTCCGCCGTTCAAGCGGCGGGCGGGCGCCTCTTGATCGCCAGCGACGGATCACCCACTTGGACAAGCGCTCGCGGCAAGGTCGGCATGGCGTGGTCCGCCGGCGCCACTGCCTACCCGCCCGACGACTGGAACGTCCTGCGCGACTACCTCGCCGCGTTGCTCGCCCGATATCACGATACACGGGGCACGCTGGCTGCACTGGAATTATGCAACGAAGCCAACACTTCGGATCGCTGGCGCGGGGACTCCGCGCAGATGCTCTCCATGGCCCGCGTCTTCGAAGCCGCCGCCAAGACCGCTCGTCCCCCGCTCAAAATCATCGGACTCGCCGTTAGCGCTGGCGATCAACGCGGCTACGTCAGCACGTTGGCCGAGGCAGGCCTCCTTCGGCACGTAAATGCCGTTTCCGCCCACTTTTATGAGGAATTGATGAGCCCCGAGACATCCACTCCCATCAACAACCTCCCCCTCCATGTGGACATGTTGAGCCAGCCCATGCGCGCAGCGGGGCTCGATCTACCGATGATCAATACCGAGTGCGGCATCGGCTTTTCCCCGCGAGCCAACGACCACCTTCCCACCCAGAAACAGCTCAACGAAAGAGCTTGTGCCGATCCCCAGTTTGATCGAGGGCAACCCTGGTTGCTCGGGAAGAACTGGCGCCCCGTAAGCGAACGACGTGCGGCGGCGACCTACGTCGGCGGAATCGTGCAACTCATGGCCCTCGGCGTGCGCCAATCTTACGTCTTCAGCCAGCTCGACCTGATCATCGACGGTGCTCCCAGCCTGCCCTGGGTCGCTCTCGGCCGTTTGGGTGACGCTCTCCATGGTGTGGATTATCACCAAATCCGCGCGCTGCCCGCGCACTACCCTGGCAGCGACAAAAAAGATGGCAGCCCCAAAGCCCTCGCCTACCTCCTCGGCCAACCCGGAGGATGCCAGGTCATCATCGCCTGGGGTTTCTTAAGCGACACCCGCATCGGTCGCTCCAAACACTGGCAGTGCTGGCTCGACCCGCAGCCCCTGCGCATAGAAACCGACCTTCCCTCGGGCAAATTCAGCGACTTATACGACCGCCGCCGCGCCACGATTCTCAACCACAACGGTGCGTTCGAGGTTTCCTGCGGGGAGGAACCGCTGTTCATCCAGATCAGCCCGGCGGACTCAAACCCCTCCGGTTAACCTGCGCCGCAAGGCCTGCTATAACAGAGCGGAAAACGACAAGAGTGATCAGTTGTAGGTATTGTTGCAGGAGAAAAATGCACCGGAAATGCACCGCAACCATTTTCGCGGCCCACAAAAAAGGGAGCCTTTCGGCTCCCTAAGTCGTTGATTAAGAAAATGGTGGGTAGAGATGGATTCGAACCAACGTAAGCTTACGCTAGCAGATTTACAGTCTGC
>JBDTNJ010000408.1:0-3058 GCA_039933825.1 Luteolibacter sp.
TGTGCGACGACAATTACAATTACCCCCTGACGACAATTAAAATTACCCATTGAAGGGGAGGTTTTTCGGGGTGAGGCGGCATGCTGTTTGACGCCGGTCGGGGTGGCGGGTGCTGCTCTGGGTTGTGGTCACAAAAACCCAACTCACCAAGCTCGTGAACGAGCGCAATCAAGGAAAAACCATCAGTATGTGTGCAATGAAAACCGGGATGAATCGCAAGACGGCGGGCAAGTATTTAAGTCAGGATAATGTCTTGGAACAGCGGCGGGTGCCGCACACCTGGAAGACGCGAAAGGATCCTTTGCTGGAGATCTGGCCGAAGGCGCTCTTGATGCTGCAAGAGGCTCCGGAGTTGGAGGCGAAGGCGCTTTTTGAATATCTGGTGCCCGCCGCCGTTGCGGGTGGCTCGCCGGGCATGGGCGTTGCGGGCGAGTTGCAAGAGAAGCATTTGCGGACGTTCCAGCGGCGAGTGAAGGATTGGCGACTGGAGAACGGACCGGGCAAGGAGGTGTTTTTCACCCAGGATCATACGCCGGGTAAGGTGCTGGCGATGGATTGGACGGACATGGGGGCGGTGGGAATCACGATCGGGGGCCGGGTATTGAAGCATAAATTGTTTCATGCGGTGCTGCCGTATTCGAACTGGGAGTGGGCGGTTAGAGCGCGGAGCGAGTCGACGTTGTCGCTGCGGGCGGGCTTGAAGGCGACGCTGGGGCGGCTGGGCCGGGTGCCGCGGGAGTTGCTCTCGGATCATTCTTCGAGTGCGACTCATCAGTTGAAGCGGGGTTGTGCGGAACGTGGGTTTAACGAGGAGTATCTATCCATTTGCGCGCATTTTGGCATCACGCCGCGAACGATCAACGTGGGCAGGCCGCAGGAAAATGGTTCCTGTGAGACGAGCCACGGCCATTTGAAACGGAGGATTAAACAGCATTTATTACTGCGCGGGAGTGCGGATTTCGCCAGCGAGGAGGAGTATGATGCTTTCTTGATTAAGGTGTTAGAGTCGGCCAATCTGCGCCGGACGAAGCGTCTGGGAGAGGAGCTCACGGCGATGCCTGAGACGCTGATTGCGGATTTGGCGGATTATCGGGAGCTGATGGTGAGTGTGAGGAATGACAGTACGATCCGGGTGAATAAGATGGTTTATTCGGTGCCGTGCCGGTTGATCGGGGTGAAATTGTTAGCGCAAATCGGTGAAAACGAGATTGCTCTGTTAGTTGGATCGCGGGAGGTCGCGCGGCTGCCGTTGTCGCGCGGGGACCGTGGGGCGGTGATCGATTTCCGGCATTTGATCGGTCATTTGCTGCGTAAACCAGGGGCTTTCACAGGGTATCGCTGGCGCGAGGAGTTGTTTCCATCGCGGGTTTACCGTGCGGCTTATGATCGCTTGGAACGTGTCGGCGGGGAGGCGGATAAGCGTTATCTCGAAGTGCTCAAGCTGGCGGCCGACGAGGGCGTGACGGCGGTGGAAAACGCGTTGGAGCAATTGCTGGCAACTCCGCGCGGGGTGATCTCGGCGAAGGAAGTTAGAGGGCTTTTAGATACTTGGCGGGATCTTGAAAGGGAGTGGCGAGAGCGTCCGCCGCTAAATGTGAGCCTGTCCGTTTACGACGCACTGCTGGATGGCGGGGAGGAAAACGATGGGTGGATGGACGCGGTGGAAACATCGATTTTGGCGGAGGTGGAGGCATGAGCGCACTGACCGATCCGACCGTGATGTTGTTGCGTTCGTTTTGCCTAACAACCATGGCGGGGCAATACGAGGAGGTGATGCAACGCGCCGAAAAGGACGGCTGGAGCCACCGGCAGGTGCTGCGCCATCTGTGCGAGTGCGAGGCGGTGGAGCGTGCCCAGAAGCGCACGGTGCGGCTGTTAGCCGAATCTGGACTTCCGGAGGGCAAAACGCTCAGTACGCTCGATGAAGCCTTGCTGCCGCCCAAGGTGCGTCGCCAACTCTCCGCGCTGATAGAAGGAAGTTTCGTAGAGCGTTCGGTCAACGTGCTCGCCTTCGGACTACCAGGGCGCGGCAAGACGCATTTCCTCGCGGCGCTGGGCCGGGAGCTGATTCTGCGGCATTCCAAGCGAGTGCTGTTTCGTCCGGCGTTCAAGCTGGTGGCGCAGTTGTTAGCGGCGAAGCGCGATCTGCGGTTAGAGCAGGAACTCAAGAAGCTCGACCGTTTCGACGTGCTCATTTTGGACGACATCGGCTACGTGCAACAAAGCCGGGAGGAAATGGAAGTGCTCTTCACGCTGTTAGCCGAGCGCTATGAGCGGCGGAGTTTGCTGATCAGTTCCAACCTGGTGTTCAGCCAGTGGGACCAGATCTTCAAAGACCCGATGACGACGATGGCAGCCATCGACCGATTGGTGCATCACTCGATCATTTTGGAATTCGATGGGGTGAGCCAACGGGTAAAAAAGGCGAGCGAGAAAGTCGGCGAGAAAGTGTGAAAACCGGAAGCCGGGTAGTCCGGCACGAATCATGGGGCTGCCGCCCCAAACCCCGCCGAGCTGAGGCAGCTCGACCCCGTTTGTTCCCCCCTAAATCCCCAAGGGGACTTCTTCCCTCCCGTCCCCCAGGGGAGCGGGGGGAGACGGCTGAAGAGCCCCGCTTCGCGCTGCCGCAAGTGAGTCATTTTAATTGTCGTTGGGGGAATTTATAATTGTCGCTGGACAACCATGGCCCCCGTTTTGGATTTTCCTCGGCGGAGTAGGCCTCAATGTGGGGCTGAATTGGGTGTTGATTTATGGAAATCTCGGGTGCCCGCCGATGGGGTTTGAGGGGGCTGCATGGGCCACTCTGATTTCCCGCATCGCCATCATGGCAGCGATGATTGTGTGGCTGGTCAAGGCCAAGGGCTTGCGTGAATGGGTCCCTTATCGATGGTTTCGAAAGGCGGATTTTGAGGATCTCAGGCGATTGTTGTCGATCGGTTTTCCTGCGAGTATCCAGATGGTGTGCGAGGTGACGGCATTTTCACTAGCAGGATTGATCATGGGGCGTTTCGGTGCCACGGCCATGGTATGGGCAGTCGCAAATTAAGTGAGCCGCGGC
>JBDTNJ010000409.1:0-5868 GCA_039933825.1 Luteolibacter sp.
TGTCGCCGAAAGCAATTTGTGCGGCTACTGCTTGAGCGCCCACACGTTCATCGGTGGCATGGTTGGCCTCACGGGTAAGGAAATCACCGATGCGCGTCACGCCACGGCGGCGACCGACAAGACGGAAGCTATTCTGAAACTCGCACGCTGCATCATCGTGCAACGGGGCGAAATCAGTGACGAAAAACTCACGGCAGCGCGTTCCTCCGGTCTGAGCGACGCGGAGATTGTAGAAACGGTCGCGAACGTCGCGCTGAACATCTTCACGAACTATATCAACCACGTCGCCCGCACCGTGGTGGATTTTCCAGAGGTCAAACCCGGCGACATCGCCGCGCCCACTGAAGCGTGCGCCACCGGCTGCAATTGCGACCACTGAACAAAATTTCGAGGTGCTTCCAAACACGGCGGCAACCGAAAGTAAGAAAAACAAACAAACCAAACACAAATACGAAAATGAAAACGAAAATGAAAAACATCATCAAATCCATCGCGGCCATCGCGCTACTGTCAGTCTCCGCCCACGCGGGCGACCTGGTCAACGTCTCCGGCGCGAGTAAAGTCGCCGTGAGCGGTTTCGATACCGTGGGCTTCTTCACCGATGCCAAAGCGGTGAACGGATCGCCCTTCATCACCGCTGAGTACAAAGGCGCGACATACTTCTTCGCGACCGAAGATCACAAGAAACTCTTCACCGCCAACCCGGAGCATTATGTGCCGCAGTGCGGTGGCTTCTGCTCCTTTGGCGTGGGACTCGGCAAATTGTTTCCCGTGGACATCAGCACCGCACAAGTGCGGGACGGTAAGCTATATCTCAACCTTAACCCCGACATCCTGAAAAAGTTCAACGAAGACTTCGCCGGCAATGTCGCCAAAGCCGACAAGAACTGGCCTGGCCTGGTGAAGAATAACGGTAAGTAATCAACTCACGGCGTGGCCGGACCCCGTGCCGGCCACGCTGTTTTGAACGGCCAGTTAATAAAATTAAAATCAATGTCATCCATTTGATAATACATCCCATGAAAGTCATTGAAGCCTTTGAAACCCGCCGCTCACTTAAACATTTTCAACCGAATATAAACTCGAACTCAAAGCCCTCATGAATACTCGCCCGCCCTTGCCGCCGTTCACCGAGGAAACCGCGCGCATAAAAGTCCAACTCGCCGAAGACGGCTGGAACTCGCGCGACCCGGAGCGCGTCGCACTCGCATACACCGAGGATACCGAATGGCGCAACCGCTCTGAGTTTGTGAATGGCCGCGCCGCCGTGATCGAATTGCTTCGCCGGAAATGGGAGCGCGAACTTGACTACCGCTTGCGCAAGGAACTCTGGGCCTTCAGCGACAACCGCATCGCCGTGCGTTTCGAGTATGAGTGTCACCATGCCGACGGCCACTGGTATCGCTCCTATGGCAACGAGAACTGGGAGTTCGCTGCCAACGGGCTGATGCAACGTCGCTTCGCGAGCATCAACGACGTGCTGATAACCGAAGCCGACCGGAAGTTCCGCTGGGAACGGAAAGCGTGATTGCCATGAATAATCCTGCCACAATATACCCGAGTAGCGGATGCGAAACCGCGCTGTCGAGCAACTGGTTTGAGTACCATGCCGACTATCTCTTCAACTTCGCCATCGGCCAGATACACCACCTGGATGTCGCCGAAGATCTCGTGCAAGAGACTTGTCTCGCAGCGCTCAAGTCGCGCATCGGTTTTTCCGACCGCTCCCCCGAGCGCACCTGGCTGGTGGGAATTTTGCGTCGTAAGATTTGCGCCCATCTGCGCAAGGTTTGCCGTGAACGTGCGGTGCGGGTTGATCCGCTGCCCGCGAATGGTGGTGAGTCGTGGGAGGAAACCGTGCCTTGTCTATACGACGTCGCAGCGGAGACACAACTGCCAAGCGGCCGTATGAACCTCGCTGAGTTATGTGCCAGTCTGGAAGTCGCGCTTGGCACACTGCCGCCGCGTATCGCGAAAGTCTTCGGGCTTCGCAAAGGTCGAGGAACGTTCCATCCGCGAAGTATGTGCGGAGACGAAAATATCCCCGAGCCAACTTGGGGTGATGCTGCATCGCGGCCGCAAACAATTGCGGACCAACTTGGCGACTGGCTACAACCCACTGACGCTCCAAAAACATCGATTCAGATGAGAAGATAGAAGAACAACAAATAACACAAAGAGCACAAACATGAAACCTCAAAATAATATCGCCATCGTCACAGGCGGGAATGTCGCGACAGGTGTCGATACCGCCAAGGAATCGAGACAATTCGACGGCCCGAATCAACCTGTGATTGCCGGACGGCTTCTCCTTCGGTTGTTCGCAACCACTCCTTTAACCAGCATTCTAGTCGCCCGCATCGTTCTCGCCGGCGTCATGATTCCACACGGAGCGCAGAAACTATTTGGTTGGTTCGGCGGTTATGGGTTCACCGGCACGATGAACTTTTTCACGGGCACAATGCATATCCCATGGATGTTCGCGCTGGCGGCCATTCTTGCGGAATCCGTGGGCGCAATCGCTTTGTTGGCGGGCTTGGGAACGCGCCTCGCGGCCGCCGCGATTGCCACGAATATGGTCGTTGCCGTGCTGACGAGCCACCTTGGAAATGGATTCTTCATGAACTGGTTTGGTAACCAGAAGGGCGAGGGATTTGAGTATCACCTCATCGCCATTGGTCTGGCTTTGGTCCTAATGATTCAAGGCGGAGGTCGCTGGTCAGCCGACGGCCGGATGACCAGCGATTCCAGCTCCACCCGCTGAAGCGATTGTGCATGCAACCAACTCGCAGATATCCAAACATGAATCCGCTCATATTAGACCAGCAGTTTTTCACAGCACTTGTGGATGCCGACACAACAGCGTTGGAGCGCATCCTGTCCGATGACTTCATCCTGATTGACGTAATCAGCGGATCGGAAATCGCGAAACCTGACTTGCTCACTGCTCTCGGCTTGGGACACGTCAAGTTCGAGTCCATTGAGCCAGTGGGCCGGCGCGTGCGCAGCTATTCGGGAATCCACATCATCACGGGTCAGACGCGGATGACGGGGCGACTCGAAGACACGCCCTTCGCCGCCGACAGCCGCTACACGCATGTTTATGTCGGACACGAAGGCGAGTGGCGTTTGGTCGCGGCGCAGGGCACCCCGAATTCAGCAGTACAAAAACAATAAGCCAATCACAACTCACACCAACCAATCACCCATGAAACTAGGAAATAAAATCGCAGTCATCACCGGCGGTAATAGTAGCATCGGTCTCGCCACCGCGATAGAATTCCAGCGCGTCCCCGCGCTGGGGGCGAGAGTGGATTACGCCTGGACAGTGGAACAGTTCTACAAGGCACTCTACAAGTTTGGTTTCAGCCTGACCGGTAACGAGAGCGATGCGGCGGATTTGACGCAAGAAACCTACTTCGTCCTGCTCACCAAGGGCCACGCCATTCTCGACGCGAGCAAGGTGAAAAGCTGGTTGTTCACGACCCTTTATCGGCAGTTCCTTGGGCGGCGGCGCCATTCCACGCGCTTTCCCGAAATAACCATCGAATCGGCGGAATGGGAACTGCCCACGAACACACCCAGCCTCGCGAACGATCTCGACGGCTCGTTCGTCGTCGCCGCACTCCAACAACTGGAGGAAAAATATCGCGCACCGCTGGCAATGTTTTATTTGCAGGAACTCTCTTACAAGGAAATGGCAGAGTTGTTGGAGATGCCGATCGGCACAATCATGTCCAGGATCTCGCGGGGAAAGAACATCCTCCGCCGCCGTCTGCAAGAGCCTTCATTGACCGCCGTCACTTGCGTCAACGCCGCCCGAAACGCCAATTAGCCTCGCAAAATAGCCGCCCGTTCCGAATTAATAGTATAAATTACTAGGCAATTGGATAGATGCCTTCCTGCCGTGGCGGTTGCGGCTGGTAGAGTGGGTGATGACGGGCGGGCTGGAGTTCAGCGGCATGTCGAAAAACGTGGTGCCTCCCCCTGCGGCGAGGGCACGGGAGCCGGTGGAAAGTCCTTCCCAATCAGCGCGGCCGGGCTCGTTGAAATGGACGTGGGCATCGATCCAACCGGGAAGAATCAGCGCATCGCCGAAGTCGATTTCCTCGCGGGCGGAGCCGGTGATGTCAGGGCCGCTCGCTGCGATCACACCATCGCGAATGGCAAGCGAGCCATGGGTGCTGTGAACGATTAGATCGTGATCGCTCATCGTTGAAAGGTGTTTAAGAAATGAGTTAGAATCTGAATGCCGGTACCGATGTCTTCGGGAGTCGCGTATTCATCGGGGTGGTGACTGAGGCCGTCGCGGCAACGGATGAAAAGCATGGCGATGGGGCAGATTTTTGATAGAATTACCCCATCGTGTCCCGCGCCGCTGGCGAGGACGCGCTCCGATCCGGTGACCGCGGTCAATGACGCGAGGAGTTGCTTGGTGAGGTCGGCATCGCACAGGGTGGACGGGTTGTCCTGAATGGGCTGCCAATCGAGTGCCAGCGAGCGCTTTTCCGCAATTTGCAGGCAGGTTTGGTGGAGCTCGCCGAGAGCCTGACCACGGGGGAGATCTTCAGGGTGGCGGAGGTCGATGGTGAACGTGGCGCTTTGGGGAACCGAGTTTGATGCGCCGGGATGGATCCGGAGCTTCCCAATCGTGATGACGAGGGGAGGCTGGGACTTCGCGAGGGTTTCAGCGGCAAGAATGCACTCGGCGGCACCTGCTAACGCATCGCGCCGCATCGGCATGGGCGTGGTTCCCGCATGATCGGCGCGTCCGGTCAGGGTGACTGTTAGCCTGGACTGTCCGGCGATGGCGGAAACGACGCAGGCGGCTTCGCCAGCGGCTTCGAGCACGCGGCCCTGCTCGATGTGGACTTCAAGATAGCCCCTGCATTCACCCTTAGTGTAGCGGATATGGGTGGCTCCCTCAAACCATCCTTGATCCTCGATGGCTGCGGCGATGGTGGTGTCATCCGCGTCCCGCGTGGCAAGAGTGGCGGAATCGAGTGCTCCGATGATGCCCCGGCTTCCGAGGTAGGTTGTTTGAAAGCGGGTACCTTCCTCGTCGGAGAATGCTAGAAGGTGAACGGGGAAGGGAAGGGTGGTGTTTTCCTGATGGAGGGTTTCCAGAGCAGCAAGGGCGACGATGATGCCGAGGGCTCCATCATATTTCCCCGCATCGATGACCGTGTCGATGTGTGATCCGAGCAATAGGGGTGCGGCATCAGGATTTGAGCCTGCTAGAATTCCCCGGACGGTGCCATCGCTGGTGTGGGATACCACCATGCCGAGTGAATCCATCCATTCGAGAACCTGTTCGGCCGCGTGGCGGTTCGCGGGGGAGAGGAAAGTGCGAACGAGGTAGGAAGGGGAGTCGGAAACAAGACCGAGTTGATCGATGCGGGCGACGGCGTTTTGAAGAGGGGAAGACATTGGGGTGGGTTGCGGATTTAGCTGCCACGATAGGTCGAGTAGGAGAAGGGCGAACAGGCGAGTGGCACATGGTAGTTTCGTCCCTCCTCGACGAGGAAGCGAATCGGAATATCATTGAGAAAAGTCGAGGCGACGCCGCGCGCTCGGAAGTAGTCCCCCATTGAAAAGACGATTTCATATTCGCCGGGGCTGGGATCGAGCAGGAGCGGTGAATCGCAGCGGCCGTCGGAATTCGTGCGGGTATCGACGAGCATCTCGCCGGCTTGAAAGAGGCGGATGCGGACATTGTCGGCCGGTTCCCCAGATGCGGTGTCGAGAATGTGTGTGGTGAGTTTTCCCATCCCTGCGAGATGAGCAGATGGCGGGCCGGGATGCAAGGATCGAGCGGCAATACCGCGATTTTGAACGCCCCGGCGGCCTGGTTCAGCTGGGGCGGCT
>JBDTNJ010000410.1:0-8695 GCA_039933825.1 Luteolibacter sp.
GAACGATGCTGTCTCCTTTATCAACACGCAGAATACGGCAGTAAAACCTTGGTTCGTGTGGGTCGCATTTAATGCTCCTCACGTCCCATTCCACCTCCCAACACCGACGACTCTTTGCCCTCATTATACTTCATTGAGTGGCACGACTGCTGATATCAATCAGCACCCGTTGAACTATTACAACGCGGCGGTCGAGGCATTGGACACGGAAATAGGCCGCTTGCTCGCCGCCGTGGACCTTACGAAAACGACGGTGATTTTTCTCGGCGATAACGGGACACCCGGACAAGTACTGCAAGCACCGTATCCGACAGGACACGGCAAAGACACGCTCTACGAAGGCGGCGTGCGCGTACCAATGATCATCCGCGGGCCGGATGTGGTTTCGCCCGGGCGAAGCTCTGATATCATGATTCATGCGGTGGATCTATACTCGACCATTCTTGAACTAGCCGGAATTTCGGTCGCCAGCACGGTGCCATCCGGAGTGGTCATCGACTCACAAAGTCTATTGCCTATTTTGAAAAATCAGGCGGTCACCCGCAGCCGGCTTTACTCCGAGGAATTCGATCTCGCGGATACGACCCTCGGCGGAAGGGTGCTGCGGGATGATCGTTACAAAATCGTCCGCTATGTGACGGGCGTGGATGAATTTTACGATCTTCAGGTGGATCCTTATGAACTCACGAATCTCTTCGCCGGAGGCGTGACTTCGATGACCGCCACGCGGCAGAGCTATTACTATCGGCTGCGCTTCAATTTGGGAAAATATACGGTTGCCACCGAGTCTTTTGCCAGTAGCTCCGAAATGGATGTTAGTGGATTTTCGCTCATCGTTCCGAAGGTTTCCGGCTCAACCCAGACGCTGTGGCGCTGCACGGATCTTGTCCAAGGTTTCTGGGCACCGGTGAGTGCGGCGACCAGTAGCTTGAATGGAACGAACTTCACATTCAAGGATCCATCACCGCCCTTGGGATCGGCATTTTACAGCGTGCTTGCGGAGACTCCGTGATCATTTACGGTAAACTGACGAAAGATTTCTGTTTGTGGAAATCTCGGGATTGGCGGAACACGGGCTGATGAAAGGGATCACGAGCTGGCAACAGCAGGTGCAGCAATATTTCTCCTCCGCTGGATTGGAGCGGCGCACCGGTTTCCAACACCTTGTCCCAACTTCAACTGCGGATTTTAGGATCAACCCAAATGGGCTCAGGGGGCCACAAAATCGAACCGAAAAAGCCTCCCGGCAATTCCGGGAGGCTTTTGTGAGATCGCAAAAGCTAGATGGCTCACATCAATTGCGCGCCCGCTTCGGCAAGTTCCGAGCGCTCTCCGCGATTGAGGGCCACGTGTGCGACGAAGGGCTGGCCTTTCAAGCGGTTCCGCGTGTAAACGAGGCCGTTGCTGCGGCTGTCCACGTAAGGATTGTCGATCTGGGCAGGATCACCCACGAGCACGAGTTTCGAGTCGCGGGACATCCGGGTGACGATCGTTTTCGCCTCTTGCGGGGTCAGCTGTTGGGCCTCATCCAGGATGAAGAAACGGTTGGGAATCGAACGCCCGCGGATGTAGCAGAGCGCCTCGATTTCCAAAATTCCCTGCTCCATCAGAAGTTCATATGGCTTCTTCGCCGCTGCAGGCGGCGCGCCCCCGGCTTTCTGTTGTTGCTTGCGGCGCGGGCCAAGCGGTGTGGTAGGGCGCATGAGCAGATCCAACGCATCATGGATTGGTTGGAGCCAAGGACGCATCTTTTCATCAAGCGAGCCAGGTAGAAATCCAAGCTGGTCACCCATGGCCACGACCGGGCGGCTGACGGTGATGCCGTTGTATTTCCGGTTGAACATTTCGTGAAGCCCGGCAGCCACAGCGACGAGGGTTTTTCCGGTTCCTGCATGACCATAACAGGTGACGAGCGAGATTTCAGGGTTCAGGAGTGCGTCGATCAGGCAGCGTTGCCCGAGGTTGAGCGGCTTGAGCGATTGTCCGTCCGGAATCTTCAGAACTTCGGGGATATTCAGTCTCACAAAACGTCCATCCGCGGTGAGGCGAGCCGGAATTGTTTGTTTTTCTCCGGCACCTAGCAGGACATACTCGTTGATTGACACCCCTACGATGCGGTCTTCTGAAATGGCCAGTTCGCCCGCGCTTGCGAAGCGGTGGAGCTCGCTGGGATCTACTTCGATCCTGCGGACGTCGTAGTTGGAAACCTCGCGGGCATCCACCTTGTCATTGAGATAATCCTGGCACTCGATCCCGACAGAGCGGGCCTTGAGCTGCATGTTGATATCCTTGGTGACCAGAACGACCGGTGCCTTGTTATACTGCATCAGCAGCAAGCAAGCTGCTAGAATCCGATGATCAACACGCTCACGGTCGGGGAAAATGCGGTGGAAACGATTGAGCAGGTCCGAGTTTTTCGGGCAGCTGGCAGGATCGTAAATCACCAGGCGAACCGTGCCACCACCTTCGGTCGAGACTCCGCGGGTCACCTTTTCCGAGCAGGAAAACATTTCTGTCAAACGGCGGTGCACGCGGCGGGCATTGGCACCGCGCTCGGTTTGCTCGGACTTGAATTTATCCAACTCCGATAGCACATCGACAAGGACGCAGAGGTGGTTTTCCTTGAATCTTTCAAGAGACGCCGGGTCATGAAGGAGAACGTTCGTATCCAGAACGTAATTCTTTACAAGCTGTGAGGGCGCTGTGAGTCCAAAGTCCGCAGGCTTCGGGTTGTCTGATCCGGCACGTTTTCGCCGGCTGTTTCCTTCATCCATGGGTTCTTCCTCGAATAATGCTGACTGCGCTTCCTCGGTACGATGAATCATCGGTGTGGGTGGGGGTGCTGGGTATTTTGACGGGTGATAGGACACATATGGCCAGCCCGTCGCCAGCATACGCAGTGCCAAGTCGTGGCAACGAATCTTTAATCCATTTAATCAAGATGACCTTACTATCTATAAACCACGGGCGATGACAACCTCGAAATTAGGGAATTACGTAAAATCTGTTTTATTGCAAATGTCCGCCAAATCCTTTCTCAGGGGTTTCCCCAAGTCGCTGCGGGGGATTTTCTCAATGAAAATCGCTGGCTGGAGACGCCGGAAACCCGGTGCGACTTTTTGGTAGCGTGCGAGTGCTGATGCCACGACGCCCGCATCATTGGAAGATTCAAAAACCGGAACTAACAAATTCTCCATTCGTTGTTCCGTAACCGCGATAATCACAAAAGAGCCGGGCACCAATTCTCCTCTGGATAGACCCACCAACTCCCGCTCGATGAGTTCGGGATCGACGAGTTCACCTAGGACTTTGACGAGCGCGTCAGCACGGCCGAGAGGAGTGATTCCTCCTTGATCTAACAAGCATTGATCCGTAGTTGCATGCCATTCGAAAACGCGTGGAACGAACGAAGGATGGGGGTTGGAATCGGACTCTGATAATACGTATCCGGAGAACAGCGCAGGACCGGAAATGGAGAGAATATCGCCCGATGAAATTTCAGCGCGCCAGATTGGGAGCAGGGGTATCGGTGCCGGCTGATAGGGTGCTTTCAACTGGTCCAAGGTTTGCGTGGCGATTTGGGAAGCTGCTTCGGTCATGCCATAACTTGCGAGAACCGGCCAACCAAGATCACGGGCTGCCTGGCCGGTTTCAACGTCCAAATGCCCGCCGCCGACAACGATGGCTTTGAGCGTTCCGGGTGCCCGCAAGCGGGCTTTCACAAGATCATGGATCTGGGTTGGGACCAGCGCAGTGTGAGTGACATGGACACCCAAAAGCCAACCGGTGAATGCCGCAGCCTGCCAGCGTTTTCCGAAGACTTCCAGATGGCAGCCAGCTTCAAACGCTCGGGCGCAAACACCGAAACCTCCGACGTGATGCAGCGGCAGCACAAGCCCCCAGGATGATTCTGCAGTCACCTGCAAATGCCTGTTCACCGCCGCTGCGGAGAGCAGTAGGGCTGCTTTAGAAAGCGCTACCCATTTAGGCGTGCCGGAGCTACCGGATGTTTCAAAAAGCACATGTCCTGACAATTCCTGGAGCTCAAGCAACTCGATAGGCACCGCGCCCATTGCCAGCGGCGTGGTATCCTTCCAGAACCCGGAGGATGTTAGTAAAGTCGCGTCCATGGCAGGGCATCCAGCTGATCATCAAAACCCAATCCTCTACCATCCGGAGCCTTGAACTTAGGGGACCAGGGACCGAGTGCTTCGGTGAAATCGTTCGGCTCAAAAAGGTGGTGGGTTTGCAGGCCGCAAATGCCGACCAAGCCGGGGAACTGCAATCCGAGACGCGCCGCCTCCCATGCCGCAAACGCCTGGCCGAATGGATGGTCCATATAACTGGTGAGCACGACCCGCTGCTGGTAGCTCACCGCCGCTTCAGCTAACAAAAATGGTTCGTCCACCGCAGGTTTGATCACCATCACCTGCGCGGCTGCGCCGAGCGGGGTGGCCTCGCGATCCAAGGCGAGTTTTAACCGCGTTTTCTTGCGCAGTTCCGACCACGTGGTTTCCGAATACGGACAAGGATCCTCCACGAAATCGATCGCAATCCGGGTTTTCTCAAGGAGTCCTAGCAGGAACTCCGCCGCCTGTTCCGGGCTAGCCGATTCATTGAAATCGAGCCGCCACTTCAGCGCGGGGTACTCCGTCACCATGTCATCGAGAAATTTTGCTTCAGCGGCCAATTCCCGCCCGCATTTCAGCTTCACCACGTTGAATCCTGCTTCCACGGCCAGCGCGATTTCAGCGACGTCCCCCTTGGCCAAGGTTGCGTGGCTTTCGGGTACTTCCATGTCCTCAAACAATGACTCGTCGAAAACCCGGGCCGCCTTGTCGAATTCAGTGCAGCGCAGTGCCCGCCGCACAATCGGCCAACGCCGAGTACCCGCCAGATCAGCCAAACATTTTTCGAGCGTGGGATCACCCAGCTCCGGCCATGGGTGGATACAACCAAAGCCACCGTCCACTTCGATCAGTGCGCCTTCAAACTCACGGCGGTTCGAGATTGAGTTCAGGAATCCGCGCGTTTTCAGGCGGTAGCGGGCGATCATCGGCTTGGAAACGGTGTTTGGCATCATGAAATCGGTCACCGCTGATACGCCACATGAAATCAGGGATCAAACGATTCCTCGCGTGGAAGAACATATCCGTGGAATTTTGTGCCGGAGCCCCGTGCATCATCGCCGCAATCATGAACGTTACGGGACGCCAAAGAGCTGAACAACAATGTTGGACAGATCGTGAAAAGGACCGTTGTTCCTTGGGTGTATACACTTGCCGTGTCCACGGGCCACCGGCTCCACGATGTGAGCCTGGCCGAAAAACACTGCTTGGTTTCGATTTCAGGAATTCATTGGGAGGTTAGGTTTGCTCTTTGACAACCCGCTGAAACGCTGCCAGTTTGATCCCGTATCAAAATAAACCATTATGAAAAAGCTCACATTCCTTGCCCTCTCCTACGCCGCCATCGGCTTCTTGCATTCCGCATTTGCTGGTGCCACCTATCAGGCTACCGGCCCCGTGCTCGAAGTGACCGATAGCAAGATCGTCATCCAAAAGGATAAGGAAAAATGGGAGATCGCCCGTTCCGCCGATACCAAGGTCACCGGCGATATCGCTGTCGGTTCCAAGGTCACCATCCAATACACCATGAGTGCTTCCACTGTCGAAGTGAAGCCGGACAAGGCTGCTGCCGCAGCTAAAGCGGCGACGCCCGCCAAGCCTGCGACTCCAGCCGCGCCAGCTGTTAAAAAAACCGACAAGAAGCCTTAATCGTTTCTTTTGATTCGCCTGACAGGCACCGGCATTTATGCGGCAGCTGTCCCTGCGACTTTCGCCACTATTTCGTATGATTCGGAAGTGAGGAAAGAATCGATCGCATCCGCAGTTAATGCGCCGATTCCATGAGGTGGCTGTGGATCCAGTCCGCGCTCAATTGCGCCATCACTTCCAGCTTCCCGGGTTCACCAAACAAATGAGAGGCCCCGGGAATTACCTTGATCTCTTTTCTGCTGGTCAGATTCGCGAATGCTTCCCGGTTCAATTCGAGTCCCACCGTGTCGTCCTCACCCACGACCAACAAGGTCGGACACATGACATGGGGCACTGATTTTGCCGCCAGATCCAAGCGCCCGCCACGGGAAACGACAGCAGCCACATTCTTCTGCATTTTTGCCGCAGCGATCAAGGCTGCTCCTCCACCAGCGGAAACTCCGAAGTAGGCCATTCGAAGTTGTTTGGTCCCGGGATTTTTTACCGCCCATTTCGTCACTGCGATCAAACGTTTCGACAAGAGTGCTGCGTCGTGGTTGTGGGTTTGGGCGATTTCATCTTCGCCTTCTTCCTCCTCGGTGAGCAAATCGCACAACAGAGTGCCAAGCCCCCTAGAACGCATCACTCGGGCCACATGCAGGGCCCTCGGGTGATTCCGGCTCCTGCCGCAATCGTAGGCGAAAATCACAAGCGTATTCGATTCTTCAGGCACTTGGAGGTCTGCCATCAAAAACACATCATCCGCAGGGATACGGACATACTGATTGATGGGCTCTAGTTGATGTTGATCGATGGTTTTCATGTTGAGTGGAGGTTTTCCAGCGGTTTAGACACGGTCGGTAATGATGTTGTTCAAAGATCCAATGCATACTAAATCTACTTACCTATTCTACCCGGTCAACACGGAAAGAGACACGGAAGTGAAACCCGCATTGCGCCGGGTGGAATGGAACCGGAGGGGCTCGTGGGCACGCAGGCGATGGCTCATTCGCCTAGGAGCTGGCGAAGATTCACAACGATAGAACAGCACTTCCCAATCACGCCGCCGGTGCCTGCGGACTGTAAATTCCTTGCGGGGGCGGCGGTGATGATTTCCCGGGCTTGGCGGTGGCTCGAAATAAGTCTACGCTTTCCGCATGCCTGATTTGCCCACCCTTTACATCAAACCCGGTTGTCCTTGGTGCGACGAAGTCGTATATTTTCTTGATCGAAAAAACATTAAGGTAAGAACGATGGTTGTCTCCGGCAATCGCGAGGCGATGCAGGAAATGGTTGATCTATCAGGCCAATCGAAGGCGCCCACGATGGATTGGCATGGCGAGGTGCTTGCCGACTTTGGGGTAGTTGAATTGGTTCCTTTTTTGAAAAAACACGGTATCAACTAATCAAAACATGCGCTCTAGGATTTGCTACCTCCTCGTTCTCAGCCTGTTGCTCGCGGCCTGTGAAAAACCACCTAAAATCAGCGGACATCAGGAACTTGGCTTAAAATCCCCTGCGGCACCTCCAACGGTCACCAAATCGCAGCGCCCACCATCGGACAACCTGCCGGAGGCACGGGAAACGCCGCGTGTTTTGCTGGACGAAGCCACGCGGATTTCGGCGCCGGAGGACCGCAATATTGCAATCGCCGCAGTTGTTTGGGAGAACTTGGAATTAGACCCGAAGCTCGCGCTTGAGGCGTTCCAGCAACTTACCCCGGGCACGGTTGAGCGGCTCAGGTTGATTCAACACCTGGCGATGCGCCTGGCAGAACAAGATATTGAAAAAGCGATTCAATGGGCCGCCACACTCGACAGCTCTGAGGAAATCTCCCTAGCCTACGGGAAAATCTCGTTGGTGCTCGCCGAAACGGATCCGGAGCGGGCGGCGAATTTGATTTCCGATTCCGGTATCGCGGGTCGGGAATTCGACGTCGCACTGGTACAAGTCATCCAACGATGGGCTGCATCCAAACCTGCGGATGCGGCAGCTTGGGTGGTGCTTTTTGATCCGGGCGAGGCACGCACCGCGAGCATGAAAACAGTAGTCTCCTTATGGGCGAAAAACGACATGCAGGCTAACCTGGCTTGGATCGGCACACTTCAAAACAAAGACCTTCGTCAGGAAGCGACGGTGGCCATGGCGGAAGCTATTTTACAGCAGCCGCCTGGTATCCAAGCCGAATGGAAACAACTGGTCAGCCCCGAGGTCCGGGCGGCATTTGAAAACCTCAGGGAGCAAGCCGAAGGAGCCCCTCCAAAATAATTCAGCCCAGACGACCCAACTCCCGCGCAACAATCATCAAGGTCTCCCGCACACCGGGAGCGAATCCGCCGTCCGTCTGTACAGCTAAAAGAACTGGTCCCTCGCGGATGAATTCCAGCGGCACGGCACCCGCATAGAGCTTCAAACCGCCAGTGCCAAAACCAAGGTTTGGCAGCAAGCTTTTCAGAGACTCGATCGTGGCCATGTCCTGTGCCGCAACCCGTGCGATATTGCGCATGCCCGGAAGCGCACGCGAGCGTTGCAAAATTTCATCAGGGTTCATCTCCCGGTCCACACCGAAAATCGCCCGTAATTCAAGCTGGCGGATAGAATACGAATCCGATTGTGAACCATCCTCTGGCACAGTTGCCGCCGCTGCCTGAACGGCTGCCTGAGGAGCCGCACTAAAGGCGGATGGCACGTGTGCAACCGGAGTAAACGGAGGTGGCGCAGACGGTTCAAACGCAACCGCCGGAGTTGGCGCAACTTGAGATTCCTGCCAATTGCTAAACGCCGCAATTGCCGCCTGCGTCGATGGAGAAGCGCCACGCTGTGGTTCAGCCGAAAATGGAGAAACCGCGGGTTGTGGCGCTGCCGAAAATGGTGCCGGTGCCGCAGCCGGCGCTGCTATCTCAAAAGGAGAGGTTGCAAATGCGCGTGCAGGCGCCTCA
>JBDTNJ010000411.1:0-26141 GCA_039933825.1 Luteolibacter sp.
AGGACAACCAAGCCGTCAAACTCTCGGATCTGCGTGGCAAAGTCTGGATCGTCGCCGAGTTTTTCGCGATCTGCCCGCATTGCGCCGTCCGTAACGGCGAGGAACTGCGTAAAATCTATGATGAGTTCAAGAGCAACCCCGATTTCCACATCACCTGCATATCAGTCGATCCCGAAAACGATCATCAGGAAAGACTTGCCGACTACGCGAAGGCTGTCGGTGCCGAAACCAAGAACTGGTGGTTTCTCAATGCCGGCGATGCCCAAACCACCCACGATTACCTCGAACACGAGCTGAAATTCTTCGGCATTCGCGAGCGCAAGGACCCCTTGGATATCGAGACCAATGGCAAGTATGCCCATGACCTCGGCTTCATTCTCGTGGATCGCAATTTCCATGTGATCGGCAAATGGCCGCTCGCCGATGCCCGCTCCGAGGACGCGAAAAAGCTCGATCCTAATCTGTATCAGAAGCTCAAGGACGAACTCTTCAACCGCATCCGCACCGAACTCGCTAAAAAGCCAACTCCCGGCATCTGATGAACGACGAACGCAAGCAATGGCTTACCCGCGCGCCCCAGGAAGCGCTCTCGAAAAAACTCGGCATCGCCGCGTGGATTCTATCAACCATCGTGCTGCTGCTCGTCGTCGCCATGCAGAAAATCAAGCTGCCACTGCCTGATGGCTGGTCCACCTCGTTCCTGCCGCCGGTCCATGCCGGGATCAATGCCGTCGCCGCCGTCGTTTTGTTGATTTCGCTCATTTTCATCAAGCTCGGTCAGGTGAAGCTCCACCGCGCCACGATGGTGCTGGCGATGATTCTCTCTGTGTTATTCCTGCTCTCCTACGTCGCCTATCACATGACCCACGATCCCACCCGTTACGGCGGCGAGGGACCGATGAAGACGGTTTATTTCATCCTGCTCATCAGCCACATCCTCTTCGCTGCGGTGAGTCTGCCCTTCATCCTCTTCACCTTCATCGCTGGCTGGACTAACCGATTCAGCGCCCACCGCAGGCTCGCTCGCTGGGTTTTCCCGCTCTGGCTCTATGTCGCCATCACCGGCCCCATCTGCTACTGGATGCTGAAACCTTATTATTGAACGCAGGCGCCCGGAGAGGCTCTGTGGACCACGCAATGGATGCTTGCTGGCCCGGGAATCTCGGTGCTAGAGTTCCCTCCAATCCTCCTATGAAAATCACACGCCGTCCGTTTATGAAAACCGCACTTGGCGCCTCCCTCGCGGCCCTCACCGCCCGCGCGGAGGAACCCCCGCAGCCAGGCAAAAAACTGGGTTGGGCACTTGTCGGACTGGGTTCGCTCAGCACCAGGCAGATCGCACCTGCGCTGTTGAAGTCGAACCACAGCCAGCTCGCCGCCGTCGTCACCGGCACGCCGGAAAAAGGCGTGAAGTGGCGGGAAAAATACGGACTCGCCGAGGACAAGGTCTATTCCTACGAGACCTTCGACAAGATTATCGATGATCCTTCCATCGACGTCGTTTACATCGTGCTGCCAAACAGCATGCACCATGAGTTCACCATCCGCGCGGCCAAGGCTGGCAAGCATGTCTTCTGTGAGAAGCCGATGGCGAACAGCGCGAAGGAATGCCGCGAAATGATCGCCGCCTGCGAGGCTGCGAAACGCCAGCTCGGAATCGGCTACCGGTGCCAGTTCGAGCCGCATCATCGCGAGGCCATGCGATTCGCTCGCGAGCAGGTATTCGGCCCCTTGCAACATGTCGATGCCGGCTTCGGTTTTGCCATTGATGATCCGACACAATGGCGTCTCCGCAAGAAACTGGCCGGTGGTGGTGCGCTGATGGACGTCGGTATCTACGCGCTTCAGGCCTGCCGCTACCTCGCCGGTGATGAACCCGTCGAAGTCGCGGCTCTCGAAACCAAGACCGATCCCGTTAAGTTCGCCGAGGTGGATGAAACCATCAATTGGATGATGAAATTCCCCTCAGGCATGACCGCGAACTGCCTGACGACCTATCATTTCAGCGGTCGCGAGGACTTCACCGCATACGGCACCAAAGGTCGCTTCGGGATGAAACCTTGTTTCGGTTATAGCAACCACACCGGCTGGACCTCCGATCCGAAAATTACGCTCGCCTTTCCGCAGACCGACCATTTCGTCAACGAGATGGATGCCTTCTCACTGGCGATTATCGAGGGGAAACCCTTCGAGCCCTCGGGCAAGGAAGGACTGCGGGACTTGCTGGTGATCGAGGCGATTTACCGGTCCATCGCCAGCGGAAAAAAGGAAGCCGTTGCCAAAATCTGAGGAACGAATGCACCCGGAAAGGCACGAAAGAGACTCACCAC
Organism: Luteolibacter sp.; assembly: GCA_039933825.1. Classification (GTDB taxonomy): domain Bacteria; phylum Verrucomicrobiota; class Verrucomicrobiia; order Verrucomicrobiales; family Akkermansiaceae; genus Luteolibacter. Next base: position 2,331 of record JBDTNJ010000411.1, read on the forward strand.
AGGGTTCTTTTGGCCTGGGATCTTGAATTATTACGGGAGCCTGATCGTCCCATTCGGCGTGAAAGCGTCCGCCGGGAGTGTCGAGCAGCCAGGTTCCGGAGGGGGGTAGCTTCGCAAAGTTCTTCAGCACCTGCCCGCGACCGGCTCGTTTGTTCAATCCACGGAGATGACACGAATCCTGGCGAACCGATTGGATGCTCCGGATAGATCGTCTTCCGCGATCACCCTCTCCCATTGGTCGTTGATGAATGAAGTCGTCTCCTGTCTCGACGTGGGGCTCCAACCCGTGGGTGATTCGAGTCCCGAAGAAAAAAGCGGCTCGTAAATCATACCGGGATAGGAACTGCTTTTACGGCGGACGAATTCGATGCGCAGTCTTTGAGCGACACGCGATGTGACAGGCATACCGCTGGTTCCGGAACCGGGTTGCAGTGGACTGGCTCCGCTTTGCAAAGGGTGCAGGTTGAATGCCCGCTCCAGCAGATTATTTACTCCGTCCTTGTCAGGATCCGCCAGATCCGCCGCCTCGCCGGTGTTCGCGGTCTGTTGGAAATACAGATTTCTCCAGGACTCGGTCTGGGTCAGGCCGGTGCCTGCAAGCGCGATGTCGAGCACCGGCTTCGCTGGATCATTGCTGGTGACGCGCATCACGGCGCGGCGACTGCCCTTGGCGGCGGGTATGAAAGTGATGCCGATGGCGGCGCTGGCTCCGGGAACGATGCTGGCGGTCGGCGTTGCGGCGATTTGGAAATCCTGCGGGGATTCTCCCACCGCAGTGATGGAATACACCGCGAGTGCGACGCTCCCGGGGTTCTTGACGAAGAGCGTCTGACTGACGGGCTGCTGGATGTCAGCCGGGTCGAAGGCGAGGGTGGTTAGACCTGCGACGGTTTGCGTTTTCGGAGACTCCACTTCGATGATGGGAGTGGGGGTGACGAAAGTTCCCATCCGCGTAAAGGACGTGCCGACCGCATTGGTGGCGGACAGGCGATAGAAATATGCGGTGCCGGGAGTGAGGCCGGCGAGTGTGGCGCTTACCGCCTGCGTTGCCAAGCCACTGCCGGGGCTGAGGGTGACATCCGCGATACTGCCAAGGCTGGCGGTAAAACCATATTCAAAGCGAGCGGTGGTGGCAGATCCGTTGGGATTCACGGTGCCGTGAAGAGTGGCAGTATCGTTGCCAAGCGTGGTGATTTCAGAGCGGTCCAGCATCGGTCGGAAACCGCGCTTGACGCCCTTCATGATGCGGTTGTTGCCGGTGTCCGAGATATAGATGTCCGAGCCGATGGTGGCGACGCCGCGTGGACCTGAAAACAAGCCTGCCGGACCGATGCCTCCCGCGCCACCAACGACGCCGGGCGTACCGCCGATGGTGGTGACCACGCCCACCGGAGTGACCTTTCGGATGGTGTGGCTGGCGCTATCGACGACGATGAGATTTCCATCGGAATCAAAGGAGAGATCGAAAGGCCCATTAAACTGGGCGGCAATTCCCGTGCCGTCCGCCGTTCCAGAAATGGGGGTGAAAAGTAGCGGCACCACTGAGCCGCCTGCGAGGGTGGTGACGACCGCACCCGGAGTGATTTGACGGATGGCGTGGTTGCCGGTATCCGCTAGGCGTAGGTTGCCATCATTGCCGAGAGTCAGGCCATTAGGTGACCTGAATGAGGCTGCGGCTCCCGTGCCATCGGCATAAGCACTGACCGTGCTTCCCGCGAGGGTGGAAACGGTGGTCGCCGTGATTTTCCGGATGCAAACATTACCCCGGTCCGCGACATAAATGGTGCCTGACGCATCGACACTCAGCCGCGAGGGGGAATTGAATGAGGAGCCGTCTGGACTGCCATTGCTCGAACCCGGAAAAATTCCGCCGGCAATATTGGAAATAACACCGCTGGTGTTGGTTTTCCGGATCGAGTGGTTGGCGGTGTCGGCGACGTAAAGATTACCGCTGGCATCCACCGTGACGCCTTCGGGATATTTGAATTTCCCGGTGCCAACCGCTCCGGTGGCTTTGGCTGCGACTCCTTCGGTGCCGGCAAAAGTGGAGGCGTTGCCGTTGGCGGTGATTTTCCGGATGACGCAGTTGTCGGAATCCGCCAGGAAGAGGGATGAACCAAAAGCAGCGAGCGCATTGGGCCTGCTGTATCGGGCGTTACTGAAGGTGCCATTCACCATGGCTGCGGTAGGCGGTGCACCGATGGGGGTGGTCACAACGCCGCCAAGGGTGACTTTGCGCAAGGCATGATTCATGGCATCCGCGACCAGCAGATTTCCGTTGGGATCAATCACCAGTCCGGAAGGATGAAAAAAACGAGCCGCTGATCCGGTCCCATCGGCGTGGCTGGTGGGAACTCCTGCCAATCCGGCCAGCGTGGAAATCGTCCCCTCCGGAGTGATTTTCATCACAACGTCGGTGCTAGATGCTTGATAGACATAACTCGATCCGGTTGATACATAAAGGTTTCCCTGGGCGTCCCTCTCGATGCCGAGAGGGGTGGGAAAAGTGCTGCCAGTACCGGTTCCCGGCAGCGTGGTCACGACGCGCCCAAGAGTGATCTTGCGGATGGCATTGTTGAATGTGTCGGCGACATACAGGACTCCGTCGGGAGCGACGACCACATCGGACGGATCGTTAAAGATAGCGGCGGGACCGGTCCCGTCTTGGAGTCTGGGATAGATCCCGGCCGTTCCCGCGATGGTGGAGACGATGCCATCGGCGCTGATTTTGCGGATGATACGATTCCCGGTTTCGGCGATGAAAAGGTTTCCGGCGGAATCAATATCCATCCCGGCGGGCAAGTAAAATCTCGCCAGATTGAGAGGGCCATCGGTGCTGCCGGAGCCATTGATGCGATCTCCCGCATAAGTGGAGACCACGCCATCCGGGGTGATCTTCCGGATGAGATTGTTGGTGAAATCCGTGACGAACACATTGCCTTTGTCATCCACCGCGACATCAGTGGGCGTGTAGAACCGAGCCTCTTCACGGATGCCATCGGCGTTGCCGGGGACGCCGGCTTTTCCGGCCATCGTCGAAACCACGCCGCCCGGCGTGATCTTGCGGACGGTGTGGTTGTAGGAATCTGCGACGTAGGCATTCCCATATCGGTCGAAGGTGACTCCGCTGGGGCGTGTGAACCGTGCGTCATTACCGGCCCCATCGGCCGAGCCGGAGCCGCCGGGTTTTCCTGAGAAGTTGCTCCATTCGTAGGTCTCGGTCTGGGCAAAGCCGAAGGAAACAAGAACGAAGAGCAGGATGAGCGTGCAGCAAGCGGAGGTAATGAATTTCATACGGCAAAGAGAGTTAGGCGGGTTGATGCTGCCATTGAGGCCAAGGGGCGAGCAATTGTTTTTAGGGCCATCGCATGCGTTTATGAAAACCGCACTTGGAGCCTCCCTCGCGGTCCTCACCATCCGCGCGGCTAAGGCTGGCAAGCATGTCTTCTGACTGGGATCTTGAATTATGGTTTTTCATTTCTCCTCCGGTGCCATTCGACTTGACGCACTGTGTGCAGGAAGCAGGACTCAGCCCTTGCTTTTGACTCCGCATTTCTTACTTTTGTAATGCCTTCAAGGATTCCGGCCCGATGGTATCTGGCCTGCTTCAGGGCGCTAATTTCACCCAGCCGATGGATTATGAAACAATTTGAAAGACTCACCCTTGCGATGGCCACCGCAATGTATGCCGGTTATCTGATCCAGCAGGCGATTCGCACCCGTGCCGAGCGCGTTTACCGACGTGCCGCAGGCGAATCCCCCTACGAACGCACCCATCCGAAACCCCGCGGCACCCGAAAATCCTGAGGTGCCCGCCAGGTGCCGGATTTCATCACGGTAATCGCCGTCAGTCCTAACGTACATTGAGTGGCCGTTTTTGCACTGCCGTTGCCGAGTCAAGGCGGTCGCTTTGCCATCCTAAAACCTATCTGCCCCGCGAGGGTTGTTCTCGTAAGGCGGTTTCCCCTCAGGTTTTTTGGCTGAGTTTTTGAAGGGAGGAATGCACATGCCAAAGTTTGGCAACTGTCGCCACGTTGAGGACAAACGGCGAAGGATGGGGCTGCCCAAGTCCTTCTGCTAGCTCATTGATGAGCAAGCTGAGACGAATCCAGCGGTTTACATCAGCTATGAATACATTACCCGCAGATTGGTCCACGGATGGGGGCAATGTTGCGACACTGAATCTTGCAGCGGAAAGTCGCAGTTCGTTCGGCTCTAACCCGAAGTGTCTCGCGAGAGACAAGCCTTCCTCAAGGTGAAGATAATGCCCGAATGTTTCCGCCCAATCTTCCCATGGATGGCTGGATGCATACGCCGAAATATGAGTCAGCGCCCAGTTGGCAGGAGCCCCATTTTGATAATGGTTGCGCAGCGAGATGTCGTAGTCGTCCTGCCGTTCATCTCCGAAACAACTGCGAAAGGTTTCTAACCATGATTCATCGTGGCTCAGCAGGTCCCAGTAGTAGTGACCGAGTTCGTGGCGGATATGGCCGGCCAAAGTACGGTAATTCTCTCCCATCCTCTCGCGTATGGCTTCCCGTTCCGAATCATCCGCCTCGCTGATGTTCAGCGTGATTACTCCATCTTCATGACCTGTTAAAACCACTTCTCCCGGCAGGGACGCCATAAACTTAAATCCGAGGCCGATGGGACTTGCGACTTTGCTTTCCATCGGCAGCCCAAGCCGGAGTAGCTGGATAAGAACCCGGCGTTTTGCCGCTTCGGCCCGGCCCCAGAGTTTTGCATTTCCAGGGATGTCGAGTTGAGGAATCAACAACGTAAGTTGACAGGAGAGACAGTTATCTCCGTTCGATTCAGCTCGGAGCACCCAATTGCAATTGCATGCTGTAACACGCTGCGCACACATGCGAAATGCTTGCCCGAAGAGTTCAGGAACAAGTGTATGCCAACAGCCTGTTGCAGGATCTGTAGTGAACGACACAACCCTCTGTGAGACAGGATCGAAGCCGACTTCAGCGCCGCAGGCCACGCACTGGGTATTATGCGAATAGAGCGGGTTTCCACAGACACAAGCGTCAAGTTGATCGTTGACGACTGGAGTTGAAGGAATGGTATCCAATGGCTAACGCAAGTAGAGGTGAAGAAAGGGTTATCAATCGTTTGTTATTGCTGGCCCGCAGCTCGGGCGGCCCTATCAGCACGCTGTGCGGCTTCGTCTGCTGCGTCGGCGGCATTCTCTGCGTCTTGGCGCGCCTTTTCGGCACGGTTCTCGAGGCGATCCTTCTTCGCCTCATTGGGACGCACGTTTAAAATATCCTTCACTTTTTCAATGATTGGAGGCTGAGAGATAACGCCGCTTTCAGGGATTACGATAACAGGAGGTGGAGCCTCCACCAAGCCCGTTTTCTCCTCAACTTTTCGACGAGCCTCCGTGATTTTCAATTCGGCTTCCAGCCGAGCATGATCTGCCTTAGCTTCGGCGGCGATAATTTCATCACGGGCTTCGGCTCTGACCTCATTAATCTTTTGCTGTTCGCTCTTTTTCTCACATGCCGTGAATGGCATAAGAATAAGGGACATGCCGGTCAAAGTAATGGAGAGGCGGTTGTTGGAGTTTTTCATGGTCGTTTGTCTGGGTTACGTTGGAGTTTCGTAGGTGACTGCCTCAGTTCTCTCGGTCTTTTTTGAGAATGCGGAAACATTCTGAATCTGCATTGTAAGTTCCAATTTGGCCGCTGAGTGCTGCAGGGGAAGTCACATTGATCACGATTTGATTCTGTGAGGTCTATGACTCGGAATCAGTATGTGATGCAGGTGTGATTTCCGCAATGGGGTGAAACCCCACCTCTTTTCAGAGCAGGTTCCCGGGCTAACGGCTGCTAATGTTGTTTGCCTAAGAAACGGTGCCGGCTGCGGCCAATTCGTTCGGGTAAGGAAAGAAACAATCAGTAAGCTTCAGCAGGGGCCATTATACGATCGGGGAGGCTAGAATTTCGGGAAGAGTTTCCCACACCGATTATTAGTCTACAGTAGGCCGTGATTGACCCCATCTTCACGACTTCTGCCCCGCTGCGATTCACCTCGGATAGAGTGTGTCTTCCCTCTGATTGTTTTGCGGGGTAATGTCCTCGCCGGGAGTCCCGAGGGTGATTTTGGAATTCACCTGGATCGCCTCACCTTTCGGCAGGCCGCTTAGGCGCACCGGCATGGAAAATGTCTGGATGGCACCGGGAGCGATGCTAGTGGCATTGAATTTGCGGCTGCCTAGCGGGCTACTGATTTCCACAAGGGTGTTGATGAGGAGCGAGGTGCCGCGATTTTGGACGGTCACTTCGAGTTCATCGCTCGAACCGGCACCCGCTGCTTTCACGATCCGCTGGTCCGTGATAGCGCCATCCACGATTCCAAGCACTTGGCGGTTCATCACGCGGGCCATGTTGAGAATGCCGACGCCGAACTCGGAGTCCGGGCCGGGAAGTCCGGCCTCGTCGGAATAATTCATCACGATTTCCGCCGCTTGACGGGCACTCATCGTGATGCCGGAGCCATTCGACATGGTGGCGGCAATCGCTCCGGTGACAATCGGCGCACTGGCGGATGTCCCGCTGATTTTCGCATATCGATCACCCGGCCAGGCCGCGTTGATCGCATAACCCGGCGCAGTGACAGATAGATAGGTGCCGTAGTTGGAAAAATCCAGATGCTCGCCACGGGCATCGACCGCTCCCACGCTGATGACACTCGGATAGGCGGCGGGATAACAGGCATCGTCCTGCTCCGAGTTCCCGGAGGCGGCGACAATGACGACATTTCGGTCACGGGCTAACAAAACAGCCTCTTCGATGAGCGGATTGTTTTCCCTCGTGCCCATTGAGATGTTGATGATTTGCACCTTGGCGTCCAGCGCGGCAAGGATACCGGCGGCCAGTGCGAAGGAATCTGCCTTTCCCGTTTCATCACCGACCCGAATCGAGACCAAGTCCGCCGCCGGGGCAACTCCGGGAGCAGAAACACTGTTGCCCGCGATCAATGAGGCCACTGCGGTTCCATGCCCGTAGGTGTTGCTTAAATTCTCGGGAAACGGAGTAATTGCGATGGACTCGGAAAGACCGGGCAAATCCGAATGCGGGACAACGCCGCTATCGATGACTGCGATTTTCACACCCGCCCCCCAGGATGAATTGTCCGAATGAATGCCGAGCCAGGAGAGGACCGAATCACCAAAGCCGACAAGACCATCTTGCGCAGCGAGCACCGGGGGACTTGGTGGAGGGAGCGCAGGGAGTGAATCGTAGGTCGTGATATGCTCTCCATTGAGTAAGCTCGAAAGCTCATCCCAATCCTCGTATTTCAGCCGCATCGCCCGCAAGGGGTCCAGTTGATTGACAAGCTGGATCTTGCTGCCCCCGAGGGTGTAGAGAAATGTCTGGTAGGTTTCCTCGGAAGGGAAACGCAGGATGACTTCATCCGGTTTGCTACTGGCGAAAAGCTCCACCGTCGTGCCGTCCCGGAATTCATCGCGCGAAGGGCGCGGCGCGGCGCCGCGGATCTCGCGGGACGCCTTGGGGGAAACAACTGCCACTTGGGATTCCACTTTAGCCGGCACCGTCGCGGTTCCCAAATCACGGACCAGCCAACCACCGACAAGCCCGCAGAACGCGAGGATGGCGAGGATGGCGAGGATGAGGATCTGCCGGAAATTGGGTTTCATGAAAAACGAATCGTTCCGGCGAATGCGAGAGTCCGGCCCTCAAACACCCGTGAAGAGCGAAAGTTGCTGCCTGACTTCCGTAACAAGAACGACCGGACTATAAACTGGCAAAACCCATCTGAAAAGCTGGAATCCGCAGGCATCCCGCCGTTGATGGCAGAACCGTCAGCTTAGCTCCAGCGCCAGATACGCCTCGATCTCGCGGCTCGGATCATCCGCACGCATCAATGCCTCGCCGATCAGCACCGCATTTGCGCCCGCTTCCAAGGCACGGCGCGCGTCTTCGAGCGACTTGATACCGCTTTCGGAAACTAACAAAACATCATCCGGCACCTCTTCCGCAAGCACTTCGGTGGTGGCGAGATCGACGGCGAAAGTTTTTAAATTCCGGTTGTTCACACCAATCAAGTCCGCACCGAGTTCAAGGGCGCGCTCCATTTCCCGCAGGTCGTGAACTTCAACGAGCACATCCAGCATGAAAGACTTCGCCTCTTCGTAAAGGCGGCGCAGCGTTTCATCATCGAGCGCGGCGACGATCAGCAAAATGGCATCCGCCCCGGTCACGATGGCTTCGTGGATCTGCACCTCATGGATCATGAAATCCTTACGCAACAAGGGCGCGGCGGAAAATTTCGAGATTTGCGTGAGGTAACTGAGCGAGCCCTGGAAATATTTTTCGTCCGTCAGGATCGAGAGGCAGGACGCGCCCCCGTCAAGGTAGCGCTGCGCTTGGCGGACCGGATCAAAGTTCGGATCGATCAGGCCGACGGAAGGCGAGGCCTTTTTCACCTCGGCGATCACGCCCAGTTTTCCCGGCCCGCGGTCGAGCGCACTGCGAAAACCGCCGTAGTCATTCCGTTGAAGGGCGGCAGCCCGCAACAAGGCTGCGCGAGGCATCAGGGCTTCAACCTCAAGGTGTTTGGTGGCGATGATTTCAGCGAGCTTGTCAGACATGGCGTGCGGCAAAGGAAACTCACAGCAGCAGGATTGAACATGGAAAATTTGTAAAATTTGGCTTGCCCGCCCCCAACCCGCATGTAGAAAGCCCTCGACGCGTTTCCCGACGCGGGCGTAGCTCAGTGGTAGAGCGCCACCTTGCCAAGGTGGATGTCGTGAGTTCGAATCTCATCGCCCGCTCCATTTTTTCGGACGCATTTCCCACCACGCAATTATTCATGTTCGTTTGGTCGAAACTTTCGGGTGCGCAGTGGATGGACGCCTGGGAAGAACGGTTTGCAGGAAATCCGAATCTCGTGATCGAGCTGATCAAAGGCGGGAAATCGATCCGTGTCCGGCTGTTCTGCAATACTCAAAAGGAAGCAGACGCTATCGTCGCCCAGTTCGGCGGCAGCGTGCGCAAAATGGCCCACGCCGAGTGGAACAAGCCGGTCGCCCCGCCGCGCCCGCTGAAAGTGCGCGATGCTTTCGTCCTGACTGCGGAAAACCGGCCGAAGGAACTTGCCGCTCTGAAAAAGGCGAATCCGAAGCGCGAGATCATCGTGATCCCACCGGAAATGGCCTTCGGCACCGGCGATCATGCCACGACTTCCACGGTTCTCCGACTGCTCGTCGATGTCGCCCGCAAGCGGAAAGACACTGACTGGACTGTCGCCGATCTCGGCACCGGCACCGGCGTTTTGGCCATCGCCGCTAGAAAACTCGGCTCGGGTGAGACATTCGCCTGTGATTTCGATCCCTTCGCCGTCGCCGTCGGTCTGCGCAATATCGCACGCAATGGGACGCCTGAAATCGAGATGAAGGAACAGGATGTCCTGAAATGGAAGCCGCGCAAAAAGGGCTACGACGTCGTGCTCGCCAATTTATTTTCCACTGTGCTTATCGAAGCTTGGCCGGTCATCGCCAAGTCGATCGCCCCCGGCGGTGATCTAATCGTCTCCGGCATCCTCGCCGACCAGGCATGGGAAGTTTTCAAAGCCGCGGCCGCCAGCGGACTCGGGTTCACCAAGGTCGTCCGCAAGGGCAAATGGGTTACCGCCCACGGCGGTCACATGGATGATCTGGCCAAGGCGGGAGCCTGATCACTTCTGGCACTGCGGGCACCAGTAGGTGGAGCGCTGGCCTAACACAATCTGCCGGATGGGCGTCCCGCAAACGCGACAGGGCTCGCTATTTCTATCGTAAACAAAGAGCCGTTGTTTGAAATAACCTGGCTCGCCATCGGAGTTCAGGAAATCCCGCAAAGTAGTGCCGCCTTCCTGAATCGAATCGGTTAGCACCGCGCGGATCGAGTTGACGAGCTTTGCAATGCGGGGTTTTGAAAGCTTGTTCGCTGCCGTCATCGGCCGGATGCCCGCGCGGAACAGGGCTTCCGAAGCATAAATATTTCCCACGCCCACCACGACTTTCGAGTCCATGATCACCAACTTGATCGCGGCGGAGCGCTTCTGGCAAAAGCCGTGCAGATAGCCAGCAGTGAATTCGTTTTCCAATGGCTCGGGGCCGAGAGAATTCAACAAAACATGCGACATCGGATCACTTTCTGTCAGATGCAGCACCAGTCCGAAGCGCCGGGGATCGTGAAAACGAAGCTGCCTGCCATTCTCTAACGTGATGCCGACGTGATCATGTTTTTTCCAAGCATCCGCCGGATCGATCACCCGCAGACTGCCCGACATGCCCAGATGGATCAACAATGTGGTGCCATCGTCGATGTCCAACAGCAGATACTTCGAACGCCGCCGCACGGCACGGATCGTGCGGCTTTCGAGCGTGGCAATGCCGGGAGAAACCGGCTGGCGTAAATCGTAACGACGCACGATGACTTCCTGGACACGGACATCAACCACGTGCGGCTCGATTCCCCGGCGGGTGGTTTCAACTTCGGGGAGCTCGGGCATGGGTCACGGAAGAACATAGAGCATCACGGCCAGCACATGGCACACGCTGCCGCCTAACACAAACAGATGCCAGATGGCGTGGTTGAACGGCAGGCGGTTCCACGCGTAAAAGACAATGCCGAACGAATAGGTGAGGCCACCGGCGACCAGAAGCCATACGCCGGGGGATGGCATTTCGCGGATCAGCGGCTTCAGCGCGAATAGAATCAGCCAGCCCATCGCCAAGTAAAGTGCGGTGGAAATCCAATGATCCTTTTTCCCCTTGCGTAAGGTTTTCACCAACACTCCGACGAGGGCCAGTGACCAAACGGTGCCAAAAAGCCACCAGCCCGAAGCGCCGCGCAAGGTGACCAAAGTGACCGGCGTGTAGGAGCCGGCGATGAGCAGATAGATGCAGGCGTGGTCCAGCGCTTGAAAATGCGCCTTCCACCGCGGAGAGGTGAAGCAGTGATAAAGCGTGGACGACAAATACAAAAGGATGAGGGAAATCCCGAAAACCACGGCCGCCACGATTTTCAATGGCTCGCCACCCGCTAGGACGATCATGATGACCAGCGCCGCGATGCTCAGTAGCACTCCCGCGGCGTGGGTCAGCAGGCTCGCCACCTCTTCGCGATGGGAGTCACACAATTGAGAACGATCGGAAGTTTCCAAAATGATTCTGTGCCCACCTTCAATGCCGCAGGATGAGCCGCTTGTCCAGCCAGTGCATGAAGCCGGGTGCAACTGATGGCGGTGGTCATAGGCGGGCACTACGGGGTTTATGACCTTTTGTCCTGCTCGTTTTTTGCCCGATTTCCTCAATCCGCCACTGGCCAAGAACCTTCGATCAGAGCGGCGCTAAATGCTTGGCGATCTTCTCAAACGTGGCTGTCGCGTCTCGCGGCAGGGCCAATGACATGACAAAGGATCGAGGCTCATGCCGCTTTTCTTTCCCACCCCTCGAACGCATTTCCGTTCGTCTGCGAGCAAGAACGGACGGAAGTCCATAAACTGCACTTGAAATCCCCCACCCCAGCCGCCAAACTAGCTCGGTGAATCAGGCTTTCATCCTCGGTGCTGGACTCGGAAATCGCTTGCAGCCGCTGACCAGCCGCCTGCCGAAGCCGCTGGTTCCGCTATTCCACCGACCGCTGGCCACTTGGGCGATGGACGCCTGCACGCGGGCGGGCATCCGGCGTTTCGCCGTGAATACCCATCATTTGCCGGAAACATGGCATGGGTACGGAGCGGAAAATGACATCACCCTTTTTCACGAGCCCATCCTGTTGGAAACCGGCGGCGGCTTGAAAAACATCAGCGCTTGGATCGGCAGCGATCCGTTGCTCGTCCATAACGGTGACATTTTTTCCACGCTTCCTTTGGAGAAACTCATCGCCGCGCACGAGGCATCGAGCCTGCCTGTCACGCTCGCGCTCCGCTCCCGAGGTGAAGCCAGGCACATCGCTCTGGATGCGTCAGGCAAGCGCGTCACGGACATCCGGAAAATGCTCGGGCGCGCGGATGGAACCCACGTTTTCACGGGCATTTACTGCATCGATCCGAGCTTTCTTGGTCTACTTCCCGCCGGGGAAAAGGTTTCCGTCATTCCGGCATTTCTCAAATTGGCGGAAACCGGCCTGCTCGGTGCCATCACTCTGGACGAAGGTGTCTGGCTCGATCTCGGCGACCGGAAATCCTACCTCCAAGCCCACGAGGAACTCGACCTCGGCCCCGCCATCCATCCCGACGCGCAGGTGGACAGCGCTGCCTATGTGGAAAATTCCATCATCGGCCCCGGCGCGGTCATCGAGGCCGGAGCGATCGTGAGAAACTCGGTCGTCTGGCCGGGCTGCCGCGTTTCCCCGGATGCATTGCTGGATCAATGCATCGTCTATTCCGAAACACCCGCGAGCGGCACCCGCCAAAATAGCGATCTTTGAAAGACGGGAGTTGAAAATCGAGTAGTCTGGCGGGTTTTCCCACAATCGGATGGAAATCGCAGAAAATCTAATATTTTCCACTCTCGTCCTTGCCATCCGCCATGTGACCCGTTAATCCCCGCAAACAACAAAAACCATGACCAACACAGCCGCATCCACCATCCCTAACGCAAAGCGGCTTCTCTGGGCCGGCTTCCTTGCTATTTTTGCAACCGGCATCGGCTTCGGTGTCCGCGGCGGCATCCTAGCCAACTGGGCGGCTGACTTCGGATTCACGGGTGCCCAGTTGGGAGACATCGGTGGCGCGGGTTTTACCGGGTTTTGTTTTGGCATCATCATCGGTGGGGTCGTGGTGGATAAGATCGGCTACGGTAAACTGGTCGCCGCAGCATTCATCATGCACATTCTTTCGGCTGTGATCACCTTCGCCGCCCACAAGGGGCAGGCCCAAGACACTGCCTATATGTATCTTTATATCGGCACCTTCGTTTTCGCCCTAGCGAACGGAACATTGGAAGCCGTGGCTAATCCGCTGGTCGCCACCCTCTTTCCGGAAAACCGCACGCATTATCTCAACATCCTGCACGCCGCATGGCCTGCCGGACTCGTCGGCGGCGGCCTGATCGGCTGGACACTCGGGGAAAGCGGAGTGAATTGGAAGATCCAGCTCAGCCTGTTCCTTATTCCCACCGTGCTTTATGGCCTCGCATTCATGGGGCAAACTTTCCCGAAATCCGAAGCCGCCGCCAAGGGCCTCAAGCTCGGCGACATGATGAAGGAAGTGGGACTCCTCGGAGCGCTCGTCGCCTGTGCGATCATCGGCCTCTTTTTCAAGGCCCAGCTCGGCGGAGTGCTTGCCTTCTTCACGGGTAGCGACTTCTTCACCGGCCCAACGTGGATCTATATTTCATGGGGGGTAGCAATCGCCCTCTGGTTAGTGGTGGGTGGGAAAACCGGCTTTGCCGTGGGTTCCGTGCTCCTCTTCGTGCTGTTCATCACCCACGCCCTTGTCGGCGCGGTGGAACTCGGCACCGACGGCTGGATTCAAAACATCACCGGCAACATCCTCACACCGGCACAGGGCAAGATCCTCTTCGTTTGCACTTCGATGTTCATGTTCTGCCTCCGCTTCTCTGCCAACTTCATCGAGAGCAAACTGAAAATCTCACCCATCGGCCTGCTCGTGATCTGCGCGACTCTGGCAGTCATTGGACTTAACCTCGTCAGCGGCATCACCTCATTCACCGGAGCCCTCATGGCCCTAGCCGTTTACGCCCTCGGCAAGACCTTCTTCTGGCCTACCATGTTGGCAGTCGTCGGTGACCGGTTCCCACGTACCGGTGCCATCGCGATGTCCATCATGGGCGGCATCGGCATGATGTCGGCCGGTCTGCTCGGCGGCCCGGGCCTTGGTTACGCAAAGGACCGCTTCACGGTCGAGCACCTCAAGGCAACTAACGCTCCTCTCTACGAAGCCAATAAAGCAGCGAAGGCAGGGTCATTCCTCTTCCTCGATCCGGTCACCGGTCTCGATGGAACCAAGCTCTCCGACGCCCAAAAGGCAGTGGAAAAAACATCCGATCAAAAAATCCTGTCTGAGGCCAGCATCGTTGGCGATCGCAAGACCCTCAAAGCGGATTCGTTCATCCCCGCCACCATGGCTGTCATCTTCCTTTGCCTGCTGATATATTTCAAATCCATCGGCGGCTATCGTCCGCTGCGCATCGGCGAGGAGCGCTGATTTCACCCATCGTCTGGATTTCGCAAGGCGGCATGGCTTCGAGGTCATGCCGCCATTTTTTCACTTGCGGTGAAACCATCCCGAGGGTGGACTAATGGCCAATGACTCGTGGCGTAACCCATTTTCTCAAATCCATCGTCCTCGGGCTGATGTTGGCTCTCATCGGCCTGTCTCCCTGTGCATTTGCCCAAGGAGTGAAAGTCAATCTCGCGGATGGCTTTGACTTCCCCGTTGGAAAACCCAACGCGGACAACTACTTCAAAGCCCGGGGGCTGCGTCTCCACAGCCCCCAACACTTCGGCGAAGACTGGAACGGCCGTGGCGGTGGCGATACCGACATGGGTGACCCCGTTTATGCGGTGGCGGATGGCGTCGTCACCTTCGCCCACAACGTCCACGTCGGCTGGGGAAACGTGGTGCTGACCCGCCACGCCTACCGCGATCCAGCCAATGGCGAGGTGAAATTCTGCGATACTCTGAACGGCCACCTCAGTGAAATCATGGTGAGGGAAGGCCAGCAGATCAAACGCGGCCAGCAGATCGGAACCATCGGCAACAACTTTGGCATGTACCCGGCCCACCTCCATTTTGAGATCCGCCTGAACATCAACATCGGCATGCAGCGCACCAGCGCCCCCTCAGACATGGTCAACTGGGCGGACCCCACCCAGTTCATCACGAAATACCGCAAGCTCAACCGCGAGTGGAGAGCCGTGATCATGCCGACCGGCACCTATCAGGAATACGAAGGCTTCAAGGGACTCTGAAATGGACCCGCGGCCAAAGACCCATTCCTCCTGGCTCACCCTGCTGCTGCTCATCGCAGCCATCGCCATCTGGGCTTACGACCAGAAAAAATCCCCTGGTCCTCCGGCGAGACACGAAGTTTCACACACCGGCAAGCCCTCCGCTCCTCGGCAATCCCCAGGTTCCGAAAAATCAGGCCGCTACGAAGTCTATCATGGCAGCACCCTTGTTGAGACCCGCAACAACGACGGCGACAGTTTCACCGTCCTCCTCTCCAACGGCAAACAAGCCGAGTTCCGCCTCTACTTTGTGGACACCCCGGAAAGCGCCTTCAAGTCCTACGCCGGCGGCGAAACCAACCATGAGCGCATCCGCCAACAAGCCGCCGATCTCGGAGGCATTACCCCTGAGCAGGCCGTGGAAATCGGAAAAAAAGGCAAAGCTTTCACCCTCGCCCTCCTCGCCAGCAAGCCCTTCACCCTCTGGACTGAATGGGATAGCCCCTATCACGATAACCGGTTCCACGCCCACATCGAGGTGATGGTTGATGGAAAACCCCGCTGGCTCCACCAACTCCTTGTCGAACGCGGCCTCGTCCGGCTCATCACCAAACCCGCCGACCTTCCGGACGGCACGCCCGCCGCTAGGGAAAAGGAAAACCTGCGCAACCTCGAGCGTGAAGCGAAACGCAAGGAAATCAGCGTTTGGGGATTACCTAACCGATCCTAACATTGACCACCATCGCTTTTCGATCTAATTTTGCCATGCGGGTTACTCCAAATTGAGAGCGTCGCAACTCGCTTGTGGGCTTGCCAGAATGCATGAACGCGCTAGAAATACCGCTCACCTCGCCTTGAAAAGTTATTTCATCCGCCGCCTGCTGTTGATTCCGCCGACTTTGCTCGGGATCACGCTGCTTGTTTTCACCATCACCCGCTTCGTCCCCGGTGGCCCGCTCGACCGGATGCTGCAACAAGCGTCGAACGGCGGAGAAAAAGGCGGCAAACGCGCCGCCTCCAGCCAGTCCCAAGGCGGCATGAGCGACGAGCAACTGGAGGAACTTGAGGAGCAATTCGGCCTCGATAAGCCAACCTTGGTCGCTTACTGCCAGTGGCTTGGCCTGGCCCCCCGCGAAGTTCGGATCGCCAAGGGCGAATATGGCGATAGCGGCGATGAAAAGATCGGCAGCGAAATCGATGCCGCCACCACCACGGAAGTCGTGCTCAAGGGCGATGGCCGCGCGGTGCGAGTCACCCGAAAGAACGATGCGATTGCCTCGGCCCTTTTCGCGAAAACGGGCACACCCATCGAAGCGGAAGGCTGGAAGATCCGCTACGAGACGGAAAAGGACCGGCAGGCCCGCTACCAACGCCGGAATTCCGAGAAGGAAAAGCCGCCGGCTTACGCCCCGCGGGCGGTCATCTACCAAACCCGATTTTCCGGTTTGCTCCAAGGCGATCTGGGACGCTCGATGGTTTATAACGACCCGGTCGATGAAATGATTCTCTCGCGGATGCCGGTGGCCATGTATTTCGGACTCCTCACCGCCATTCTCACCTACGCGGTTTGCTTGCCGCTCGGGGTTTTGAAAGCGTTGAAGCACCGGACTTTCATCGACACTTCCAGCTCGGTGCTCATTTTCCTCGGCTACTCCATTCCCGGTTTCGCCCTCGGCGCGATCTTGCTGGTCCACCTCGGCGCGCGGATGAATCTTTTCCCGCTATTCGGCCTGACCAGCCCGAACTTCGATGAAATGGGACACTGGGACCAAGTGAAAGACCTCGCCCACCACACGGTGCTGCCGCTGTTGTGCTACCTGGTCGGCTCGTTCGCCATGCTGACGATGCTCACCAAGAATAGCCTGATGGACAATCTCGCGGCCGATTATGTCCGCACCGCCGTGGCCAAAGGAGCGAGTTTCCCGAAGGCAGTTTTCGGCCACGCGTTCCGAAACTCCATGATCCCCATCGCCACCAGCCTAGGTGATCTGGTGGGGATTTTCGTCGGCGGCTCGATGTTGATCGAGACGGTCTTCGACATCCAGGGCTTCGGACTTTTGCAATACCAAGCCGTGCTGGAGCGTGACGTGCCGGTGATCATGGGCACGCTGACGATCGCCGCCTTCCTGATGCTCATCGGCCAGGTGATTTCCGACTTTCTCGTGGCCATGGTGGATCCGAGAATCAAATTCGAGTGACCATGCGAATTCTTGGGATTTCCAGCCTCTTTCTGGGTCTGCTCGCCGTTACCGGCCAGTGCCTGGGCTTGGCCTTGCCGACCGCCCGTTGGTTTTTCGATGTCAGCCGCGAGGTGCCGTTTTTGAAATTCGGCCCGAACGGATTTCTCTGGTTCGGCTGGTTCGCCTCCGCATTGCTGATTTTCGGCGGGCTTTTCGTCATCGTCCGCACATTCACCTCCGGCCCTGCCAACCCGATCACCACCCGCCGCATCCGCCGGTTCCGCGAAATCAGGCGCGGCTACTACTCGCTGCTCATCCTGGTGGCCCTCGGCGGGATTGCCGCGCTCGACCAAGTCGTCGTCGGAAAACGAGCGCTCGCGGTGTACGACAACGGCAAGTGGACTTTCCCCGCATTCCTTCCCAGCGACTTGAAAAACAAGGACTTCGGCGTCACCGATGCCACCGCCGAGGCTCCCGCCGACTACCGGAAACTCAAGCGCACCTGGCAAGGCGACAAGACCCGCCGTGTCATCATGCCGCTCATCCCGTACGGCCCCACGGGCGACACCTTGCCCCCGCGATCGCGAGGACTCGCCGAACGCGGAGGCATTCACTACGAAAGCTTTGGCAGCGATCCATACTGGGGCCTCGCCGCGAAATACTACGACACCGAGGAAGGCAAAATGCAGATGCGCGTCACCCTGCGCAAGGGCAGGCTGACCGGCCCCGCCGATGGCTGGGATGCCCAAGGCCTGCGCGTTTACAGCGCGGAATACAAAGACGGCAGTCTCGTTTGGGAACGCTATAGCGGCACGGGCGGGAAAGACGCATTCCTCACTCAAAAAACCAGCGAACTGCGCGCCGTGAAATACCACCCCGCACCACCGATCCCGGACGAAGGCAACTGGCTAGGCACCACCTCCCAAGGCTACGACGTGCTCGCCTATCTTTACGGCGGACTTCAGGTCAATTTCAAAGCCGCCCTCATCTATGTGCCCATCGTCTATCTCATCGGCATCACGTTCGGCATGATGATGGGCTACTTCGGCGGCTGGTTCGACCTGGTTTCACAACGGCTGATCGAAATTTTCTCCAACGTGCCGTTCTTGTTCGTGGTCATCATCCTCTCGAGCATGGTGCCGGAGAGCTTCAAAGGGCTGCCTACCATCCTCACGATCCTCATCGCCTTCGGCTGGATGGGCATGACCTACCTCATGCGCACCGCCGCCTACCGGGACAAGGAACGCGACTATATCTCCGCGGCGAAAGTCCTCGGTGCCGGCACGCCCCGGATCCTATTCCGCCATCTCTTGCCCAACACCGTGGCGATCATCGTCACGCTCGTCCCCTTCACCATCTCCGGCCTGGTCTTCTCGCTGACCTCGCTGGACTACCTCGGATTCGGCCTGCCACCGGAGTATGCGACCTGGGGCCGCTTGCTCAACGACGGGCTGTCCAATCTCTCGGCGCCCTGGCTCGTCACCTCCACCTTCATCGTGCTCGTCGGCCTGCTCGTCCTGATTACCTTTGTCGGCGAGGCGGTCCGCGAAGCCTTCGATCCGAAAAAATTCACCTACTACCGCTGATGTTCCGCCTGCTCGCGTCTATCTGCCTCCCCGCGCTGCTCCTGACGACCGGATGCCGCCGGGAAACCAAGGAGATCGAGCGGAAGTTAGAGTTCGACGCCTTCGTCCCGATCTACAACCGCTACATCGAGAACTGGTTGAAAACCCGCCAGGCGGAGACGGAGAAGGAGCTCGCAAAGGTTTCCGCCGAGCTCGCCACCGCCCAGGGGGACGCCCAAACCGCGCTTGGGACCAAAGCGAAGGCCCTCCAGCTCGACCGGGAAAAATGGGATTTCCGCCTCGGCCTCGGTCCCTACCTCAAATTCGGAACCCCATCGGACATCCCCTCCGATCTCGTCTGGAAAAACGGCCAGGAGCAACCGGAAATCGGCGATCCGCGGGCCAAAAAAGGCGGTGTGTTGCGAAAATACACGCCTGAGTTCCCGCCCACGATCCGTCCGATCGGGCTCAATTCAAACAATGGATTCCGCAGCGAGCTCTATGACAACACCGAGATGCTGTTGATCACCTACCACCCGGAAACCATGGAACTCATGCCCGGCATCGCCAGCGAATGGGCGGTTTCGAAAGACAAGCGCACCGTCTATTTCAAGATCGACCCCGATGCCTGCTACTCCGACGGAGTTCCGATCAAGGCCAGCGACTATTTGCTGACGACTTACATTTATTGCTCCGACTACTCGGGCGAGCCGTTTCAAAAGCAATACTTCCGGGAGAACTTCGCGCAGTTCGTCGCCTATGACGACAAAACGCTTTCGATCTCCATGTCCGAGGCGAACTTCTTCGTTCCGATTTTCGCAGGGTGGACCTGGCCCTCGCATCCCGGGTTTTACGCCGAATACGGTCCCGACTATAGCGAACGCTACCAATGGCGGTTTGCTCCCTCCACCGGAGCCTATGAAGTGCGCCCCGAGGACATCGTCAAAGGGGTTTCCATCACCCAAACCCGGGTGAAAACATGGTGGGCCAAAGACAAAAAGTTTTACCGCTATCGTTTCAATCCGGACAAAATCGTCCACACGGTGGTTCGGGATCCAGCGAAAGCTTTCGAGCTGTTCCGCGCCGGGGAACTCGACACGTTCGGGTTGACCCGGCCCGAACTCTGGTATGAAAAATCCGAAATGCCGCCGGTGCATGACGGCTACATCCAGCGTGCCACCTTTTACAATCGTTACCCGCAGCCGGATTTGGGATTGTACCTGAACGTCATGAAAGCCCCGCTGGATGATCTCAACGTGAGGATCGGCATCCAATATTCGATGGATTGGGACAAGGTCAACCAGGTGTTGTACCGCGGCGACTACAAACGGATGAATGCCTTCAACGAAGGGTTCGGTGTCTTTAGCGATCCTTCAATGGTTGCACGGCCCTATTCGGTCGAAGCGGCCCGCAAAGCCTTCCGCGCCGCAGGCTACACCGAGGAAGGAAGCGACGGCATTTTGAAGAAACCCGATGGCACTCGACTCGAAGCGTCCGCAAACTACCCGGCCATCCCCAACGTTGAGCGAATCTTCGCCATTCTTCGGGAGCGGGCGCGGAGCTGTGGCTTCGATTTGAAGCTGGATGGTTCCGAGGCGACGATTTCCTACAAGAAACAGATGCAGAAGCAGCATCAGATCGCATTCGCAGGTTTCAGAGGTCCCCCGCCGGTTCCGGATTTCTACCAAACCCTCCACTCCTCCACGGCAGTGGACGACAAAGGGAATCCCAAGCCACAGACAAACAATTTGTTTGGCTGGAGACGGAAAGACACGGACTTGCTCAGCGAAAAAGTCCGCACGGCAAGCACCGAGGAGGAAATCAAGGACGCGGCCTGGAAGCTCCAGCGCATCATCCATGACGAGGCGATCTTCGTTCCGGGCTACTCGGTCGATTTTGTCAGAATCGGTTCATGGCGCTGGGTGCAATGGCCGGATTGTGAAATCACCCACTTCAGCCCGCCCATTGTGGAAGATCCGGTTGATGCGCACGTCCTCTGGATCGATGAAAGCATCAAGGCGGAAACCCAAGCCGCCCGGCGTTCAGGCAAAACATTTCCTGAATCCACGAAACTGATCGAAAACTACCGCGAAATGCCGTCCGCAACCCACGGCTCACCCATTCCCAAGGAGGGCGACACCCCATGATCCCCGCAACGGAAAACATCCTTGAGGTGGATAAACTCATCACCTCCTTCGAAACAGACCACGGCCTCTTGCGCGCGGTTGATCAGGTTTCATTCTCAGTTCCGGAAGGAAAAACCGTGGGGATTGTCGGGGAGTCCGGTTGTGGCAAGAGTGTCACCGCCATGTCGATCGTCAGACTCCTTCCCCAGCCTTCTGGAAAGATTCTTGGTGGCCACGTTTATTTCAAGGGTCAGGATCTAACGCGTGCCACTAACGCGGAGATCCGCCGGGTCCGTGGTGCAGAGATTGGTGTGATTTTCCAGGAACCGATGGCTGCCTTAAACCCGGTGCACCGAATCGGCAAGCAGGTTTCTGAGATATTCCGGATTCACAAAAAGATATCCAAAAAGGATGCTTGGACCGCCGCCACCGACATGCTGGACATGGTTCGCATCCCCGCACCGGAGAAGCGTATGATGGATTACCCGCACCACTTGTCAGGAGGCATGCGCCAACGAGTGGTCATCGCGATGGCCCTCGCCTGCTGGCCGGCGCTCGTCATCGCGGACGAACCCACCACTGCGCTGGACGTCACCGTTCAAGCGCAAATCCTCGAGCTGATGAAGCGCCTGCAGTCGGAGATGGGCATGTCCACCATTCTAATCACACACGATCTCGGCGTGATTGCGGAAACCTGCGACGAAGTCGTCGTGATGTATGCTGGCCGCGTGGTGGAAAAGGCGAGCGCCGAAGAGCTTTTTGCCAACCCCTTGCACGCCTACACCAAGGGCCTGCTCAACTCCATTCCACGGCTCGACACCCCGTCGAAATCCGTTCTGCACACCATCCCCGGCATGGTTGCCTCGCTGGAGGATTATTCCCACGGCTGCCGCTTCTGCCAACGCATGGGTCGCACCACTCCGATCACCCGCGAGCGTCCCAGGTTCGCCGAAGTCTCGCCCGGCCACTGGGTGGAGATCTGCGTAGAATGTTACCAACCGTGACCACCCCTCCTATTCTAACTTGCAAGGATCTCCGCGTGTATTTCCCGGTGCGCGGCGGCGTCATCCTGCGCCAAACCGGTGCCTTGCGTGCCGTAGATGGCGTCTCGCTCAACATCGGGCCTGGTGAAACTCTCGGGCTAGTCGGTGAATCCGGCTGCGGAAAATCCACCATCGGCAAAGCTCTCGTTAGACTGTTGAAACCCACCTCGGGCAGCATTCATTTTCAAAACATCGATATCACCCGTGCCAGCCAAAGGGTGCTCCGCCCGTTGCGCCGCGATATTCAAATGATTTTCCAGGATCCCGCGGAATCGCTCGATCCACGGATGAGCGTGCGCTCAATCATCGAGGAACCCTATGTCATTCACGGGCTCGGCACCCGCGCAGAACGAATCCGGTGGGTGAATGAAATGTTGGACCGCGTCGGTCTCCCTGCATCCTCTGCGGAGCGTTATTCCTTTGAGTTTTCAGGCGGCCAACGCCAGCGCATCGGTATCGCCCGTGCCCTAGCACTCAAGCCTAAGCTCATCGTTTGCGATGAACCGGTTTCCGCACTCGATGTCTCGGTCCAATCACAGATTCTCAATCTCCTCGTCGAACTCCAAAGGGACTTCGGCCTTTCCTATCTGTTCATCGCCCATGACCTGTCAGTGGTCAAACATGTGAGCGACCGCGTGGCGGTGATGTATCTCGGTAAGATTGTCGAACTCGCGTCGTCCGACGCTATCTATCAGGACCCGCGCCACGCTTACACCAAAGCCTTGCTCTCTGCGATCCCTTCGACGGATCCCCAGGAACGTCGCGAGAAGATCCTGCTAGAGGGCGATGTCCCCTCTCCCATCGACCCGCCTCCAGGGAGCGCCTTCGGACATCGGATGAATCATCCGCTTTACGAAGAAACCATTGGTCAGGATCTGCCTCTCAAGGAAATCCTACCCCAGCATTGGGTGGCCGCCGATCCCTGCTGTGTCTCCAGTGAAGATTGGAAGAAGCTGCGCTCAAAAGAGATTTCTCTCAAATAACGAAGTAGGTGAGGACAGCCTCGATGCCGATCCGATCCGACACCTGCAAGCCCGGCAAATGGCGAGATCATTTAAGATATCCTTAATTTTTTACTTTTCCAGGCGACCTCAAAATATTATACTAACGGCATGAAATTACTCATGATCGTTGCTACGGCCCTCGCTCTGAATTCCTGCAATACGCTCATCGGCATCGGTCGCGACACCAAGCAGGGTTACGAGTGGACTAAAGAGAAAATCCAAGGCACCGGCGGCGGCTCACAGGATTCCAGCGGTGCTCCGGTTTACTGATTCTCGCTCGGCCTTCAGGGATTATCAAAGATTCAGGTTTCGCAAAGCCTGCCTTTCTGCGTGGGTGGAGGCGTGACTTTTGCCAGTAAAATCACTATCGCCCGGATTTGTTTGGTTCCGGTGTATGGCCAGTATAGCTCAGGTTGTCGCCTCCAACTGCCTTCTGTTTTGTCGTCACTGCATTGGCTCGAACGACTTGAAAAATGCTCGCCATCCGGCATTTGTCTCGTCACCTAACGAACCGAGCCAATAGGATATGGAATAGGTTTTACCGTT
The DNA here is from genome assembly GCA_039933825.1 of Luteolibacter sp. Taxonomy (GTDB): domain Bacteria; phylum Verrucomicrobiota; class Verrucomicrobiia; order Verrucomicrobiales; family Akkermansiaceae; genus Luteolibacter. Next base: position 25,734 of record JBDTNJ010000411.1, read on the forward strand.
CAGTTTGAGACTACCCAAGAGATACTCTCCCCCGCCCATGATGTCACGCCTCTTCCTAACATTTTCAAAATGCACTTGATGATGTGCAGGCACCGTTGCCACATAATCCGATTTGCCATCAGTCGATGAAAATAAACCCTCGCTGAGCGAATAACGATCATCAATGTTGTCAGAAAAATCCGTGTGTGGCGGATAGAGGTGAAGTTCTCGCTTGGTCGTCACCCCACTAGCAATCACGCTGGCAAAGCGTCGGTCATTTGATACAGGACTAGTGGTTACGCATGACACAATCATGAATGTAGCAAGGGAAAGAAAACAAAGAAAAAGCCGACTTGGAAGGCGTTTGTAATCGTGTTTTTTCATCGTGTTAATTTTTAGAATAGTAGTTTTTTAACTTTTGGCAAATCG
>JBDTNJ010000412.1:0-3012 GCA_039933825.1 Luteolibacter sp.
TCGCAGCACGAACGGCGGCACGACTTGGAAAGCGCTTTACGATGGCGGGGCGATCGACGGATCGAGCGCGCCATGGGTTTACTTCAATGCGGCGACACCTCCCGTGCCACATTGGATTGGCGACATCAAAATTGATCCTTTCAACTCAAACCGCGTCTATCACGTCAGCGGCCGTGGCATTTATTCGAGTTACAACCTCACGGCGACAACGCCATCGTGGGAGTTCCGCTCGGACGGCATCGAGGAAATGGGTTTGTGGGGCGGCGGCAGCGCGCTATGCAGTCCGCCAAGCGGAGCTCTGTTTTTCAGTGCGCTGGGCGACATCGGCGGGTTCGCGCACCAGAACCCCGATATTTCGCCTGCAAAAGAAGATCACTACAACCCGGTCTATGACAGCAACACGAGCGTGGATTTCGCGGAGCTGAACCCCAACATCGTGGTCCGCACCCATTATGGGGCGTCGCGTGGCTCACGTTCGACCGATAGCGGAAAAACGTGGACGGATTTTCCCACACATCCCGCCGCTGCGGACAACGACCCCGGCGTGATTGCGATTTCCGCAGACGGCACACGGCTGGTCTGGGTGTCAAAGGGTGCACCTGCGTCGTATTCAACCGACAATGGCGCGACCTGGACCCTGTGCGGCGGCAACCTCACGCCGACCTATTCATGGGAGATGCCGCTTCTTTGTTCCGACCGGGTCAACAGCAACAAATTCTATCTCTACATCACCTCCACGGGAGTGGTCAATGTCAGCACGGACGGCGGCGCGAGTTTTGTCGCTGGAGCAACCGTCAGCCCTGGAGCCCCGAACACAATCAACGTGGATAAATCCATGCGCACCGTTTATGGCCTGGAAGGCAACATCTGGATTCCGTGCATCGACTACAACACTAACAGGGCAGGTCTCTGGCACTCGACCGACTCCGGCGCGAGTTTCACCAAAATTGGCGGCGTCCAGAACGCGAAATGCATCGGCTTCGGTCGCACGGCGAGTGGCAGCGGACACCCGGTCCTCTATATGGGCGGGCAAGTGAACAATACTTGGGGTATTTTCCGCTCTGAGGATCTGGCCGCCAGTTGGATACGCCTCAACGATGACCAGCACCAATACGGCGGTATATCCCAAATCACCGGCGACCCCAAAATTTACGGCCGCTGTTATTTCGGGGCACGAGGCTTGTTCTACGGCGACATTTCCACCGAGCCGCAAGTCACAAAAATGATCTATCAGGACTCGCTGGCCGATGGCTGGCTGAACTGGAGCTGGGCGACGGTGAACACGGCGTCCGCGACTCCGGTGCGGCGCGGAACGTCCGCCATCACGGTCACGGCGGGCGGTTGGGAGGCCCTCTTTCTGCACCGGCAGCCGATGCAGTCCACCGCCGGATACTCCGCAGTGGCCTTCTGGATCCACGGCGGGCAGAGCGGGGGACAACCGCTCCAGGTCGTCAGTCAGCGCAGCGGGAACAACCAAGTGTATAAGCCGATCCCGCCGCCACTGGCCGGCCAGTGGACGCGCGTGGTGATCCCCTTGTCCGAACTGGCCCTGGCGAACGTGTGGGACTTCGATGGACTGTTGATCCAGAACTCCAGCGGCTCGGCGATTTCCACCTTCTACGTGGACGATGTCGCGCTCGTCGGCGAGGCCGATGCGCAAGACTGGACCACGCTGGATTGGGAAAGCTGGCGGCAATCCCAGTTCACCGCGTCCAAACTGGCCGACGATGGCATCAGCGGTCTTGGCGCCGACCCCGACCACGACGGCGTTCCGAACCGGATCGAGTGGCTCCTGTTAAAAAATGCGGTCAAAAACGACGGCGGCCCGTGGTGCTCCTGGCAGCTCGCGAACAGCGCGGTGGCGTTGACCTACGTCCGGCGAGCGGGAATCCCAACCCCTATGACGCTGGAGATCTCCACCAACCTTAAAGACTGGCAGCCGGCGGCCGGCGTTTCCCAGGTTCTTCCACTGGACGCCTCGGGACTGAGCGAGCGCATCTCGTGGTCGATTCCCACCACGGAGCCGAGGCAGTTTCTGCGCCTGAAATAGATCAAAGACACCCTCCATTCTCATGAAAAAAACAACTCGCTCCGCTCTCGTTCTCTTGTCCGTGTTGGCTTCGCTGCCTGCGACGTCATTCGCGCTCAACCCGGTTATTCAAACGATGTTTACCGCCGATCCGGCCCCTATGGTCCATGACGGCACGTTCTACCTGTTTTCCGGCCACGACGAAGACGAGAAAACCGGCAACTTCAACATGAAGAACTGGGTGCTCTCCACCACGACGGACATGGTGAACTGGACCCAGCACGGCGTGATCGCCTCCCTCCGGGATTTCCCCTGGGCCGCCAAGGAGATCTCCGGCTGGCACGGTTTTGACAACGGCGCCTGGGCTCCCCAGGCGATCGAGCGGGATGGCAAATGGTATCTCTATTGCCCGGTGTGGGGCCGGGGCATTGGCGTGCTGGTGGCCGATAATCCCCTCGGCCCCTACACCTCTCCCCTCCAAAAACCGCTGATCGGCGGCGACAATATTGATCCGACTGTTTACATCGACGACCAGGGCCAGGCCTATCTCGCCTGGGGCAATCCCATCCTGTTATCGGTGAAGCTGAACAAGGACATGATTTCCTACGACACCAGCGTCGGGGAGAACGGCATCATTCGCCATCCGATGACCGTCGAGGCCTTGGGCGAGCGCACCCCTCCGGACGAAAAACGCGGCACGTCCTTCGAAGAGGCTCCCTGGCTGTATAAGCGCAATAATCTCTACTACCTGTTTTTTGCCGGCGGTCCCATCCCCGAGCATCTCGGCTACTCCACCGGCCCCACACCCGAAGGTCCGTGGACCTACGGCGGCGTCGTTATGACCCCGCCTAACAACTCCTTCACCAACCACCCGGGCGTGGTGGATTACAAGGGCAAGACCTACCTCTTCTACCACAACGGCGCGCTTCCGGGAGGCGACGGCTTCAAACGTTCCGTGTGCGTCGATGAGTTGAAGTTCAACC
>JBDTNJ010000413.1:0-10816 GCA_039933825.1 Luteolibacter sp.
CTATCACGGGAACGAATGGTAAGACGACGACGACGGAGTTGGTCGAGCGTATTCTATCGCACGCCTCGTTAGGTGGCACCGCTTGTGGCAACTATGGAGTTCCTTTTGCCGAGGTGGTTTTACAGAGCAATCCCCCAGCGGTTGTCTCGTTGGAGCTAAGTTCTTTCCAGTTGGAAACCATTCGCACCCTGCATCCGGTGGTCGCGGTCTGGTTGAACTTCGCGCCCGACCACATGGACCGCTATCCGACGGTGGAAGCCTATCGCGCGGCGAAGCTGAGGATTTTCGGAAATCAAACCGTGGTGGATACCGCAGTGGTGCGCACGGGTGAGAATCTTCCCCCGCTGGCAGCGCGGGTAGTGACATTTTCAACGACGGACGCCACCGCTGGTTGGTTTTCCGAAGGGAAGACGATCATCCACGACGGTGAAACCTGGCTCGACTTGGATCGGGACACCAGCTTGCGCGGACTTCACAATGCCGAGAACACGATGGCGGCCATGGCAGCCTGCGAGGCGCTTGGGGTTTCAGCCGCGGTGATGCGGGACGCCCTGCACGGATATGCGCCTCCACCGCATCGTTGTGAACTGATCCGCACGCTGGATGGAGTCGAGTATCTGAATGATTCGAAGGCCACCAACCTGCATGCGTTGGAGAGTGCGCTGCGCTCGCAAACCCGCCCTGTGGTATTGATTGCTGGAGGAAAGGAAAAAGGTCTCGATTACTCGCCGGTGGTTCCGTTGCTGCGGGAGAAGGCGCTTGCAGCGGTCACCTTCGGCCAAATCGCCAGGCCGTTAGCAGACCTCTTTTCATCCGCCGTGTCCTGCGAATCCGTGTCATCGCTCAGTGATGCCGTCGCTGTCGCCCGCAGCCTCGCGCCGCGCGGGTCCACGATCCTTCTTTCCCCGGGAACTTCGTCGTTCGATCAGTTCACCGGTTACGAGCAACGCGGAAATACTTTCCGTGATCTCGTTCACCAGCTCCGCTAACTATTATGAAACCCCACACCCTGCCCGTCAAACGCCGCCCCGCTCCACAAGGGATCTTCAAACGCCTGAGTGCCGTCACACGCAAGCAACGTGTCGCTGCCACGGCGACCGCTGATATGGAAATCGAGGACAGTGGTTCAAAAATATCACGTGCATTAACGATTATCTTCCTCTTCCACATCGTCGCGATCGGCTTGATTTTCGTTCATAAGCAATTCCTCGATGGGCGGCCGAGTGAGTTGACCGGTGCGAAGACGCCGGAAAAATCACAGTCGCTGGCTGCTGTGGCTCCATCAGCCGCCCGCGCTGACCTGCCACGTCTGGCCTCGGGTGAAAGACCGTATATCGTTAGGGCTGGGGACAATTATTCACGCATCGCCGTGGCGGAGGGCGTGGATGAGGGGGATCTCCGTCTGATCAACAAGCATGTTGATATCGGACCGGGATTGATTCTCAAGGTTCCGCCAAAACGAATCGTGGCAGTGGAGTCTCCTGAAGTCACCGCAATCCGGAACAGCACCCCTGTGGATCGCGATCAAGGACTGGTGGAGGTGGATGTGAAAGACGCTCCGCGCGCACAGTTGGTTCGCCCTAACATTCATCCGGCTGTGTCTGCTCCAAAAGCTTCCACGGCTTCTCATGCTGACGCACCGAAAGTTTCCCTGACTTCTCATACAACAATACCTGTCAGCAACAACCCCGCACCAGTTAGCGCTTCCGGGAAAACGTACCAGGTACAGCAGGGGGACAGCGTCTGGCGCATCGCCAATCGCTTCAAAGTAAGTCAGGACCAGTTGATGCGAGCCAATGGGATCAGCGACGCCCGCAAGATCAAGCCAGGGATGAGTCTAGCCATTCCAAAGTAAATTTTAGTTAGCCATGACCCGCCATTGTTCTACCATCCTTTGCGCCGCGGTAGCATTCCTGGTCGCGGTCGGGCTGACCATGATCGCGAGCACCAGTGCGTGGGTGAAAGGCGTGGAGGATCCCTATCATTTCATCACCCGGCAGGCAGCGATGGTTGTGGTGGGTTTGATAGGAGCAGTGATCGTAGCGCGGTTTCCTTTGGAGAAACTCCGGAAACTGGCACCATTGTTGTTTCTGGGCACCTGCGGCCTATTGGTTCTTTGTTATGTCCCCGGCATTGGTGTTGCCAGTTTGGGGTCGCGCCGGTGGATCCAAGCCCCGGGAATCGGCCAGTTTCAGCCCTCGGAGCTTTCTAGAATGATCATTGTAATCTGCCTGGCCGCGTGGTTCGCACGTTGGCAGACGGAGGTCCATACGTTTTGGAGAGGTTTTGTCATACCGGGTATCATTGCCGGCGTTCCTATTTTGTTGATTGCTGGTGAGACGGATGTCGGCTCCGCGCTTTCAGTATCGGTCTCGGTGGGTGCGATGCTGTTCTGTGTGGGAACCCGGTTTTTGTATATGGGGCCTACGCTGCTCTCTGTCATTGGGGCCGCGGGTTACTATTTACGCCACAATGAAAATCGCTGGGGACGGATTCAGGCATGGTTGGATTTGGAAAATCCGGTGAACCAATTGGATCGTGGCATGCAGCAATGGCGGGCACTGCTCGCGCTCGGCAATGGTGGGCCATGGGGCGTAGGATTGGGCAATGGCGTGGAAAAATTCGGCACGCTCACCTTTGCTCACATTGATTTTATTTTCCCTGTTGTTGGCGAGGAACTCGGACTGCCATTCACGTTAGGGGTAGTTCTTTGCTTTGTCCTAATCGCCGTCTGCGGTTGCGGCATCGCACTTCAGGCAAATAATGTTTTCAACCGCTGCGTCGCCCTTGGGCTGACTTGCGTGATCGTGGTTCCGGCTATGCAGAATATCGCGGTCACAACCGCCATGTTGCCGAATGATGGCCTGCCGCTGCCCTTCGTGAGTTTCGGCGGCACCAGCATGGTTTTCAGTCTGGTAGCAGTGGGGATGCTGGTAGGCATCCATCGTCGTTCGCATGCGGTGGTCTCGCAGGAGTTTCCGCTCTCGCGCCAGACGCGCTTGGCTGTACGCTTGTAGGAGGATCAAGATTGAACGTGAGTCAGGCGAATAGTTAGATACAGGCCTGAAGCTTTGGAAAACGACAGCGCTTCCTCGACGAGACCCGCCATGTGTTGGAGTTCGCTGTCGAGTTTTGCGATGTAGTTGGTTTGCTCCGGTGTCGAACGCTGCTCGACAATGCCGAGCGCACGCTGCATCCGGGCAATGGGAACTTTACACAAAGTTTACAATTTTCCTGCCCACGGACACACGGCCTTAACCCACTGGTGTTCCTTTATGTCAAATCGAAACCAAATGAATAAGATTTTTTTTACCCTGCTCGCCAGCCTAGCCGTCACGCAAGCCGACCCGCAGCTCACGTCATGGTTCACCGCCAATTCAGGAATATACGCGCGGATCTATCAAAGTACGGCGAATGAAACGGCTGGCACGGGCACGCAATCGACCCCAACGTATGCGGATGTGAGCGAGGTGAACTACTCGGCCACATCCACAACGCCGACGATTACTTCGATCACCGCCACGCCCGCGTCGCCTACCAGTGCCGACAGCGTCTTTGTCACTGCCAGTATCGCTCCGCCCGCCGGTCGCACGATCTCGCAGGCACAGCTCACCTATAACAATGGCAGCACCACTCCAACCACTGTGTTCAATGAAACGATGGCCGCAGCCGCCGTTTCACCATGGACAGGTACGAACGCGAACTACGCTTGGACCGTCGTGGCACCAGCGGGCGCGGGTGGTCCGACACCACCCAATCCTTTCAGTCAAACAGCGGCTGCTAATCACACTGCAGTCGGCTCCGGTAATCAGTTTGGCCTTGAAGTGAGCGGCGGACCTCCGCTTGCGGCCATTGGTGATGGTTCCGTGACGGCGACTAATAACATCAATGCTACGGGTACTTCGGGAACGGTGGAGTTTTACCTCGCTGCTACGAACCAGACCGCCACAACAGGGTGGCGCTTCCAGACCTCCACCGACGGCACCACTTGGACCACGCGGTTGAGTGAGTCGAACGTAAATCATGCGACCCACGTCCCCTTTACCTACACGCTCTCGGCGGCGGAACGCATCAGCACGCTGAAACTGCGCTTCAACACTGCGGGCGGTGGTGGTGGTGGGACTGGCATTGTGCGAATCGATGACGTAAAAGTAACTGTCGGTGCCACCAGCACCCCAGTAACCGTATCCATGTTCGATGACGGCGCGCATGAAGACGGCGCGGCGGGCGACGGTGTGTATGGCGTTAGTATTCCAGCACAAGCGACCAATACGACAGTTAGCTATGTCATTCTGGCGACGGACAGCGCCGCCGCTTCCACGACGAGTGCCAGCAACACTTACACAGTTAGTGCTGCTGCGCCCGTGCTTGTGGTCACGCCAGCCACCGGGCTCACATCGAGCGGCAACGCCGGCGGACCGATCGCGCCATCGAGCGGGACCTACACACTCACCAACAGCGGCAACGCTTCGATGATCTGGGCTGCGACGAAGACGGCTGCGTGGCTCTCCCTCTCCAGCAGCGGAGGCACGCTGGCTGCCGGTGCGAACACCACGGTCACGGCAACGATCAACTCCGCCGCGAACAGTCTATCTGTCGCGAACTACAGCGATACCATCACCTTCGCTAACAGCACGAATGGCACAGGGAACACCACACGTGCGGTGAGTCTCGCCGTTAGCTCCAACACGATACCGTCCGCGCCGACGTTCACTGCACTGCCTGTCTATAGCCAGGGTGGTTCGAAATCGGTGTCATGGGCCGCTGTTTTTGGTGCCACCAGTTACACACTGCAGGTTGACACGGATGCGGGCTTCACGACCAACGTCGTTTCGCAAATAGTGACAAGTCCCACAGGCTCGTTCGCAGATCTCACGAGCGGGGTCACGTATTTCTATCGGGTTTTGGCCACCAACGGCAACGGCTCGTCGGCGTATAGCAATGTGGTTTCTTCCACGCAGGACAGCGTTGCTCCGACCGTTGCGATTACTTCGCCAGCGAGCGCAGTGTCGCAGGCCGCTACGACCATCACCGTCACCGGCACAAGTAGCGATGCGGTTTCCGGTATCAGCAAAGTCACCGTGAACGGTGCTACTGCCACCACAGCAGACGGCTTTGCAAACTGGAGCGTCAGTGTCCCCCTGGGCTACGGCACGAACGGCATTACTGCCGTCGCTTATGACGTTGCGGGCAATGTCACCACGACCGCACCGGTCAATGTCACCCTCACTGTCGCGCAGACCTACAATCCGTTGATCATTCCCGAGGTAATGACTGGTTTCACGTTCAATCTGAACCTCCATCAGACCGCGAAACGTTTTGGAAATACCGCGTTTCAGAATACGGCGGATACCACGACGTATTCCTATAACAACATGCTGTTCTGGGGGCCCACGCTCATCATGAACAAGGGCGATTGGGTGCAGTTGAATGTCTCGAACAATCTATCTGCTACGACTACCACGCACTGGCACGGTTTTCACATCCCGGCGGTCATGGACGGCGGCCCGCACCAGACGATTCCCGCTGGGACCACGTGGCACCCGACCTTCAAAGTGGATAACAACGCGGGCACCTATTGGTATCATCCGCATCTCCATGAATATACCCAGGACCAGCTCACCCATGGCGGAGGCGGCATGATTATCATCCGCGATCCAGTCGAAACCGCGCTGAACCTGCCGCGCACCTATGGTGTCGATGACATCCCTCTTGCACTCACCAGCCGCCGCATCGCCAGCAATCAATTTGTCACCGGCGTGGCAGGAGTTACAACCAGTGCTTACGGCGACTATATGGTGGTCAACGGAACGCTCAGCCCGCAAGTCACGTTGCCTAGGCAATACGTCCGCCTTCGTATCCTCAACGCCGAGATCGAACGCAGTTACAACCTCGGCTTTAGTGATGGCCGCACGTTCTATCAAATCGGGACTGACGGCGGCCTCGTCAACGCGCCGGTCGCTTTGACCCGGGTTATCCTCGGTGTCGGCGAGCGCGCGGAAATCCTCGTCGATCTCACCGGCGCGACAGTCGGTTCGACACTTGATTTGCAATCCTTCAACTCCGGGCAGAGTAACGACTACCCCGGCGGTGAAGCCGCACAGAGCGGACAATTCGGCAGCCTTTTGAACGGCAAGACTTTTGATATTCTGCATATCAACGTTGGTGCTGCCACGGCCAACGCCGTGACCACCCGGCCCACGACGCTGACCACTAACACGTTTTATGGCCTCACCGACGTGACCAATACCCGCACGGTCGCCATCACGGGTGGTATTCCTAACAGTTCTACCCCCTTGTTCAGCTTCGACAACCTCGGGTATTCGCCCAGTGTGATCAACCAGAACCTGAACCTCAACGCCGTCGAGCGTTGGAATATAACGAACAGCTCCGGCTTCAGCCACTCGTTCCACATCCATGACATCCAATTCCACCTCATCTCGCGCACCGGCGGCAATAACACCGGAGTTCATGCCTACGAAGAAGGCTGGAAGGACGTGCTCTTCATCGGGCAAAACCAGACTGTCAGCTTCATTGCCAAGTTCGATGGATTCGCGAGCGACACCAATCCGTTCATGTATCATTGCCATTTCTCGAATCACGAGGACGAAGGACTGATGGGTCAGTTTATCGTTAAAAACAATGCAGTTGAAGATCTCGCCGTCTCCAGTTTCACCCGCAACGGGAGCAGCGGCCTCATTCAGCTCGACTTCAAAGCGACTCCCGGCACGACCTATACCTTGCAATACCTCATGGACCTCACCACCGGCACATGGAGCGACATCGGCAGTGTTACGAGCGATGGTGCCAGTGCCACCTTCACCGACACGGATGCCACGCGCCTTGGTCAGCCACGGGGTTTCTATCGGGTGATAATTCCGAAAATTCCGTAGTTTGCAGATTCTAGTGCGCTGTTACATTCAGGAATGAAACGTAAGCTTGTCATTGCCATCGTGCTTTCAGCCATCGTCGGCTGGTTCGCTGCGAGGGTATCGCAGGGCGAGTATGAGGTGGGCAAATCCCGCAAGGTTCTCTATTACCAAAGTCCGATGCACCCATGGGTGAAGTCCGACAAGCCGGGCGAGTGCACTGTCTGCGGGATGTCCCTGGTGCCAATTTATGAAGGTGGAAAAAATTTTGATAGCGAGGCAGGCGATGTCGTCATGCTGCCGGAGGGTAGCCCGTATGTGGTCGGCGTGAAAACTGAGGAGGTCAGGAAGCGATCACTCATGCGCACTCTGCGGGTATCCGGCATGATCGGCGAGGATGAGTCGAGGCATGGCATCATCAGCACGCCCGTGGAAGGGCGGATCGATGGTTTGGCGATGAATCATGAAGGCCAACAGGTCACCCGTCGCCAGCCGCTTGCCACGATATTCAGTCGCACGCTTCTAGCAGCAGCGAATGACTACAGGCTAGCACTCGATCACGATGAAGTGGCGGCGGCTACGGCCAAAAAAAAGCTGGAACAATACGGCCTCGTCTGGGAACAGATCAAAGCGATCCCGCAGCGCCAGCCGGATGATCTTTACTTTGGTATCCTCGCGCAGTTGAGCGGCACCATCGTAAAGACCTATATCGCCGAGGGGCAGTATGTCGCCGAAGGGGACCGGCTTTTCGAGATCGCGGACTTCACGAAAATGTGGCTCATGTTTCCGGTCTATGAACAAGACCTGCCATCAATCCAGTTAGGTCAGGTGGTGAGCGTGAGAATACCCACGCTGCCAGGGAGAATTTTCAAAGTGCGTATCGCTTTTATCAGTCCGAATCTTGATGAAGCGACGCGCTCCGCCAGAGTGCGTGTGGTGTTGGAAAATCCTGATAGACTGATTAAAAATAAAACATTTGCGGAAGGTGTGATCGAGATTGAGGCGCCCGAAGTTCTAGCTGTTCCCCGCAAAGCGGTGCTATGCACGGGCGATGATCCATGCGTCTATGTCGCGAGACAGGAAGGTGCCTATGAGCATCGGCGGGTGAAGCTGGGACGCGTTGGCGATCAGGATTGGGAAGTGCTCGGCGGACTGAAGGAAGGTGAGCGGGTTGTCACCAGTGGAAGCATGTTGATTGACGGTCAGGCGCAATTGAACAGCCTTGCGAACCCAAGCGAGCCATGAGCAGACGTTTTCTAGCGTGCTTGTTCTTGTGGTTTTCACAACCTGCTGCCCATGCGCATCCGAACCTGCAAAATTCCATGTGGGTGCAGTTCGAGCCCAAGTTTGTGCGCGTGGCGGTGAATGTTTCGGTGAAGGAAATCTCCGCCGCGCAGGGTGTCGCACTCGGTGGAAACGGCGCGGCGGATGCTCATTCGCCCCAGCAGGCGGCGGAGGACTACCAGCAGCCAGCGATCATTCCAACGGGTTGGGTGAGCGCAAGCTCGGTCGAAGAACAAGCCTCCTTTTGCGGTGCTTATTATCTTATCGTAGCCATACACCATCAGCATCTCTTCAGGCGATGCGGAGGCTGTGCGTTCCCGGTTTTTACCTGTTCTTAACAATTCCTTTCTCGCCACATGCCCGCCACATGTCCAAAGTCGAAGTTGATTCAATCGTTCTGCATGAAACGCAAACTACTGCTCATTCCTCTATCGGTCATTGCAACTGCCCACGCGGACCCGATTTTAACGTCTTGGTATACTAAGAACTCCAGTGTGCTCGCACGGGTCATTCAAACAACAAACACTTCCACCGGAACCAAAAACACCACTCCGGTGACGACGTGGCCAACGACGGGCATCACGAACAACAACACCAACACTGCTGCGCAGTCGACACCCGTATACGCTGATGTGCAGCGCATCCGTTACACGACGACTGATGTCTATATTAATTCCAGTGGGCTCGCGTCTTACACCATGGGGCCATGGCTAACTAACGCGGGCGGACTGTTCGGCTTCTGGCCCGTCTCGCAGAATTTCGTCGCCCAAATCACTCGGACTCCGTCAGCACCTTCCGTAAAGGTCACCCACCAGGGTGGCGTGATCGGGATGATGGTGAATGGGGTGGGCATCTACGATCTTGGTGATGCGTTTGGTTTCGTGCAGACAATCTCGTCTCCGGTGGCAGGCAGTGATTCGATGGGGAATACGAATGTAACGCACCCGTGGTGGCGAGATGCGCTGGCGGTTGAAGTTGTGACCTTCGACCCGGGATTCGCACATCAGCCGGGAAGCAATGGCCAATATCACTACCATGCGGAGCCAAAAGCGCTGCGCTATCAGCTTGGTGACAACATGATGGCTACTTACAGCGGCACGCCCAACAACACCTACGTCTACACGGAAGATTCCTCTAACTTGCATCACTCGCCGATCCTCGGCTGGTGCTTCGATGGCTACCCGATCTACGGGCCGTATGCTTATTCCGACCCTACCAATTCCGCGAGCCCGGTGACCCGGATGCGCTCCGGCTTTGTGAAGCGCGACGGGTCAAATGGCACGACCAATATCATTTCCACTGGTCGCACAACGCTACCGAAGTGGGCAACGATCGCAGAAAACCTACTCACTGCCGCAACGTATGTGGGCACCGGATCAGCCTATACGAATGGCGACTTCATTCTGGGCGCAACCCTGCAAGGCCCAGTGACCACTTACTCCACCACTGGACCTGGCGGGACGACGACCTACTCGCTCGGTCGCTACATCGGCGACTATGATTTTCTCGGTGACCGCGGCTTTTTACAGACTACCGGTGTGACTGTTCGAGACTTCGACCTCGATCAATACAACGGACGCACCTGTAAGACTCCAGAGTTTCCAGGAGGCACCTATGCCTATTTCGTGACGATCGATGCATCTGGAAACCCTGCGTTTCCCTACATGCTCGGCAAGCAATATTACGGGACCAAAAATGGCACGACGCAAAACGTGACAGTCCCCGGAACCGGAGTCACTGAACTCTTTAACACTGGCGGGACTAACCTTGTGGAAACAATCAAAAGCGCCCCGAGCGTGAACTCATCGACGGGCGATGTCACCCTCACCTGGAGCAGCGTGGAAGGTGGAATTTACACCGTGCAAGCGTCCGATAATCTCAGTGCATGGACCACACTGAGTGCCGCCATGCCTGCACCAGTAAATACGGTGCTGCCGGCACCCAACAACGTCATTACCACCACCTCGATTACGGATTCAGGAGTGGCATTGCCTGCGAACCATCCCAATCGCTTCTACCGCGTCACCCGCAATCCGTGAGCGACTTTTTCTGATCGTCCGTGTTTATGCGGGGATTCCCCTTTATCCGAAATCCCATCGCTTTGAAAACCCAAGCTCTGATCATTTTCTCACTCCTTGTCACGGCGATGATTGGCCGGGCGATACCTAACAATATATTGCTGCTTATCGCGGACGACTACGGAACTGACGCCAATTCTCTCTATAATTCCCTCCCGACCGCCACACTCCCGCCGACTCCGCAGATCAACGCTCTGGCGGCGAGTGGCGTGCGTTTCACCAATGCCTATGCCTATCCGGTGTGTTCACCCACGCGCTCGTGAATGCTCACCGGGCGTTATGGGTTCCGGACCGGCACGGGGAATGTGGTGGGGGGCGCTGTGTCAAACAATTCATTGAAGGCCTCGGAATTCACCCTCCCGGACGCTTTTGCTGCCAATAGCTCGCTCGGCTATCAGCTGAAGCACTTCGGTAAATGGCACCTCGGCAGCAGTCCCGTCTCGTATCCGTGCACTACCGGCGGCTGGCCTGCTTTTGCGGGCTCGCTGTTTGGTGAGGTCAGGCTGAGCGGAAGCATGATTGGAGCGACTTATACGAACTGGACCAAGGTGGTCTCCAATGGCACCATCACTAGTAGCAGCCTCT
>JBDTNJ010000414.1:0-4252 GCA_039933825.1 Luteolibacter sp.
CCGCGCGTGTGGCGCTGGTTTCGCTGACGGGTTCCTTGCCCCAGAAAAACGACTCGCCAGGCGGAAGCTTTGGCAGGTCGCTGGCGAGAGCCGGGCCGATGATGGCAGCACTGCAAGCGATGCGAATGGCGGTGAACAGCCCGCTCGGAGTGTGACAAGGCAAGACGCTAAACCTAAGGACCTGGCAATTGAACATAGAATGGAATTTGAGGATTTGAAGACTACTGAGGTTTTAAAACAAGATTCCTAACATCTGCTACTCCACCCGCCGCCAGCCAGCGCAGTTGTATTGCCACTTCAGTGGCACCTTTGGGAACTGAGAGGGTCTTTTGCACGCTCGTCCACATCTGGTTATGGCTGACACGAAGAAACGAATCGCCAGCATTTGTGATTTCCTTGCCGTCGAAATCATAAAAAACCAGCCAGAGATTGAAACCGCCCCATTCATCATTTTTAGTGAACGCGTTGATTTGTATGGAGGCCGAAACAGTCAAGGCAGACCACGCTGGGAGTAAGGGTAGGCGATTATCAGGGCTGAAGGCAAAATTGGCAAAATTGGGATCGCATGTGATCCTTATAAAAGTCTTGTCTGCCTCAGTTTTAATTTTGGCGCTGTTCTCGTAAACCTTGCCTGTCGACGAATTGGTACCCACGAAGCCACTGGATTTCCAACCGACGATGGTATCGCCACGTTGGACAAAATCCGGCTCACTGAGGATGTTTTGCGGTATTGAGTCTGCAAGGGCGATGCCGCATTCCAAGGATGAAAAAAAGATAGCAAAACGTAAGGATTCTTTGAGTTTCATGCGGTTTTCCACAGGGGATATTCAGATACTTAACAAATGCGGTCATTGGGAAGCGTCGAATTGCTAAATGTGTTAATTGACAAGCCCCATCTATTCTGTGCTGGGCTGGGCCATTTCTAACGAAATGAATGCCGGTTTCTGCCTGGACGCCCTATAAAACGCGCTGGCCGCCACTGGCCGGATCCCGAACCTCTTGAACACCGACCAAGGCTCCTAGTTCACCTCCGCCGAATGGGCCGGCGGTCTGCTAGGTCTCGGCGTTAAGGCCAGCATGGACGGTCGCGGGCTCTGGATGGACAATGCGACTATTGAGCGGTTGTGGAGGAGCATTAAATACGAGGAGATGTATCACTTCGAACACACCACCCTCGCGGCCTTGCGTGCGGGACTAGAGAAGTGGTTCATTCGTTACAACGACTGGCGGCCCGATGAGACCCTCGGCACTCCATTCTTGATCGCCAATCACTTTCTCGCCCCTTGACACTATAGCTTAGTTTAGCCCCTCCCTAGGCGAACTTTCGGGTCCTCCTCGTAAGCTGGGTATGACGAGGCCGAAAAATGTGTTCTGATGCGCAGTAGTGAACCGTATACCAATAATTCGTTTGCCCAACATTGATTCAATGCCCTATTCATTAGGTTGTCGAATTGCTCGGTCTCACTCCACGAATGTCGCTAACCCAACAATGTCGCTAGCCCAACAATACCCTCGTATGAATATTCTTCAACTAATCAAAGGGACCTCCCTCGGTCTCATACTCGCTTTAACTGCCCACGCTGCGCCCATTTTTTACGACGGGATGAATTTTGATGAGGCCTCTGATTCACGGGATGTCCAGTCAACTTGGACCGGGAATGATTACATGAGTGTAGAATCTCCAGGCCTCGTTTACCCAAATCTTGCAGTCCAAGGTAGGACAATGCGCTCGCCGAATCAATATGGTCGCCAAATGTTTGCGTCGCTGCCCAGTACCCAGCCAGCCACAGGAGTATACTGGTTGAGCTTCCTCACTCAGTTAGAAACCGCTTCTGTCAGTGGTGTGGGTATTAGCCTCTTTGATGATGGTGACGAAAAGTCTTTCTTTGGCTCCGGCACTGGCAGCAAGTGGGGAAACTGGAGCGGTGATGGGCAATTCAACGGGAGTACCACCACGGCCAACACCACGCTCTTGACCGTGAAAATTGATATGACGTCCGGAAAATACTATATGTGGGTCAACCCTACGGTGACCAGCGTAGCACCAATCGAGGCCGATGCCATCAATGGTCCAAATGGAACGGCTTTCACGCCATACGCCTTCAATCGGCTCCGCTTGGGAGTCTTCTTCGGAGGCGGCAAGGGTGCTTTTGATGAGATTCGGCTTGGGGCAACAGCTGCAGATGTAGGATTTGTCAATCCGCCATCGCCACTCATCGCGTATGATAGCATCAGTTACAGTAACGGAACTCAACTCGCTGCTCAAAATGGGGGCACCGGTTGGACGAGCGCTTGGAGTGCTCAGGCAAATCGTTATGAAATTCAGAATCCAGGACTCAGCTATGGGACACTCATGACCACTGGGGGCTACGTTGCAAAGTTTGACAACCCAGCCTTTGGGAATGGCACGAGCCGGTTCTTCGCCGCCCAGAGTGGCCGAGTTTGGGCTTCCGCCCTCGTTAATTTTCAGCAGATTCCAAGTTACTTTGAGTTTAAATTAAATGAAGCTACCAACGTGAACTGGTCAGCGAAATTCGGCCTCAGTAACGGTAATCTCTTCGTCGACCACAGCGGTAACGGTGCCGGTGCTAACTCGCCTTTCACACCTCAGCTCAATCAGACCTATCTGCTCGTTTTCACTTATGATTCTACGGGAGCTACCCCCACTGCGATCTATGTAAATCCCGACGTTGGTGTTGCTGACCCAGTGAATTCCCTTGCCACGGCTTCTTTCAATGGAACGAATTGGGGCATGAGTGGAGGCATTGGTCAATTGTCCTCATTTGCAGGGGATGGTCTCTTTAAGCTCGATGAGATTCGGGTCGGTAGCACGTTCGCGGCCGTCACGCCCGCGGGTATCGTAGCAAACGGACTCCAATCGTTCCGCACTACGAATGGCCTTGCCAGCGATGGATCACAAGATTTGGCGACTCCGGCTAACGATGGTGTGAGTAATTTACTCAAGTATGCCTTTAACATGATCGGAACGGGAACTGGTCAAGCGACTAGCATCGCAATCTCCAACACAGCTGTTCTTGCTCCTGCGGGTTCTGCTGGGCTTCCAAGAGGTGGCCAAGAACCTGGAACTCAGAAACTCACTATTACCTATATCCGCCGCAAAGCTTCTTCGAACTCTGGTATAAACTACACGGTCCAGTTCAGTGATGTCCTCACTACATGGGCGCCGAATCCTCTGGCTACCGAGAGTATCACTTCTGTGGACAGCACCTTTGAACGTGTGACGGTTACGGACTCAGTGATCCCGCCTGCCAAGCGTTTCGCGCGCGTAAGCATAGCTTCGCTCTAATCGAAAATTGCAAACTCCACTTACGAGGATTAAACATTTGCAGTCATTCAGCGAATTCCCTAAATCGTAAGTTAAATCTATGAAACTGAAACCAAAGTCTTATCGCGGTGATAGAGCATTCACTCTTGTCGAAATGCTTGTTGTAATTGCTATTATCGCAGCAATTGCAGCAGTTTCCTTCATGGTTGTGGGTAGGATTCGTTCCAGTGCGAATGCTGCAACTTCAGCGTCTAACATTCGTCAGTTATATGTTGGAAATCAGTTGTATCTCAGCGAATACAATGAATTCCCAGGAGATAGCAATTGGGGAAGCAGTATCGTCCAAGCTGAAAATACGGTGGGCTGTACTTCATGGTATGAGCGTATTGCACCGTTAATTGGCCTAGGATCAGACTTGGAGCAAACCCAAAAGTTGTTTGTTCCGGGAAAAATACCACCAGGGATTCTTAAGGTCCCCGGGCGTAATCGAGTGATGGGTGAAAAGGGCGACTTCCGAAGCGGTTACGCCCGTAATCCCCAGATCAACCAAAACAACATGAAGCTTCCGCCAGTTTCCTTCAAAACTTTAACTCCATTCAGTCGCCCAACTGCCACCTACTTCCTAATCGATATTGGAGGTGAATCGCCTAAAACCGATTACAATGGTTGGGAAATCAGCAAAGATGCGCGTCTTAAATGGCCAGCTCATGGCGGAAAACCCAGCACGCTTTCTGGAAATGTGGTCGTTTGCTACATGGATGGAAGTGTAGGAAGCCCAAAAAAGGGTGATTTGCCATCCGATTACAATGATATTTTCTGGAAAGCGCCGACTGAATAAGCACTTCTCCGATGCTGACCTCTAGAAGCAGTCAGGTGCTAATTCAAGCGACCATGTTTTTGTTACCCGCAACTACGCCAAATCTTGCAAGCGTCACTGAAATCTGTCTGCCGGATGCCATGCGCTTC
>JBDTNJ010000415.1:0-6999 GCA_039933825.1 Luteolibacter sp.
AGCGGTTTTCTTCGAGAAGTGTTCCCCCCATGCTTTTTACCAGCATTCCATTCGTCATTCTGGTGTTGATCACCCTAGTGCTTTATTACCTGCCGCCATTCCGCTCCTGGCAGGTCATCGTGCTGACTGCCGCGAGTTTCATGTTCTACTCGTGGGAAGCGCCGTTGTTGATCATCCTGCTGATCATTTCCATCCTGATCAACGTCGTCACGAGCTATCAGATAGCGAAAGGCAATCCCTCTTCGCAGAAATTCTGGGCGATCATGGGGGTGGGGCTTAACCTCGGATTATTACTATTCTTTAAATACGGCCCGCTCATCGCCAGATCCGCATTCGGTGGCGATCATGGCTCGATCGGTCACTTTCTTGTTACGATTCCCCTGCCGATCGGCATCTCCTTCTTCACTTTCCAAGGCATCAGCCTAGTGGTGGAGGTTTTCCGCTCGAAGCAGGACTACCCGCCAGGAGATCCGCGGCACTATCCGGAAATGGTGACGGATTCATTCTTTGAGCACCTCAAACACACGATGCTCTTCAAGGCCTTTTTCCCCAGTCTTGTCGCGGGCCCCATCATCAAGGCTCACGAATTCTATCCACAAATCCTGCCGAAGCAATTCGGTGAGATCCGGTGGCAGGTCGTTTTCCGTTCCCTCGTCGTTGGCTACTTCCTGAAAATGGTCATCGCGGATAATCTCAAGGATTCTACCTTCTGGATTGAGTATCCCTACTTCCTCAATGAATCCTCCCTAACCCTGATCACCCTGCTCTTCGGCTACTCGATGCAAATCTTTGCGGACTTCGCAGGTTACTCGCTCATCGCCATCGGCCTGGCCGCGATGTTCGGATATGTGCTGCCGCAGAATTTCAACTACCCTTATATCTCGCGCTCGTTCGGCGAGTTCTGGAGGCGTTGGCATATTTCCCTGTCCACCTGGCTGCGCGAATATCTTTATCTTCCGTTAGGTGGTAATCGGAAGGGAGATCTCCGCACCTATCTCAATCTTTTTATCGTGATGTTCCTCGGCGGCCTCTGGCATGGCGCGGCATGGAGCTATGCGGTGTGGGGAAGTTTCCACGGTCTGGCTCTGGCATTGGAACGCCTCGGCAGGAACTGGATCCGATTCCCGAAACACTGGCTCGTCGATGTTGTGCAGGCATTAGCGGTCTTTTCTTTCGTCACGCTGGCGTGGCTCCTGTTTAAGCTCCCGAAGTTTGAACATGTCATCTCCTATCTCGGTGCCATGATCCATAACCGAGCCGAGACACAATATTGGCTCATCGCCCACGTGCTCACGTATTCCATCCCGGTCATTGCTTATTACGGTTGGTATCTGCTGAAACAACATCGGGCAGGAATCAGCCGCTACGAATTCATCCTGTTCGGCGTTCTGCTGGCGGCCATCATTCTCGATAGCGGCACGACCGGTGCTTTCATTTATTTCCAGTTCTAGAACGGCACCACGGTATGATCAAAAAATCTCTCATCACCGCGCTGATTCTGCTCATGGGCTATCATTTCGTCCTGCCGCATCTGTCCCGTTATTACTATTTGATTCCCGGCCAGCAACGGGCGAACTATCTGCGCGCCCAGCAATACGTGCATGACACCCCGTCAGACGCAAATGTCATCGTCGGTTCCTCAATGGCAAATGCCTTGAGCGACGAAGTGATTGGATCGAAATACGTGAAGCTCACTTTTCCTGCGGGTGGCTCGCTCACCGGATTGGAAATCATCCAAGGCACCGGCAAGCAGCCGAAAGTTCTGTGGATCGAATCCAACACGATATTGAAAGCCTTGGATAGAAGCATGGTGCAGGATGTCCTTAGTCCGTGGCGTCGAAAATTGCGTGACGAATTTCTTGTTTTCAGGGAGGAGGGCCGCCCGTCGAATTTCGAGACAGGTTTTCTCAAGGCGCTTGTCGGGAAAATTTGCAAAGTCTTCTCCAAGACGAAGGGTACGGGGGAATCATCGGTTTCCGTGGAGCCGACCATGGATCCGGCCGTTTTAGCAAACATCATGAAGATGACCCATGAAAGTCTTAGCCGTGTACCCGCGGCAGGTGATTTGGCATCAAGGGCGGACCGTCTCGGCGAACTGGTTGATGGACTGATGCGGAGGGGAACCAAGTGCATCTTCATCGAAATGCCGATCGACTCGTCCCTGAAAAACCTCCCCGAGCCGGTAGCCGTCCGAACCGCCATGCTAAAACGTTTTCCCGCAGGGCAATACCATTGGTTTCAGCCGGATCGCGACCACGATTATCAAACATTTGACGGAGTCCACCTGATCAAATCCGAATCCGACAAGTTGACTGAAAAGATGTTGCGCGATACGGATGGTTTCCAGTGATCCTGAAGGAGTTCCGCCGCCAGCCCATAACGAAGTGAGGAATGCTTCGGCTGTCTTTCGTGATAGGTCATTTGCGAAGCAAATCCGCAGCTAGCAATTATCGCACGACCCGTGCACCGCCGCCGCCGATCTGCTTTTCCACTTCCTTGCGGGTGACCATCGAGGTGTCGCCGGGAGTGGTTGAGGCGAGTGCGCCGTGGGCGGCACCGTATTCGACGGCTTTTTGGGCGTCGTTGAATTCGAGGAATCCGAACTGCAAGCCTGATGCGAATGAATCGCCACCGCCGACGCGGTCCATGATTTCAAGCCCGGGGTATTTGCGGCTCTCGTGGAATTTTCCGCCGTGCCAGAGGATCGCGGACCAATCGTTGACCGTCGCCGAAATGACGCCGCGCAGGGTGGTGGCGGCGACTTTAAAGTTAGGGAACGTTTTCACTGCGGTTTCGATCATCGCCTTGAAAGCATCCAACTCGATCGCGGAAATGTTGTGGTCCACGCCCTCGACTTTGAAGCCGAGTGAAGCGGTGAAGTCCTCTTCATTGCCGATCATGACATCGACATACTTCGCGATTTCGCGGTTCACTTCCTGGGCTTTCTCAAGACCGCCGATAGTTTTCCAGAGCGAGGGCCGATAGTTGAGATCGTAGGAAACAACGGTGCCGTATTTGTTAGCGGCTTTGACAGCTTCCACCGTGAGAGCAGCGGTGGTTTCCGATAGAGCGGCATAAATTCCACCGGTGTGGAACCAGCGCACACCGAGCTTGCCGAAAATATGGTCCCAGTCGATGTCCCCGGGCTTGAGTTGGGACGCCGCGGTATTGCCACGGTCGGGATTGCCCACCGCACCGCGGATGCCGAAGCCACGCTCCGTGAAATTCAGGCCGTTGCGCACCTTGCGGCCGATGCCATCGTCCTCACGCCACTGGATGAAGTCGGTGGCGACTCCGCCCTGCATGATGAAATCTTCGACAAGGTGGCCGACTTCGTTATCGACGAATGCGGTAACCACAGCGGTTTTGTAACCGAAGCATTTACGCAATCCGCGCGAAGTGTTGTATTCGCCACCGCCTTCCCAAGCGGTAAAATGGCGGGCGGTGCGGATCCGGCCTTCACCGGGATCGAGACGGAGCATGACTTCTCCGAGTGAGATCTGGTCGAAGGCGCATTCGGACTTGGATTTGATGGTCAGTGACATGGGAACAGGTTTGTTGGAGTTCATTTTCAAGTTCAGCGCCCAGCATCAAAAGAGATAGCAGTCGCAGACGGGTAGGTTTTTGACTGGATTTAGGTTTGCTTGCAACACGCACCTTCGAGTGATGGCACATTTCTCGCGCTTCCACTTTTCGTTCCGGCAGCCGATATCGAATAGCGGCATAGAGGTGCCCGCGAGCCAAAATCCAGCCACAACGAACCCCGGAGATTTACGGCTCCGTTATCTGAAGGCGCACCCACCGAAAGGAACGCCTCGCCTGATCAGGCATTTCCGGCTTCCGGGCTGGACTGTTTACGATAGTCATGTCTGATATCGCGGGCTTCACCCAGAAAAACCGCGTCCTCACCCATATTGACCGCGAGGTCGCCAATTCTTTCGATCGAGCGGGCGACGAAAATGAGATGAAGCAGATTTTCAGAGCGGCCGTTCGAGTCTTCCAGTCGGCCACTGAGTGAAGCGATCATTTGCTTGTGGAGGCGGTCCAGCTCCTTGTCCCGTGCTTTCAGGCTTTCCCCAAGTTCCGCATTGGAATCGGTATAGGCCATGAGGGCGTCGCGGAGAAGCGAGTCTGCCACGGAATAAAGTGGCTCGGCCAGCCCGGCTTCTTCCAGCGGGCTGGATTTGCAAATTTTCTTCGAGCGCTTGGCGATAGTCACCGCGTGGTCGGATATGCGTTCTAGGTTGTGGGCCATTTTCATCGAGGTGATGACGAGGCGCAGATCCGACGCCATCGGATGGAATCTGACGAGAATTTCCATGCCAGCCTGATCGATCTTGCGTTCGAGGTCATCGACATCGGAATCATCGGCGATGACGGTGCGGGCGAGGTCGATGTCGCGCTCTAACAGCGATTGCATCGCCCGCTCCAGGTTCTGACGGGCGAGGCTGGCCATTGTGAGGACTTCGCCTTTCAGCGCATCGATCGCTTTGTCAAAATCGCGGAATATATGCTGGTTGTTCATGCAGAGAGCTTACGTGAGAATGGAGTTGAATCAACCGAAACGGCCGGTGATGTAATCTTCGGTTTGTTTGATGCGCGGATTGCTGAACATTTCCGAGGTGTCAGCTGATTCGATCAGCTCGCCCATGTAGAAGAATGCCGTCTTATCCGACACCCGCGCGGCCTGCTGCATGTTGTGGGTGACGATGACGAAAGTATATTCATGTTTCAGGTCCCAGATGAGTTCCTCCACCTTCACGGTGGCGATGGGATCGAGCGCGCTGCAAGGTTCGTCCATTAGAACGACCTGGGGCTGCACCGCAATGGTACGGGCGATGCAGAGGCGCTGCTGCTGTCCACCTGAGAGACCGAGTGCGGATTCCTGAAGGCGGTCCTTCACCTCGTCCCAAAGGGCGGCGGAGCGGAGGGCTTTTTCGACAGCTTCGTCGACCACAGCTTTGTTGCGTTCGCCACGCAGACGCAGGCCATAGGCGGCGTTTTCATAAATGCTGCGCGGGAACGGGTTGGATTTCTGGAAGACCATGCCGACATCGCGGCGCAGTTTCACCACGTCCACTGAGGAGTCATGGATATTGATGCCGCCGATCTCGATTTTTCCCCGGGTGATTCGGGTGCCGGGGATTTCGTCGTTCATCCGGTTGATGCAACGGAGAAGGGTCGATTTTCCGCAACCTGAAGGCCCGATAAAGGCGGTGACTCCTTTTGCGGGGATTTCCAAGCTGATATTCTTCAGCGCCGGAGATGATCCGTAGCTGAAATCCAAGGTCTGCACAGAAACGGGCGTGCCTGTCTGTTGGATTGTTTGCGTTGGATTCAAAGTATCATGCATGGCGGTGGGAGTGATCATCCGAAGGTGCCGGTGACGTATGCTTCCGTCTGGGGATCTTTTGGATTTTCGAAGAGCTGCATCGTGGGGCCGAATTCGATGAGCTTGCCGAGGTACATGAACGCGGTTTTGTCTGAGCAGCGGGTGGCCTGCGCCATGTTGTGGGTGACGATGACGATGGTATATTTTTTCTTAAGCTCCATCAGCAGCTCTTCGATTTTCAAGGTGGCAAGGGGATCGAGTGCGGCGCACGGTTCGTCCATGAGGAGGATTTCCGGCTGGTTGGCGATGGCGCGGGCGATGCAGAGCCGCTGTTGTTGGCCGCCCGAAAGCCCGAAGGCACTGGCGTGCAGGCGGTCCTTCACTTCGTCCCAGAGCGCGGCGCTTTTCAGGGCGTTCTCGACGATTTCATCAAGGGCGGCACGTTTGCTCTGACCGGCCACGCGCAGGCTGAAAGCGACGTTTTCGTAGATGGATTTGGCGAATGGATTATACTTTTGGAACACCATGCCGATCTGGCGGCGGAGTTCTTGGAGATCGATGTCGTTGCGATTGATATCGATATTGTGGACTTTGATGGAACCGGCGGTGATCCGCGCGCCGGGGATGCGGTCGTTGATTCGGTTGAAACAGCGCAGCAGGGTG
The DNA here is from genome assembly GCA_039933825.1 of Luteolibacter sp. GTDB lineage: Bacteria > Verrucomicrobiota > Verrucomicrobiia > Verrucomicrobiales > Akkermansiaceae > Luteolibacter. Next base: position 5,996 of record JBDTNJ010000415.1, read on the forward strand.
GACTTCCCACATCCGGACGGCCCGATGAAAGCGGTGATCTCGCGCGCGGGGATGTCCATGCAGACGTCGTGCAGCACCTGTTTGGTGTTGTAAGCAAAGGAAACGTTCTGGATTTGGATGGCGCTGTTCATGGTTACCACTTGAGTTTCGCCCGAAGTTTGCTGCGAAGTATCATCGAGCCGACGGAGAGGAAGGCGACCAGTAGCAGGAAAACGAATACCGAGCCATACTGGGCGCGCTGGGTGTATTCGGAACTCGGAATGCGGGCGGCGAGTGTGTAAATATGATAGGGGAGCGCCTGGACCTGAGAAGATAGAATATCAAACGGGCTCTTCAGGCCCTGCCACGGGAGATCGTCTTTGGCGGCAACCGCAGCGGTGAACATGATCGGTGCGGTTTCACCAGCCACGCGGGTGATAGCGAGCAGCGAGGATGTCAGAATGCCGGGGAGGGAAAACGGCAGCACGCACTTCCGGATGGTCTGCCAGCGAGTGGCCCCCATCGCCAACGACGCATCGCGGAATCCCTGGGGCACGGCACGTAGGGATTCCTCCGAGGCGGTGATGATGACGGGCAGGATCATGCAGGCCAGTGTCGCACAACCGGCCATAAGCGATGAGTTCCATCCCTGGAAACTCACAAAATAGTTTCCGAAGTACAGCGGGAGAGTGAGAAGCGAGCGATCGGATGGGGTCGAGGTGATGATCGGTACGGCGAGTACGAATACGGAGAAACCGAACAGGCCGAAGACGATGGATGGAATGCCCGCGAGGTTCAGAATGGCGAGACGCACGGCATGGATGAATGGGCTTTGCTTCGCATACTCGGAGAGATAGATCGCCGCGCAGATTCCGAAGAACAGTGCCAGTATCATCGAGCCGATCGTCAGAAGGCCGGTGCCAACGATGGGGCCAGCAATGCCGCCGCCGGAGTAAGAGTAGGTTTGCTCGTTGTAGATCGTGGTGCCTTGATGTTTTGTAAGGTAATCGTTGTATGCGGAGGCA
>JBDTNJ010000416.1:0-7575 GCA_039933825.1 Luteolibacter sp.
CAGTGCGAGAAGCGTGGTTGCGAAAACGGAAGGATCGTTGGAAAGGTGTCCGACACCGAGCGGGTAAGTGATAGCCCAAGCGGCGAACGGAATGGCGAAACCACGCCAGCCGGAAGCCAGCAGGGCACCGCAGAAGAACACCGCGGCGAGTGGTTGGAAGTTTGGCAGGGTCTCCGGAAAGGCGCTCCCCAGTGCGCGGAACGCGACAAGAAGACCTGCGACTAAAACGAACGGGAGATAGCGTTGCATGACGGGAACAGGATTGAGGATTTTTTCTTGCGCGGCTAGACCAAAATCTTTGTTTGTAAAAGGTTTTTTTGATTCCTTAATCAAAAGGCGGCACATAGCTTGTCGCGATGGATTGGGAAACACTGGTGCAGGTTGCATGGGAGGCGCGCGAAAAGGCATACGCACCGTACTCGAATTTCCAGGTGGGAGCGGCCTTGCTTGCTGAGGACGGCAGGGTGTTTTCCGGCTGCAACGTGGAAAACATTTCTTATGGGCTTACCAACTGTGCCGAGCGAGTGGCCATTGGGGCGGCAGTAGCTGCAGGCGTGAGGAAGTTTTTAGCCGTGGCCGTGGTAGCGGATACGGCGGTGCCCATTTCACCTTGCGGCGCATGCCGGCAAGTTTTAGCAGAGTTTGCTGTGCCGAGGGTTTTGCTGGTCAACCGAGCGGAGCGGGTGGAGTTTCGCTTGGAAGAACTGCTTCCGCGGGCATCTACCGGTATTTTGGATCGGGCGGAGTGAGGTTTGTTCCACGTGGAACAATGAGGGTGGGGGAATTGATCCTTGCGGTCCAAGTTCCGTTTCCAAGCTTGAGCAACACCGGGTTCCGACTATCTTGCTGGTCCAGCGATGTTTCGATACCCCAAGTGCTATGACGTGATTGTGATTGGTGCCGGTCATGCCGGTGTCGAGGCTGCGATGGCTGCCGCCCGACTCGGCGCTCAAGTGGCCATCCTCACTCAGAACTTGGACACGATCGGTCAAATGTCCTGCAACCCGGCGATTGGTGGACTTGCCAAAGGACACATGGTCCGCGAAATCGACGCCCTTGGTGGCATCATGGGCCTCAACACCGACGCTACCGGCATCCAGTGGCGGATGCTTAATGCCTCCAAAGGCCCGTCCGTCCGCGCACCCCGCGCCCAGTGTGACAAGAAGGCCTATCAATTTCGCATGAAGCGCGAGCTTGAGGCGATGCCGGGCGTTGAGATTCACCAAGGAAACGTGGCTGAGCTTCTCGTTGAAAACGATCGGGTCACCGGTATCGCCACCTCCCTTGGCATGGAAATCGCGGGGAAGTCCGTGATCCTCAGTGCCGGCACGTTCATGGGCGGGCTCATGCATGTGGGCCTGCGCAATGAAAAGGGTGGCCGCATGGGTGATGCGACCTCCCACGTTTCCGAGTCTCTAAAACGCCTTGGCTTCGAGGTTGAGCGCTTCAAAACTGGTACACCCTGCCGTCTCAACGCCCGCTCCATCGATTTTTCCAAGTGCGAGCGCCAGGATGGAGACACGCCGGTCCCCAAGTTCAGCTTCATGGCGGATACTCTCCAAAAGGGAGAAAATGACCTTTTTACTCTCAACCCATGGGGCGACCCAATGTTCCACGTGGAACAAATGCCTTGTTGGATCACTTACACGAATCCGCGCACCCACGAGATCATTGCCGGAAACCTTCACCAGTCTCCCATGTATTGCGGCGTGATTGAGGGCGTCGGTCCGCGTTATTGCCCGTCGATCGAGGATAAGGTCGTCCGCTTCGCGGAAAAGGAACGCCATCAGGTTTTCCTCGAACCCGAAGGCCGTCACACCCTCGAGTATTACGTCAATGGCGTCTCCACCTCCTTGCCCTACGAGGTACAACTTGAATTCCTCCGCTCCATTGTCGGTCTCGAGAAGTGCGAGATCCTCCGCCCGGGTTATGCCGTGGAGTATGATTATTGCCCGCCCACCCAGTTGCGTCCGACTCTCGAAACCAAGAAAGTCGAGGGCCTCTACTTCGCCGGCCAGATCAACGGCACATCGGGCTACGAGGAGGCAGCAGGGCAGGGGCTCATCGCTGGAGCCAATGCCGCGCTCAAAGCTCTCGGCAAACCCGAATTCATTCTGGGTCGTGACGAAGCTTATCTTGGCGTGATGGTCGATGATCTCGTCACCCGCGGCACCACCGAGCCCTACCGGATGTTCACCAGCCGTGCCGAATACCGCTTGCTCCTTCGCCAGGACAACGCGGACATTCGTCTCACTCCTAGAGCCGCCGCCATCGGCCTCGCCAGCGGGGAACGCGTCCGCCGCGTGGAGAGTAAACTCGCCGGCCTCGAAAAAGCCGAACCTTATGTCCGCCAAACGAACCATGAGGGTATCAAGCTCGACCAATGGTTCCGCCGCAGCGAGAATTCTTGGGAGACCCTCCCGCCAACCCTGCTTGAAATGTTCCACGTGGAACTTTGGCCGCTGATCGAGACCAATTTCAAATACGAAGGCCACCTCGGCCGTCAGCAAGCCCAGATCGACCGCATGGCCCGTCAGGAAGGAAAACGCCTCCCGGCAGAGCTTGACTACGCTTCCATCCGTGGTTTGAAAAAGGAAGCTCAGATTCGTTTCACCGAGATCCGTCCTGCCACCCTCGGTCAGGCCAGCCGTATCCCGGGAATCACACCTGCAGACGTGGCGATGCTGGTGATTTGGGTCGAAAAGCTGGAGCGGGAAGCCTTGGAATCCGCGTCGGAATTTCAGAAATCAAATTCGTGAAACTTTGATGCAGTTTCCCAGACGGCTCTGTAAACTCGCTCAGTGAAGAACTTGTCTTCCCTCAGCGGGTGACTCCACGCTCGGATTTCTCGATAAAATCGATTAAATGCGCAACGTGGGGCGTATCTGCTGCATGGAGTGCTTTGAGCGAGCTGAGCGAATTGGACATGTTCTCGTCCTTTTTCAGGAATAGCTTTTTGTAGGCGGTTTTGAGATGTTTGATGTCGTCCTCGGAAAACCCCCGGCGCTGCAAGCCGAGAATGTTGAGTCCCCGGGTGGTTGCAGGGTGGCCGTCGACGATCATGAACGGTGGCACGTCTTGAGTGATCTTCGAGAGTCCGCCAATCATTGAATGCTTGCCGATCCTGCAAAACTGGTGTGCCGCCGCGAGGCCGGAAACGATGGCATAATCGTCGACGGTGATGTGCCCTGCAAGGCTGCCGTTGTTTGAAAGGATGATGTGATTGCCAAGCTGGCAATCATGCGCGACGTGGCAGTAGCAGAGCAATAAATTGTGTGAGCCAATCCGCGTCGGCAAGTTCTCATGAGTGCCGCGATGGATCGTGCAATTTTCGCGGAAAACATTGTAATCGCCTACTTCCAGAGAGGTCGGTTCACCGATATATTTCAGATCCTGCGATTTTCCGCCGACAAACGCGAAGGGGAAAAACTCATTTCCTCGTCCGAACGTTGAGTGCCCTTCTAGAACCACATGCGAATGCAAGACACAGTCGTCGCCAAGCTCGACATGTGCTCCAACGACACAAAACGGTCCGACACGGACATTCGTCCCGAGTCTAGCCAGCGGTGAAACGATTGCGGTAGGGTGGATCACGGCCCAAATGTCTGCGGATCGGAGGCCCATTGACCAGATTATTTTTTACCGGGCTTCCTGAATCCATGCGAAGCCCGTGAGTCGGAAATATGCAAAATAATCGGGCCTAAAATCGGGTTTTTGAAATTGTTCAAAAATAATATAGAAAAAACTTGTTAATTTAAGCTTATTTTTTATTTTTGGCGAAAGGCCACATCTAAATACAGTCCGTGTTCCTTTTATACATCCTGCTGTCGAACACCTAACCTGATCCAAACGACACCCGTCCAATTTGAATCAACACGAAATTCTTCCTGTGGAGTGAGTCTCATTCACGCCCCAGGCGGTCCGGATCGGGATCTGTCCCGAATCGACATGAATACGCGAGCAATTTGACCGCCGACTCATGTCCTACCCGAAACGGACCGTTCGCCTCTCAAAAGAGTCCCACTTTTGAGATCTCAGGCGGAAAGGATGGTCCCTGCATCCTCACCCTTACAACCAGCCATGAAAACCAGCCGTTTGGCCCTTGTGGTCAATTTGGGCGGAGCTTCGCAATCTAGCCGCTTCGCCCCATCCGAATCCTCAGTCCGGAATATCCTTCCCGGCGAGATCAGCAGCATCTGCAGTCGCATCGTTCGACTTTCCGTGCTCGCCGCCTGTTTCTTTGCCAATGCCTATGCTGCCATTGCCCCAACCCTGAACCTTCAGTGGGACGTCAATCCGGAAACAGGTATCCAGAGCTACGAATTAAGCTATGGTTTATCCTCTAAAAGCTACACCACTCAGGTGAATGTGGGGAAAAACACCACGGCAGCCGTTACCGGCCTGGTAGAGGGCAAAACCTATTTTTTCGTGGTATCCGCCTACAACCAAGCGGGATTGAAAAGTCCTGAATCTTCTGAAATCTCCTACTTGGTGCCACTCACCAAGTCCGACCTTGTGCCTCAAGCCGGCTGGACCCTTTTGCGTGTGGACAGTCAGGAAACTGCGGGCTATCCAGCGACTGCCGCTTTCGACGGAGACCCTAATACTTTCTGGCATACCCAGTGGACCGGGGGCTCGACGCCACCTCCGCATGATCTCCAGATCAACCTGGGCACAGTTGGAAATCTCAATGGTTTTCGTTATCTACCCAGACAAGACAACTATAGCGTTGGAAACATCGGCCAATACGAATTCTATGTGAGTATGGATGGTGTCACTTGGGGCAGTCCTGTGGCCAGTGGAACATTTGCCAACACCGCTGCTGAAAAGGAAGTTCTATTCACCCCGAAGAACGGGAAATTCATCCGTCTCCGAAGTCTTACGGAGATCAATGGCGGCACCCATAGCAGTGTTGCCGAATTAAGTGTTCTTCAACAACCCGGTGGGATCATCAATCAGGCACCCACCGCCACAGCGGCAGCGTTCACCACCGCCCAAGATATGCCGATCACCGCGACATTGGCAGGTTCGGATGCCAACGGCGATACGGTCTCTTTTTCCATCGTCTCAAGCCCCAGTCACGGAAGCCTGAGCGGAACCGCACCGAATCTGACATATACTCCAGCACTTGGGTTCAGCGGGACCGACCAATTTACTTTTCGGGCCAACGATGGAACCGCTGACTCAGCCGTGGCAGCTATCACCGTCACCGTGACCCCTCTGGTTAAGGTGATTGGAAACCTTCCGCCGGTTTTTGATTCCAACACCATCGTCGCATCCGCCACGGAAGATCTGCCTTTCTCCGGGCAACTATCTGCGAAGGATGGCAATCCGGACGATGTTCTAACCTATTCAAAAATTTCGGGACCCGAGTGGTTGAGTGTTTCTACCACCGGCGCACTGAGCGGCACACCGGCCAACGGCAACATTGGAGTCAATGTATTTTCGGTAAGGGTAACCGACACGGCCAATGAATTCGCCACCGCCGTCCTCAGTATCGCAGTGGCAAATACCAACGATGCGCCTGTTTTCAAGATGAATCCTATGGTCTTTCCAAGCGGTTCGGAAAGCGTGGCTTATACGGGACAAACTCTTGCCGGAGCGGCTACAGACCCGGATCCAGGTGACACTATCACTTATTCAAAGACGTCCGGCCCGGCGTGGCTGGGTATATCAAGCAGCGGTGCCATTGGTGGAACTCCGCCTCTTGGTAGCAAGGGTCTGCACGAGTTCACCATTCGTGCCACCGATGCCGCTGGCATTTACGGGGAAGCCACCCTCCAAATCCGAATTATCGAAATCAGCCTGCCGCTGCCATGGAGTTTGGATCGTATCGGAAATGGAAATCTCACCGGTGGCGCCAGTTATAGCAGCGGAAATTTCACCCTCATGGGCTCCGGGGAACTTGCCAGAACCGAGGACGCGGGAACCTTTGCATGGCAAACCCTCACCGGCGATGGCAATATCACCGCTCGAGTCCAACAATGGGATAGAACCAGCACATCGTTTCTCGCAGGCGTCATGATCCGGGAATCCCTAGCAGCAAATTCCCGCCAAGTCTTTATCGGTGTGACAGGTGATGCTAACTACCGCTGGCTCCGCCGTGTGAGAACCGCATCAACCATCTCAAGCACATTGATCAGGAATTCCAATTCCACCAACCTCTGGCTCCGTCTCGTTCGCTCGAGAAACACGTTCATCGCCTATCGAAGTATCAACGGGACGAGTTGGACGAAGATCGGTAGCAGCACCGTTACCTTGCCTAAGAATTGTTACATCGGACTATCAGTCAGTAGCGGGGCCAATATCACGCTCGGTAACTCCATGTTCAGCAACGTCAGCGTGACACCTTGAATTGCGATTAGTTCGCATCCGGCTCCACGGCCTCCGGCTTGATCGGTTCCACTGGCGGATCTCCCGCACCCGGAAGATCCAGTTTCTTCAACTCCATTAAATCCTGGTTCAGCAGCTTGGCGGCTGCGATTTGCTCCTCGCTCATCCGCTTTTCCAGAACCATCAGCACGGTTTTGGCAGGCATGTTTCCTTGCGCTGCCGCCATACTTGACCATCGGTAGGCTTGCGCATCGTCCTTCGGAACGCCCGCGCCCACCATGTGCATTCTGCCTACCTGACACTGCGCCTCCGCGTTCCCTTGCTCCGCAGCCATGAGATACCATTTTGCAGCCTCCGCGCTGTTTTTCGGCACGCTTTTGCCCCGGATGTAAATCCCGCCGAGAAACATCTGGGCGTCCAGATTCCCTTGCGCGGCTGCCAACAAATACCACTTGATGGCTTCTTTATCGTCCTTCGCCACGCCCTGGCCCTTTGAAAAAAGGTTTCCCAGCTCCACTTGGGAAACGAGATCGCCGGCGGTCGCCTTGACCGAAAGATCACTAACAAGGTCTGCCTTTAGCTGAGATGCGCTCATCCATGCGACCAACAGAAGGAAATGCGGGAGTGCTTTCATTGCGGACGATTCAAACATTCCGCCGCAGAATCGCCAAGGCCGATTTCTCATCACCTGCGCACGGATTGCCCACTTGCGTGGTAGGCACCTTCGATTAAGCTTCGGCATCTTATGGGTCGGCGGAATGCGATAGTTAAAGCGGTCTTGGTTCTCGTTGTCGTCTGGACGCTCGTTTGGGGTATACGGAGCTATGCCGGTTCTAGGAAAATCACCGCAGAACGCGTCAATCGCGAAGTCGAGGCCGCCCGTTTCGCAGATTGGTCCCACAACGCCGCTTCAGATGCCACCGAGGCGAAACGCCGGGAAAAATCCCTCCGTAACATCGCGGCGCTCGTTAACCGTCTCGATTTCCAAGAGCGCGAGAAGAACCGCGACAAGCGAACAGGTGAAGATTTTTTCCGCATCCTCAGTCCATCGGAAAAGAGCCTGTTCATCGAACTCACTGTGGCCGAGTCCATGAATAATTTCATGAAATCGCTTGATGCCATGAAACCCGAGCAACGCAAGAAATTCGTCGAGCAAGGCCTCAAGGAAATTCAAAACGGACGCACCAAGGATGACATGGCCCGCACCGATGCCATGAGTGATGAACTGTTGGAAAAAATCAG
>JBDTNJ010000417.1:0-3749 GCA_039933825.1 Luteolibacter sp.
GGAAATATTCCGCAGTCACCTTGATCGCCGCAGGGAAGTTACCAGCCTCACCGATTGCCAGAACCAATCGGGCGAAGATGAAGAAAGACACGCTCACGCTTGCGATTCGGGCGACATCGCTGACTCCTGCTATTGCATGGCGGGCCCCCTCAAAGTCCACAAGCCACTTGCCGGTGAGTGTCCCTGAGGTGGCAATGCCGCACAGCGCGTGGAGACAGGCACCAAGCGACCACACGGCGATGGCCCATAGGAAACCCTTTTTTGTATCCATCCAGTCGACGAAGCGCCCTGCGAACAACATGCTCACCGCGTAAAAGATCGAGAATAAGGCAGTGATGAGACCATACTGGCTGTCATTCCAGTGGAATTCCGGGACGATGAAATCCTTCCAAGTCAGTGACAACACCTGGCGGTCCAGATAGTTGATTGTGGTGGCGAAAAACAGCAGGGAGCAAATCGACCAGCGGTAGCGGGTGGCTTGGGTGGATGGGACGGTCATGGGTTGCGAGCAGTATTGCCAGCACATTTCGGCTGGCAAGGTTCAAAAAACCCGTCGCTTGTTGATTCCCTATTTGAGTTACGCTCAGCCCTGTAAGGCCCGCAATGCCCCGCGCACCAGCGATTCCGTCGGTGCGTCCGCGTCCGCATCCAACACCTTCCGGACCGCCTTTCGCGCGTCCACCTGTTTGTAGCCCAGCGCGATCAGCGCCAGCTCCGCATCCGCTGCCGATGCGCTTACCTGCCCGGCGGCAGCGTCTTGCCAGGTTTCCGTCACGCCCACCTTGTCCTTGAGTTCCAGCACGATTCGCTCAGCGGTTTTTTTTCCCACACCTTTGAGTTTGGAGAGCCCCGCTATGTCGCCAGCCACCACGCATTGCTTGAAGCGGGTCACGTCCATCCCGCTGAGCACGGACACCGCCATCGTCGGGCCCACGCCGCTTACCCGATCAATGAGCAGGAGGAAAACATCCCGCTCTTCCTCGCTCGCGAACCCGAATAATTTCTGCCCCAGCTGGCTGAAATGAAGGTGTGTCCGCAAATCCACCTCCAGCCCCTCCGCCGCGTGAAGCCGATCAAAAGTTGAGAGCGGGATGAAAACCTCGTAGCCCACTCCATGCACATCCACCACCAAGCGGTTAGGATACGCCTCAATCACCTTGCCCCGCAGTCTCGCTATCATGCTCGGAGCTTGGACCACCCGACCGGGCCGTCAATGCCGAACCCGTCATCCGGTCCATCATACCATTTGTGAATGGCATCCGACGTAAGGAGTAGGGACCTTGCTGTCCCTCCTTCCTAGGGTGCGGCAGATGCAGTAGAAACGACAATAAGATCGTTACTCCCTATTTCTGTGGTTAAGCTTTTGCATGAAGCCGCTGTTTGAAGAACTGGATTTCCGCCCGACGCCGATTGGCGATCTGATCCTGCGCCGTCGCCGGATGGCAATGTTGGATGATCTGATCGTTTACGAAGTGCTGCTAGGAAACGGCTATCTCATGTCCAGCCTATTTCATGATGTGGAGGAGGCACTGGCAGATCTGGGACTGGCGGCGGTGACGGGGGAGAAACTGGATGTGGTCGTCGGGGGGCTGGGGCTCGGTTATACTGCGGTCGCGGCGCTGAGGGATGCGCGGGTGGCGGAGCTGTTGGTGGTGGATGTGATGCAGCCGGTGATTGAGTGGCATCAAAAAGGTCTGGTGCCGTTAGGCGAGACGTTGACGGGTGATTGGCGCTGCCGCTTGATACTCGGGGATTTCTTCGCGCTGGCCGCCGCGCCGGAGATTGGCTTCGACCCGGAAAAGCCGGGCCGGAAATTCCATGCAGTGCTGTTGGATATCGATCACTCGCCGCGAAATCTGTTGGATGAGCGGAACGGCACGTTCTACGGCGCGGATGGGTTGCGAAAGCTGGCAGAGCAATTGCTGCCGGGCGGCGTGTTCGCCCTATGGTCGGACGATGCGCCGGATGAAGATTTCATCGGGCGGTTGGGTGAGGTGTTTGATGCGCCCCGTGCGGTGGTGGTGAAGTTCCCGAATCCGCTGCTAGGGAAGGATTCTGAAAGCACAGTGTATGTGGCGGTGAAGCGGCTTGCTTTGTGAGGGTCAAGCCTTACACTTTAACCATGATCCTGACCGCAGTCATTACAGAAGCCGAGGAAGGTGGATACGTGGCATATAATCCGGAAACCGGAACGACGACTCAGGGGGAGTCCTTTGACGATGCGATGGCGATGCTTCAGGAGGCCACAGAGCTTTATCTAGAAGAATTCCCTATGGTGGCGAAACGTCCTGCGGTGATGACAAGTTTCGAGGTGTCTCATGCCTAAGCTGCCTCATATTAGTGGTCTCGAATGCGCCAAGGCATTTATGCGTCTAGGCTTTATTGAGTCCCGCCAGCGGGGGAGCCATTTGATTATGCGGCGTGGCGAATCGGGGTGTGTGATCCCGATGCACAAAGAAATCAAGGTAGGAACGCTAGCGGGGTTGATCAGGCAGGCCGGAATTTCGACAGAGGAATTTCTGGCAGCGCTCAAGGGCTGAAGATACCAAAACCAGCGGTGGTGAAGTTTCCGAATCCGTTGTTAGGAAGGGACTCGGAAAGCACGGTGTACGTGGCAGGGAAGATTTTATGAAGAGGACCAAAGGGGAGGACGATAAATTCTTACGAACTGTATGTGACTATTGATTGAATCCGATGGTCCTAGGTGCTTGGGTCAGTTGATCAAGTAATGATTTTTTGGTTTTTTCAAACTCTTCGTCCGTTAGTAGTCCCTTATCTCGCAATATCCCAAGTTTTTCGATTTCGGCAATTGGTGTGAGTGAGGTGATTGAATGGGGAATTGTGGTTTGGGCGTCTTTGATCTTTCTTAAGAGACTTTCGACAAATGCGGAGAATGTCATTTTATCGGGATTGTTCTTGGCAAGACTGAACGCAAAAGAGCCATTCAAATAAAAAAAGGTGAGCAGGTCATATCTGCTTGCCTGGTATTTTTTCACGGCAAGCAACGAAAGAACAATCGCCATCACTCCAACACCACTGCAGGCAAATATACTGAATTGATCAGGGGACTTGTAGGCGAGGTAAAAAAAGAAGCATGCGGCAGCAAAAGGAAACAGTCCAATTACGAGATAGAATCGCGAGGACGATGACCGGTGATCTGGCTCGGGTAGTAATGTGGAATAATTAATTGTCGTCTGATATCGGCTAGCGCCTTTCTGGTTCCTCAGCTGAATGGATGTTTCCTCCATTTCGAATTCCGTATTTCCGGATAGGGTTCGTTTTTGTTTTAGAGTCATATGGTGAATATTTTGGCGGTGAGTAATCCAGAGCTCTAAGGCCAAAACTTATGTCGATGGATTCTAGACGATTCAACGCAGAAAGAAATCGAAGGTAATTCCCAGCCCGCATCACACCTTCATCAGATCCGCTTCCTTCGCGACCGCGTGATCTTCGATCTTTTTTGTGAATTTGTTAGTGAGTTCCTGCACTTCCTTTTCAAAGTCCTTCTGACCGTCTTCGGTGATGAAGTTGTCGGCTTTCATTTTCTTGGCGGCGTCCATGCCGTCCTTGCGGGCGGCGCGGAGGCGGACTTTGGCTTCCTCGGCGAGCTGTTTGATCATCTTCACCATGTCGCGGCGGCGTTCTTCGGAGAGTTCGGGGATCGGGACGCGGATGGAGCGATCGGCGGCGGCTGGGTTGAGGCCGAGCTTGCACTCGCGGATGGCGCGCTCGATGTCACGGGTGGTGGC
>JBDTNJ010000418.1:0-4722 GCA_039933825.1 Luteolibacter sp.
CGCCGTCGGCACGCTGGCGTGAGGCGAGCTGGCTGATCGCCGAGCGCAGCGCGTCCGCAGCGTCTTTCTGAGAGAGACCGAAATCCGCTTCGGTCGCGGCGATGAGTTTCACCATCGCACGGCTGGTGATCTGCTCGGAACAGCCATACGGATACTCGCGGACATAGGCTTCCAATCCCCGCGCCAGGCCAAGCGGCACAATGCTGGCGGTGGCTTCGGTGTGGCGGAACTGCGGATAGAGCGTGCGTTTCACCTTCTCTTCGGTCGAGCCAGTGCGGAACCAGCCGGTGACCACGCTCGTTAGATGGTGGGTGGCGGGGCGCACGCTGAGGGTGGTGGATCGCTTCACGGTTTCACCACCGCCGCTGGCTTCGAAGCGCAGGTCGGCACCACCGAGCTGATCTTTCGCCCGGAAGCGGAAACGGGCGATGCCTTCCCTGCCGTTCTCGAGAGGCAGGGAAATCGAGGACTCGCCCACCGCTTCAAGATGCTCTGACGAAGCTGCCTTGAGCTGGATCGGCGTGACACCCGTTGCCGCGAGGTGATTGAAAACCGACACGGAGACTTCGAACTCGTCACCCGGCGTGACGAACAACGGTGTGTTCGGTTGCAGGATGATAGGAGCTTTCACCAAGGTCGCCGACTCGGCCGCTCCAATGCCGCCGGCCTGACAGCCGACCGCCATCACGCGCAAGTTGCCGTTGAAATAATCCGGCACGTTCCATGTCACCTCCTTGCGCTGCGGACCTGCTTCGATGATGCCGGACCAGAATACGACCGGCGATTCTTGGCGGCGTTTGAAGGGATTGAGGTGAAGGGAAAGCGCCATCTCGTCGTCGCCATCACCTCCGAACGCGGGAGCCGCTTTGAGGAAGCGGAATTCCGGCAGTAACAGATCCAGCCATTGCTGCGTCCTCACTTCGAGCGCCTGCTTGCGGAGGAAAAAGTCGAGCGGTTGCGGCAGTTTGTAGCCGGTGATCTGATGGATGCCTTCGTCCACGGCATAGACGACCAGCCGCGCGGGCTTGTCCGAGGTGATGCCGAAGCGGGCTTCCGTGCCGGGCCGCACCTCGCGCGGGGTGTCCAGTTTGAACGCCAGTTTTTTCTTCGCTGCAATCACGCGCACTGGCGCGGCGGCATAACTCAACGGACTGTGGAAAACTTCCGGTGCGGATGTCGACCGCACGAACGCGGCGTTGATGTAGTAGGTTCCTTCGGCATCGTCAGGAATTTTCAAACGGACACTGGTCCCCTTGGTCTCCGCTTTGAACCACTGCGAGCTGATGACTTTCTCGCGCTCGATGGTCACCAGTCCGGCACCGGCATACGGTGCAGTTAGAAAAATCTCAATCTCCTCGCCGGGCAGCACTTCGTTTTTCGAAAGCTGCAACTGCAGCTCGGCCTCACGTTCCAGCGTGGCGCTCTCGTCGCCCTTGCCGACGATCTGGAAGGGAACGACGCAATGGACCACGTTTTCGGTGTCGATGATTTCCATGCGGAACCTCCCGGCCTTGTCGGTAGGGATTTTGATTTCGGCAGGCTCCGTAGTTAGAACCGCCTGTTCCTCGGAAATCTGGCGTTCCTTCGTCGTGGAAACATAGGCGTAGTTGCCGTTGTCGAGCTTGGTGAGGACCGATAGCTGGCGGATCTCGATGATGCGGCGGCGCAGGTTTTCGAGAGCCACCGGTTTCAGATCGCGGCCCACGGCGACGAGGCTCAGCGAGCGACCGCTGTCCTTGGCGATGGTTTCGAGATCACCGTCCGCTTTCCAACCGATCACCGATTCGTAAGGCGAAACGAGGCAGGTCATCGCATTGCGCACGCTGCGGCCACCGTCGCGTTCGAAGGCTTCCGTGAGAATGGCTAGCCGAAATGAGGCGTCTTTCAGGGTATCGAGCGGCAGTTTGAAGGTGGCGATTCCCTTCTCGTCGGACTTCATTTCACCCAGCGTGATCGAGCGACCGGCGCGCGAAGCGGACTGTTCCGCCGCGCGGTCATAGAACGAGAAGCCCGGCCATTCCGGAAATCCGAAATCCGCAGGTGATAGATCCAACTGCATCGTCACCCGCCGGTCCGGCGCGGGCTCGCCGAACAACGATTGCACGGAAACCGAGGCGTCGGTGGCCTTGCAATCCAGCCAACCGGCGGGCGGCGCGGGATCAATTTTGGTCGCGACCTTCATCCGGTCGGGCGTGAACTCCTCCACTCTTACCGCAGCACGGCCGAGGCGGAAAAGCACTTCGCCATCGGCGTTCAGCACGTTCACCGTGATCTGGTGCTGGCCCAGCGCCGCCGCTTCAGACAGCGGGAAATCACACGTGAAGAAGCCGTCGTAAGGCAGACGCGTCTTCTGATTTCCCACCTCCCGCCCCCGTGGATCGTAGATGGAAATTGAAAGCGGCAGCCCTTCGAGCACCGGCTGCCAATCGCGGCGGCGGGTGATGAATCCGGCGTGCACCATGTCGCCCGGTCGATAGACGCCGCGCTCGGTGAAGACGAAGGCTTCGATTGCCTTGATCCGCGATGCGAGCACGCCCTCGATATCGAAGCGCGAGTAATCCATTGCCGGAAGCTGGCGCTCGTTGAACGGCAGGTAGGAAGTGTCTCCATCCTTGCTCGCCATCACGGCAACGGGCAATCGGTCGCCGGTGAATCCTTCGAACGCAGGCAATTTCGCATGACCGACGGCATCCGTTTTCACCGTCTCCAACACGCTGCCATTTCGAGCGAGCGCCTGCACGTCCACATCCGCCACCGGTTGCCCCGCGCCGAGAGCCATTACGAAAACATCGCGCGAACCGTCCGCACCCGCTTTCACTAACAATCCAAGATCAGTGGCCATAATGAAGCGTTTGGAAACGGTTCCTTGTGCGCGCTGCCAACCGTCACTCGGTTGAAAATCCTCTTCCTGATACCAAAATCCATACCGCCGTTCGCTTTGACGCGGATCACCTGCGGGCTCGATCCGGGAATAGACATCGTTTGCCGGAGGTGTTTTGTCGATTTCCTCCACTGGCTCTACGGTTACAAAAAAGACCCCGCGACCGCCGGGAAGCTGGTCCGGCGCGGCAAGCGGCGGGGCTTCCGAAATATCAATAATCGTCTGCGCAGCCTGCCAGTCGTTTTCATGAGGCACCACCACCACCTTGCTCCAGCGGTGGACGATGTTGTTCTCAGAAAAATCCCCGTAGCTGAAATTCGGATCATCAAACGAACTTCCGCCGGTGAGTGAAACGAGATGGTGAAACTGCGAAACCGGTACGCGCCCCAAGGTGATGCGGATGTGATCGATCGCGCGAGACTGCACGATGAGTTTCCGTTCGCCGTCGAGCGCCAGCACGTTGCCCTTTCCTAGCAACTTTGTCTCCTTCGGAAACTGCGGCACGGAAAGTGTCTTCTCAAAATGCGTGTCGGTTTCGAAACCGCCCGGTGATTTCACTCCTTCGCCGATGCGCAGGAACAACTGTCCGTCCGTCCTCGTCTGGACATACCGGAACGCATGCTCCTTGCCCAGCGCCGCCTCGCTCTCGACGGGCACCAACGCAACTTTGGCAGCACTGCCCACCCGTTGGTCGAAGATCAGGTTTCCATAGTTGTCATGCCAACCATCCACATGCCACCACATACCGATGCGGCTGGCGACTTCGTTGCTGTCGATGTCGAGATTAGTGGAAATAAAAACAAACTGCTGCGGCTCACCCTCGTCAGTGCGAATCATCCGGGTTTCGGCGCTGGTGATTTTCAACCCGCTATATTTGTCCGGCACACGGGTTTTCGTCTCGACATCTTTGGCGAGCGGAGTCCCAGCAAGGTCCGAGGAAATCCCGGCAGGTAGAATGACTTTCACCCAATCCTCCTTCGCCGGAATCACGATCTGCCGACTGCGGATGAAAAACCGCCGCGCGGATAACGGATCAGACGTCACGCTAAACAAGGGCGACCCCGGAGTGAACACTGGCGTGCCTCCGATGGCCTCCATCCGGATCTTCTGTTGGAGCGTCTCCAGCGCGATTGGATGACTGAGCCTCAATTCTCCGACCACTTGGAAAACCGAAGGATCTTTCGGGCTGTTGTAAAATGAAAATTCGCGCCACTCCGCAACGAGCGGCGGCGTAGTGACTGTCACGGATTCCTTGTCGAGTTTCAGATCCTTCGCCAGCAACGATGGATTCAGATGCACGATCAGTTTTGTTTCTGGTGGCCAGTGGTTTTCCGGCTGGAATTCAAGGGTGGAGCCGTCCCGCCACATCCATTTCCCTAGCAGAGCAGGATCCATCTTCACCGCTTCGCCCGCCTCCTTGCCGATTTTTTCCAGTGGAGCGACGGGTGCCCCTGCGAAAGAGATTCTCATCGGCGCGGGTTGCAAATCCTTGTCCGGCGCTCCCGGAGAAACCGCGCCCGGAGCCAGTGAAACCTTAACCTCCACTTTCCGCAGCGGGTTATAGGAAAACTCGCGCGGCCGGTGGGACTGCCACCACACCCACGATTGCCAACTGCCGATCGCCAGCACCGCAACCGTGGCGAGCGTGATCGCCGTCGCTTTGGGGTGCGCTTTCAAGCATGAGAAAAACGCCAGCACCCGCCGGAAACACCACGCCAGCCAAGGCGGCGCGGCCCATGAGATGTGACCAAACAAAAAGCCGACCAGACGGCCGACTGTCGCGAATAAAACCCTAACGAAGGATTGGTATGTTTT
This sequence comes from Luteolibacter sp., assembly GCA_039933825.1. Lineage (GTDB taxonomy): Bacteria > Verrucomicrobiota > Verrucomicrobiia > Verrucomicrobiales > Akkermansiaceae > Luteolibacter. The sequence goes on from JBDTNJ010000418.1 coordinate 4,697, forward strand.
CACTTGTGTGTTTCTATCTAAAACAC
>JBDTNJ010000419.1:0-17029 GCA_039933825.1 Luteolibacter sp.
GGTGGTGCTGGGGCGAACCAGTCCTTGGATCAGTGCGGATTTTCCAGGGCGGGCCTGTGATTTGATCGATCAGTATCTGCCCGATACTCAGTCGATGTTTTTCATGGGGGCGAGCGGTCATTCGCAGCCATGGATCTCTACCCAGGAAGACCCGGCCAAGCTGGAGCCGGTCGCGCGTGCGGCGGCTTCGTTCGTAGCGCTGTTGGCTGAGGGCACGCGGCCGTTGGCTGATCACTTGCGGCTCTCGGTTTCTCACGGCGAGGTGGAAACCGGAGCTGGCAAGCTCGGCCTGACCGTAATTTCCTTGGGCGGAATACGATTGATGGCGGTGCCGGTCGAGTTGTTTGAGGAACTCTCTCTTGACCTGCGCCGTCGGTCGAAAGGGCCGGTTTTTCTCATGACACTTGCCAACGGTTGGAATGAATACCTGCCCGATCGCGCGGCCTTCGCAGAGGGCGCTTACGAAGTCGAGGCGGCGGTTTCCCAAGGTTACAAACCCGGGGATGGGGAGGCGCTCGTCGATGCCTTGCTCAAACTCGCCGCCCAACCGACGGTAGATGAAGCGAAGAGATAAATGAAATTCTACAAACCATGAAGTCTAGAATCAACATACTCGAACGCATCTTTCATATCGGGGCGGTGGCAATCCTTGGCGTGGTCGTATCACACTCGGCTTCGGCTGGAAATCCAACTGCGGGGGATGAACTGCTGGCGGCAATTCCTGGAAATTTCCAGCTCGCCGCGATCCAATATGAGGGGATGTTGAAATCCTTGAAAGATGATCCGCAACTTCCGCGCACGTACGAGGAGGGGCACCTAAAGACTGTCAAGATCACGGATTGGACCAGTGGATTTTTTCCGGGCTCGTTATGGTATCTTTACGAATACACTCACAAGCCGGAATGGCAGGCCGCGGCGAAGGATTACACTGGGCGTTTGGAGAGCATCAAGGATTTCACCGGGGATCATGATGTCGGCTTCATGCTCGGATGCAGTTACGGCAACGGCTACCGGCTGACGGGAGATAAACGCTACCGCAGTGTTTTGGCAATGGGTGCGAAATCCCTAGCCACGCGCTTCGAGCCCAAGGTGGGAATGATTCGCTCGTGGAGCCATGGCAGTTGGAAATATCCAGTCATCATCGACAACATGATGAACCTCGAACTGCTGACGTGGGCATCGCGCGAGGGTGGGGGAGCCAAGCTACTTGAGATCGCCACATCGCACGCCGATCTAACGTCTAATAACCATTTTCGCGAGGACTCCAGTAGCTGGCATCTCGTGGATTATGATCCGCAAACCGGCGCAATTTTAGGCAAGCAGACGGTGCAAGGATTTGCCGATGCTTCCGCATGGGCGCGCGGCCAAGCTTGGGGGCTTTACGGCTATACCATGATGTTCCGGGAAACGAAAAAACAGGAATACCTGGCGCGGGCGCGCTCAATCGCAAAGTTCATCATGTCTCACCCACGCCTGCCGGAAGATAAGGTGCCGTATTGGGATTTCGACGCGCCGGCAATTCCAAATGCTCCGCGTGATGCCTCGGCAGCGGCGGTCATGGCCTCGGCGTTCATTGAACTCAGCGGGTTTGTGGGCAAGGCGGAAGGGCGCGAGTATTTCCTCCTCGCACGCCAGCAGTTGCTAGCGATGTCTTCACCTGCATACCGTGCCGTGCCGGGTGGCAACGGGAATTTCATCCTCATGCACAGCGTCGGCCATTTGCCTGGGAACAGCGAGATCGACGTGCCACTGAACTACGCGGACTATTACTTCCTAGAAGCCCTTCTGCGTTACCAAGCACTAGTGAATAAAATGAGGTGAGAGTTATTTTTTCACCTGGAAAGTTCCGGTGAGTGGAATCTCGGCTGACGAAGGTCCAACGAAGACCGTGAACGCGCCAGGCTCCTGTTTCCACTCCTTGGTGGTGATGTCGTAGAACGAACGGGCGCGCGGATCGATGAGAAACGAAACGGTTGTCGTTTCCCCTGGCTTGAGCGATACGCGCTGGAAGCCCTTGAGCTCTTTGGGTGGGCGCGGCACGCTGGCCACCGGATCGCCGAGATAGAGCTGGGCGACGTCGTCTGCTAGCATGTTTCCGGCGTTGGTGACATCGAAGCTCAAACTGACGGTTTCCCCGATGCGGGCGTTTTGTGGGGAAATTTTCAGATTTGTATATCGGAAGCTGCTATAGGACATGCCATAGCCGAAGGGGAACAGCGGCTTGATCCGGTTTTGTTCATAGCCCCGGTAGCCGACAAAAACGCCCTCGCTGTAATGCACATCGTTGCCTTTACCGTTGATATAGTAGCTGTGGTGAACCGGGTTCTCCGCCCATGTCTTCTCCCATGAAATCGGTAGGTGGCCGCTCGGGCTGATTTCTCCGAACAACACCTTGGCCAAGGCCCGCCCGCCTTCCTGTCCAGGATACCACAAGTGCAGCAGCGCGGGGACGCGATCGAGCCAACCTGCGGTATCCACCGCGCCACCAGCAACCAGCGCCACGATCGTGTGTGTATTGAGGGCCGCGACCGATTGAATCAATGGGTCCTGCCCGACAGGCAGCGCAAACGTCCGGTCATAGCTCTCGGCTTCAGTCGCCGTATCGTATCCGGCCACCACCACCGCCACATCGGCCTGCGCAGCCATCAGTTGTGCGGTGGGAGTTAGCAAATCCTCGTTGGCAATCTCCCCCACTTCAACTTTGTTAGGCCCCCAGCGCTGGCCGAACTCGACTTCGAAACGCAGCACATACGTCCTGCCCGCCAAAAGCGGCATCGAATGGCACAGCATGCTTGAGCTCTTGTCGAGCGACCGGCTCAGGATTACCTGATCATCCAAGAAAAGCCTGTAGCCGTCACGGGTGCTGACATTGGCGAAGAAGTGATGCATGCCGGATTTCTCGGGCACGAGCGTGGTGGTGTAGCGGACGGATGAAAATGGCTGGCCAAGCTCATCGGGACCTGTCGGATCTTCGGCAAACAAAGCGATGCCATTGGATGACCTTATACTCACCGGCAATCCGGAGAGATTGTTAGTCGAGAATTGTTCGATCTTCACTGCGGGACCGGAACCACCGCCCACGGGTGTGAAGCGCGTTTTGGCGAGTACCTCACTCATGGGAAGCAGCCCGCGATCATACATCACCACTGCATCCTTTCCTAAAAAATCAGTAATACCTTCCAAAGCGCTGATTCCCGCGAAGGGGGTGACCTGGCTGCTGCCGCCACCGCCGACAACCGCCGGGTAGGCGGATGGACCGATCACGGCGATTTTCCGGATACTATCCTTTTTCAGGGGAAGGATTCCCTCGTTCTTGAGCAGGACAATGCTCTCCTCTGCCTCGCGCGCGGCCAATTCCCGACCGCGCGGGTCGTTGAGCGGAATCGTCAGATCCTGTTGTTGCCGCTCGAAAAATCCGAAGCGCAGTGCGGTGCGAAGGATACGCCGCACCTTGTCGTCGATGGTGGCCTGGCTGACCCTGTCGTCCTTCAGTGCGGGTAGCAGTAACTCGCGGTTCATGAAGCTCGCAGATGGCATTTCCAGATCCATTCCGGCATTTGCCGCCGCGATCCCGTCATGAACGGCCGACCAGTCGGACATCACGATGCCGCGGAATCCCCACTCGCCCTTGAGGACTCCTTCCAACAGTGGTTTGTGATGACTGGCATAGGTGCCGTCCACCAGATTGTAGGAGGACATGATAGCTCCAACATCTGCCTCCTTCACCGCCGCCTCGAAGGCCGGGAGATAAATCTCGCGCTTCGTCCGCTCGTCGATGATCGAGTTCGTGTGATGGCGGTCGAATTCCGAGTTATTTCCCATGAAGTGCTTGACCGTAGCGATCACGCCCTGCGATTGGATTCCCCGGATGTAGCCGACCGCGAGCCGGGCGGCGAGCAGCGGATCCTCGCCCAGGTATTCAAAGTTGCGGCCACCCTGCGGTGCCCGGTAAATGTTGACGCCGGGACCTAATAGAAAGTGCGCGCCACGGGCTCTGGCGTCCCGACCGATTCCGGTGCCGACCTCTTGGGCCAACTCCGGATTCCAGGTGGCCGCCAGCGCGATGCTCGCAGCGTAGGCGGTGGAAGGTCCGGCACTGCGGACGCCGACAGACGCGTCCATCAAGCGCATTTTAGGCAATCCGATTTCCGGCAGGCTGCGGATATAAAAGCCATCCACGCCGCCGATTAGATCGATTTTCCGCTCTACGGTCAGCTTCGCCATCATCTCCTCCACGCGGCGCTCAATCTCGGCTTCGTTGGCGCGTGAATGGCATGGTAAGGTGAGTAGCGTGATAATCAGAATATTCCTAAGTTGGTTCATAGGGTATAAAGGGATTTTTCTTCGTCCGGTGGCAGCCGTCCATACCACGATTCAGTGATTCAATGGTGGTTTCGGGGCCAATGATCAAAGTGCCGTAGTCGTTTGCTTCGGCTCCACTCCGCAAATCGGCTTGCCAGCCATCGGGCGGGACACTGGCTTGATCCTGTTCGATTCCCCGCCCCGCGCATCCCTTGTTTTAGGGATATCCAAACTGATGGGCATGCGGCATGGTCCATCAATCAACCGACAAACCTACATCGTGATGCTGGTATTCCGTCAGTGTCGCATTGGGCTGCGGTAATCATTCGCCTTTGTTTTGCATTCTTCCGTGAAACATCTCACTTGGCCTACTCCCGCCGAAAGTAGATTCCGAGCAATAACCCAATGAACCGACCATCCCTGAAACTCCGCTCCAAACAAGCGGGCGCATTCCTTATATGTCTGACCGCGCTTTCCACCTTGCCCCTGCTGGCCATGGACACGTCCTTAGCGGACCATGGCGCAATCAACGACGGTACCACGCTCAACACCGCCGCCATGCAATCGGCCATCGATGCCGCTGCGGCGGGTGGCGGAGGGATATTAACCATCCCGCAAGGCACGTGGTTGATCGGCAGTGTGTCGCTCAAATCCAACGTCACATTGCACCTCGAACCGGGCGCGGTGCTCAAAGGATCCCCGAATATCAAGGACTATCCGGCTAACGGATTTTACCACATCGAGTTCAAGGAAACCCGCTCGCTGCTCTACGCCATCGGCCAGCATGACATCCGCATCACCGGTGACGGAATCATCGACCTCGGCGGCGAGGCATTCTTTCAGTGGGACAAAATTAACTCCGCGCTGCCACCCGAAAAGGAAGCGCTTCTGGAGCCCTGGCAGCGCGCGCAATGCACCGTCGAATCTTTTCGACGCCCTAACCAACCCATCTTTTTCCACGACTGCCAGCGCGTCCGCATCGACGGCGTTAAAATCCGCAATGCTCCCTGTTGGACCTTATCCTTCAGTAGCTCTCGGGATCTGCAGATCCGCGGCGTCGTCATCGATAATCCGCAACAAGCGCCTAACAATGATGGTATTCACTTCTCCGCCTCCAAGGACATCATCATCTCGGACTGTATCATCCGTACCGGCGACGATGCGCTGGCCTTCACCTGCATTACCGACGCCAAGGAAGTTTGCGAACGGATCGCGGTGACCAACTGCACGCTCTCCAGCCGTTCGGCGGCTATCCGGCTCGGCCATCTTTATAGTAAAATCCGGGATGTCGTGATCAGCAATATCGTGATTCATAACTCTAACCGTGGCTTCGCCATTCAGGTAGCCGGAGGCGGCTGGGTTGAAAACGTCCGCATTCACGATGTGATTCTCGAAACTAACATCAAAGCCGGTGCCTGGTGGGGAAAAGGCGAGCCTTTCCTGATCTCTGCCGTCGGCGTGCCTAACCATCCCTCGGCCGCCGGTTCCCAGCCAGGGCGCATCCGCAATATCCAGATCTCCCATGTAAGCGCTCGTGCCGACAATAGCGTCGTCATCGTCGGCCAAAACCGGAACGTAAGCGACATAACCATCGACGATCTCGATCTCACCCTCAGGCAAAGCCCTAACCGCAGTCTTTACGGCGGCTTCCTTGATATTGCACCCGCGCCGCTCATCGAAAACCACCTGTCCGAAGGCCGCCTGCCCTGGCTCCATGCTGAGAGCGTCACCGGCTTGACGCTGCGCAACATTCACTTCCGACAGTCGCCTGATCAATCAACTCCGCTCGACCTCCAGCCAGCGCTTAAGGATGTGGAGCAAACGCCATGAAGTTTTAATGACACACTTATGATAAACTCGCCATTTTCCCTCAGCTTCCGCATGGCGCATCTCTCTTGCCTTGGCCTAGTGCTCGGTTGGCTTATGATACCTAATCGTGTCTCCGCCGCAGTTGAAAACACCGCCGACTCCACGAACTTCAACATCCGCAATTACGGGGCGGTCGGAGATGGTAAACAGCTCGATAGCGCGGCCATCAACCGGGCAATTGATGCTGCCGCTGCGGCGGGTGGAGGCACTGTCCTGGTGCCAGCGGGAACTTATTTGAGCGGATCGATTCATCTCAAAAGCAACATCCACCTGTTTCTCGATGCGGGTTCGATCATCTTGGGCGCGCCGCAGAGCCTGAACGCCTACGACGAAACCGAGGCGTTCCACGGTCTCGGCTATCAGGATGGTGGACACACCTATTTCCATAACAGTTTGATTTGGGGCGAAAATCTCACGCACGTCTCCATCACCGGCCCTGGCATGATTAACGGCGGAGGGTTGGTGCTGGAGTCCAAGATCCTCGATGAAATGTGCCAAATCGCCAAGACCACGCCGAGGCCTAAGCGGCTGGATAATGACGGAAAACCAATCGAAGGCTCCGAAAATCTCGCCGCGTCCACTGCGCAGAACTTTCCTCCGGTCCGAATCGGCAACAAAGCCATTGCGCTGAAACTTTGCAAAAACGTGATCATCCGCGACGTCACGATTTACCATGGCGGCCATTTTGCAATCCTCGCTACTGGCTGCGACAACCTGACTCTCGACAACGTCACTGTGGATACTAACCGCGACGGCATCGATCTCGATTGCTGTCGCAATACCGTGGTTTCCAACTGCCGGGTGAATGCGCCGGGTGACGACGCCATTTGTCCCAAAAGCACTTATGCACTGGGGGAGATCCGGATCACGGAAAATCTGACCATCGTTAACTGTCAGGTTTCTGGCTTTGAGGAAGGGACGCTGCTGGACGGGACGATGAAGCCGGTCAAAGATGCAACAGGGCGCATTAAATTCGGCACGGAAGGCAGTGGAGGCTTCCGCAATGTGACGGTGGCAAACTGCACGTTTCGCAACTGCCGTGGTCTGGCATTGGAACAAGTGGACGGCGGCATTTTGGAGAATTTCACGATCACCAATCTCGCGATGATGGATTTGAACAGCTATGCCATTTACATTACCACGGGGAAACGTAACCGCGCACCCAAGGTAACGACTAACAGCAGAATCAAAAACGTGCTAATCTCTCAGGTCATCGCCAATGTCGTGGGGAAGATAAGTGGAATTCAAATCATGGGTTTGCCAGAACAGCCAATTGAGGGCGTCCGAATGGAAAATATTCGAATTACCAGCCAAGGGGGCGGAACTAAAGAAGAGGCAGCCCGCGTCCCTGACGAGCTCGGCATAGGCTATCCCGAGCCCTATCGGTTAGGTGTATTACCCGCGTACGGAGTCTATGCCCGACACGTGAAAAATTTGGAATTGGCGAACATTACCGTGACTATTCTCGAGGACGATCTGCGGCCTGCCGCGAAGTTCTCGGACATTGATGGACTAGAAATTGACAACTTCAAGGCGGCTAAGGTCCCGGGCGTGCGCGTCGCGGAAATCGCTCCGGACGTTCGCAGTGCGACCATCCGCAATTCGCCTGCATTGGAGTAATCTCAAAATGCATTTCCGTGATCTACATCGCCAAAAAGCGGCGCAAGTTTGTCTGCTGGCCCAGGCGGTGATCAAGCATCTGGAGTGAGGGACTCGCCACCCGGCAGACGGATGATCAGCTCGATCGGATGGGAGGACGCAGCCCACGGGATGCGGTCGCCGCATTCCTTACCGTCTATCCGAACGGATTGTTCGACAATCGAGGAGTCTTTTTCCATCACGAAACGGTAGCAAGTGCCTCGGAAAATCCGCTCGCCTTCGACGCGGTCCCACGTGGATGGCAGTTGCGGGCGGACGAGTAGGTGATCGCCCTCGCCGCGCAGGCCGATGATTTGATCGATGAAGGTCATATAAACCCAGGCGGCGCTGCCGGTGTTGGGGGCGTGGCTGCTTTGGCCGAAGATGTCCGCAGGCACCGGGCCACGGTAGAAGTTAGGGATGTAGAGCGGGACTTGGCCGGCGGCGGCTACCGGATTATCCGGGCTGCCTGGAATCAGATTGCGCAACACGCGCCAGCCTTCGTCGGCGCGGCCGCAGTGGAGCAAGGCATAACTCCAGAACAGCACGGCGTGGCTGTAAATCGAACCATTCTCACCCGTACCGGGGGATTTCAGGGTGAGCTTCCCGACGTGCTCTACCATGCCCGGATAGGGTGGTGCTAACAAAGCCGGCGCGATCCGGTTGTCGAGGCGCTCCTTAACCGCGTGAATCCTGCTTTCGATCTGCGGGGCGTTGGGAATGTCGGCCATCATCGCCCACGCTTGGGAAGTTAGGTCGATGGAGCCGTGGGAGTTTTCCTTGGCGCCGATGAGCGTGCCGTCGTCGGATGTGGCACGCAGGAACCACTCGCCGTCCCACGCGTGGCGGCGCACGTTTTCGCGGCATTCTTCGGCGGCTGCGAGCCAGGCTGATGGATCACGGCCGATTTTGGTAGAGATACCAGCCCAGATTTTCAGGGCGAAGGCGAGCGCCTCGGTGAGCCAGATAGATTCGCCGCGACCCTCGGGGCCTGCCATGTTGAGCGGGTCGTTCCAATCGCCCTGGCCGATTAACGAGAGTCCGCGCGGGCTGCGTTCGCGGAGCAGGTATTGCAGGCCGTTTTCAAGGTGGTCGGCGAGCGGGGCGGGCGGGCCGTCCTTGTAGGGAACTTCGATTTGGAGGAATCCGTAGTCATTGGTCTCGCGCAGATAGAGATCGACGGCCAGCGGTCCCCAAACATTGGTGTCCTTGTGGGGGATCAGCGTGATCGGCATGATTTCCGCGTCTGGCACCATCGGCAGGCCGTGCGGCATGAAGCCGTCGGAGTTTTGGTGCTGCCAGATTTGCAGGAAACGCTCGCGCGCTGCGGCGGGCTCAAACAGGGCGAGGGTCATCGTGTCCTGGATGGCATTGCGCGCTTGTGGTGCGGGGTTGAAACGGAAGGTCCGTCCGATGCGGATCGAGCGATCCGGCGACCAATGGTTGATGTAATGGTTGAACCAGGCGTCCGGAGTTTGGACCTTGAGCGGTATCTTCCATCCATCGCGGAAGGCGCGTTGTTCGGCGCGTGCCGTGTAAAATGCACTGGCCGGCGGGTAGAGGTCTGCGAGTTCGAGCGCGTGGGCGGAGCTTTTGGCTGGGCCGAAAGTCCAGCCGAGTTCAAAAGATGCGCCTGGTTCCAAGGTGATTTCATAACGGCAAGCACAGATTCCTCGTTCGTAATGCACATGTCTTCCTCCGAGACGCGGTTGGCTGAGAGCGGTAGGCTTGGACCAGTCTGCGAAGCCGAGGAAATCCCGCTCGTGTGCGGTCCAACTGTCGGGCTTGAGGCTGGGGAAAAAGAAGGTCGTGTTCCAACGCCGCGCCATTTTCGCATGGTCCGGAATTTTCACATAATAGGGAAATGAATCGTGCAGGATGCCGAAGGGCTCCGCGCTGAGATGGCTCTCATGGCTGATCAGCCCAAGCAGCCCAGTGGGGATCGCCGGGAGAATGGCGAGCTTGCGAGCATGGGCGGACTGGTTAGTGAGCGTGAGTTTCCATGCCTCCAGATTGGCACCGCGTGGCACGGCAACGGCGACGGAAGAGACGATGCCCTTGTGTTCCTGCCGCCATTCGAGATGGTCGAGGTGGATGTCGAAGGAGAAAGTTTCGGGGTCCTCGAATACCGGTCCCCAGGTGAGGCTACGGTGTCCTCCGTTTTCCAACAGATAGACGGCACGTAGGCTCTCGGCGTAAGGTTGTGCGTTGGGGGTGAAGTCGCGGCCATCGACGCGCCCGGTGTGGTCGCCAGTAAAGCAGAACGTGTCGTTCCAAAGGTCGAAATCGGCGCGCTCGATGGTGCGGGGCGATTTCAATTGGAAGCAATCACCGGTGGAGTTGAAATCAAATGGGGGAAACTTGTGCATGGCGCGGGTTTCAGGAGGTCAGGAGACTACTTGTGGTTGGGTGGCGAGGCCATACCTGAAGCGAGGGATTTCCGGATAGGACGAAGCATGCTAAAACCGCTGCTTGCCGCAAGACTGCTCACTTCTATGAACCTACTTCGATTCATCACCCCGCTACTTTTCCCGCTTGCCGCCACCGCTGCACTTCATGGGGAGGAACCGGTTGATTTGGTGGCACCGCTAGCTGGCACGGCCGAGGCGCGCTTTGATTATTTCGCCGCCGCCTCCCTGCCCTTCGGCATGGTGGCGCTCAGCCCGGACACCTATCACGGCGAGTTGTGGAACAGCGGGTACCGCTACAATGATAAACACATCCAGTGCTTCAGCCACATTCACAACATCCAGCTCGCCGGGATTCCGGTGATGCCTGCGGTCGGGCCGTGCCGCGGTCATCTCGGGATGGAGGCGAATCAGGCCACGTTCTCCCGAGAATCCGAAATAGTCCGCCCCGGATATCATCGGATAGAGCTTACTGATCGCGCGATCACCGCTGAACTCACCGCCACCTGTCGCGTGGGGTTTCATCGCTACACATTTCCTGCGACTGCGGAAGCGCATCTGCTGATGGATCTCGGCGTGCCGATCGGCATGACCGGCATCGAGCATGCTGCGGCGTGCCGCGTTTCTCCCACGGAAATCACCGGTGAGGTGGTGATGTCGCCGACATACCGGCGCAAGGTGCCATGCTCGGTTTATTTTGTGGCTCAGGTGGACCGCCCGATGTCGGCCTTCGGCGGCTGGCGACCCGGCGCGGATGGTAAACGCGAATTGGTGGAACTGCCGGACGGTCGGATTTCCGGGATTCAAAGCGGCGTGCATCTGACCTTCGCGAATCTCGCGGCAGGGGAAAAAATCCAGCTCAAGGTGGCGCTATCATATGTCAGCGTGGAACAGGCGCGAAAGAATCTAACGGTAGAGCTGCCGGGTTGGGATTTCGACGCTACGGCAAAAGCAGCTAGCGGGTCGTGGAACTCGCTGCTGGGCCGTATCCGGGTGAACGGCGGCACTGAGGAACAGCGCTCCAAGTTCTACACGGACGTGTTCCGCATGGGCATCGGAAAACGCATTTATAACGACGTGGATGGCCAATACACCGATCGCGCTGGCGAGGCTCCTGTCGTCCGCACGCTCCCTCTCGACGGGGCAGGCCGGCCAAAATTCAATCTGCTTGATATGGATTGCCTATGGGGATCGCAGTGGAACCTTAATCTGTTATGGATGTTAGCCTGGCCAGATGTGGCGCGTGATGTTGCGGAGAGTTTTCTCGAATATTACCGGCACAACGGGGTGATGCCCCGCGGCGTCTGGGGTGGGCGGGACTGTTATGTGATGGTGGGGGATCCGACCGCCCCGCTGCTCGCTGCGATGGCCTGCCAGGGGCGGGCGGATTTCGATTTGAAACAAGCCTATACCGCCGCTCGCAAGAACGCGTTTCCCGGCGGCGTAAGGGATCGCAGCGGTTACGAGGCGTCCCAGGAACCCACAGGAGGCGGCATGCCCGACTACGTGCGCCTCGGGTATGTGCCAGTGGAGGTTCAGCAACGGACGGTTGGCTGGCACAGTGGTGGCACGGCACTGACGTTGGAGTATGCCTATCAGGATTGGTGTCTCGCCCAACTGGCGCGGCTGACGGGTGAGAGTCGGGATGTGGAATTATTTGCCAAGCGCTCGGAAAATTTCCGCAATGTTTTTGATCCGGGGTCCGGATGGATGCGCCCGCGCCATGCCGACAGAACATGGATGGAGAATTTTAAAGCGGTGGCCGATGACGATAAGCAGTCGCCGGGATTCATTGAGGGAAATTCGGCGCAATATTCTTATTACGTGCCGCAGGATGTGGCGGGCTTGATCGATCTCATGGGTGGTCGCGCGAAATTCATCGAGCGGCTGAATGAAAGTTTCACCAAAGCCGAGCAACGGGGATTTCGCACGCCTCACGGCCAGCACTCCCGCGGATGGGTTGAATATGGAAATCAGCCCTCCGGGAGCATGGCGCACCTCTTCAGTCACGCTGGTGCGCCCTGGCTCACGCAATATTGGGTGCGCCGTGTCCATCAGGCGATGTTCTCGTCAACCAAACCGGACGGAGGGTACCACGGCGACGACGATCAAGGACAACTCGGAGCGCTGAGCGCGCTGATGTCGATCGGCTTGTTCGATGTCCAAGGTGGAGTGGGGGAGAGGCCGGATTGGGAAATCACCTCTCCGATGTTCGATGAGATCCGCATCGATCTGGGAGCTGCACGTTTTCTAACGATCCGCACCCATCGCCAAAACCCGGATGACGGGTTCATCCGCTCAGCGGTGTTCAACGGCAAGTCAGTGAAGGGCTTTAGCATCCCAACGGCAGAACTGCTGCAAGGCGGCTTGCTAGAAATTTCCCTTGCGGCGGAGCCGGACAAGACCTGGGGAGTGGAACCTTAGCGGAATACGCCTGATCCCTTGTTTCAGGTAGGGACGCTGGCCAAGTTCTTCGGGTAACGTGGGGGATTCTATGAAAAAGAAAGGGACGTCAACGATTCGAAACTTAATCCCATGGATCATGGCCGCGTGTCTTGCAGATCTCGTGACGGCGGCGGAAAGTTCCCCACGCGAAATCCTTTCACTCGACCGCAGCTGGCGGTTCCATCTGGGCGACATCGCGTTTCCTATCCCGAAAGATCATCTTGAGACCTACCGTCTAACTAAGGCTGGCAATGCCAACGGCCCGGCATCGGCAGATTTCGACGACACTGGCTGGCGGGTGCTCGATCTGCCGCACGATTGGGTGGTCGAAGGGCCATTCGACGCAGCGGAAAACTGTCCCCAAGGATACCGACCGCGCGGCATCGGATATTACCGTCGCCATTTTCAGCTCAACGCGTCCGACGAAGGAAAACACTTGGAATTGCAGTTCGATGGCATCTCCACGCATGCAACCGTTTGGTTCAACGGTACGCTCGTCGCCCGGAATTTCTGCGGCTACACGTCGTTTCATGCCGATGTCACACCGCTTGCCCAATACGGCGAGAACATCAATACGATCACCGTGCGTGTGGACGCCGATGCCAAGGAGGGCTGGTGGTACGAGGGCGGCGGGATCTATCGGCACACATGGCTGGTGAAGCGCTCGCCGCTGCATGTCGTCACTGACGGAATTTTCGCCAATCCAATTAGGGCGAACGACGGTTCGTGGTCATTGCCGGTGGAGGCGACTTTGGAAAACGCAGGCACGGATGCTGCATCTGCCGAGGTCGAGGTCACCTTGATCGATCCGGCAGGCAAATCCGTTGGTGAGTCGCGGGTGTCGCTGGCCGTCGATGCGCTCAAGAGAGGCGTCGCCAGGCTCAAGTTGGATGTCGTCTCGCCGCGCTTGTGGTCGGTGGACGAGCCGACGCTCTATCAAGTCCGAACGCGGGTGCGGTGTGGCAACAACGTGACCGACGAAGTCACCACCCAATGTGGTTTTCGGACGCTGCGTTTCGACGCCAATCTGGGTTTTTTCCTCAATGACAAGCCGCTTAAGATTCAGGGTGTTAGCAATCATCAGGACCATGCCGGTGTGGGCGTGGCGGTGCCGGACTCGCTATGGGAGTTCCGCGTGCGCCGCCTGAAGGAAATGGGCACGAACGCCTACCGTTGCGCACACCACCCGCCCTCCAAGGAGTTTCTCGAAGCCTGCGATCGTATGGGCATGCTGGTGATGGATGAAAACCGCAATTTCAATACCAGCGATGAATGCATGCGAGAGCTCGAATGGATGGTGCGCCGCGACCGAAATCACCCGAGTGTGTTCCTTTGGTCGGTGTTCAATGAAGAGCCCATGCAAGGCACTCGCCAAGGTTATGAAATGGTGCGACGAATGGTGTCCGTCGTGAAATCGATCGACCTTACACGCCCGGTCACTGCCGCGATGAACGGCGGCCATTTCGCGCCAATCAATGTTTCACAAGCGGTGGATGTGGTGGGTTTCAACTACTCAGTAGATGGCTATGATGCGTTTCATGCGGCAAATCCTGACAAGCCGATGACCAGCTCCGAGGACACCTCCGCCCGAATGACTCGCGGTGAGTTTGAGACTGACATGGCGAATCATGTCATCGGATCTTACGATGAGGAGACTGTGAGATTCCATGCCACCCAGCGGAATTCGTGGAAATCGATCGCCGAGCGGCCCTTCGTTGCTGGATCCTTTGTCTGGACTGGCTTTGATTACCATGGCGAACCGAGCCCTTTCACCTGGCCGACGGCAAGTTCGCTGTTCGGTTGTCTCGACCTCTGCGGGTTTCCGAAAACTGCGTTTTTCATCCGCCGCGCACTGTGGGTGAAGGACGAGCCAGTGCTGCATCTCGCACCGCATTGGAACTGGCAGGGCAGGGAAGGCCAGCCAGTCAAGGTGCTCGCAATCACCAATGCCGAGACCGTGGAATTAATCCTCAATGGCCGTTCACTCGGCGTGAAACCCGTTGATCCCTTAGAATTCGCGACTTGGGATGTGATCTATGAGTCTGGCAAGCTCGAAGCCATCGCCATGAGAGGCGGCCGAGAAATCGCCCGCTCCGCAGTGGAAACTTCCGGCCCGCCTGTCGCGCTAAGGCTCACGCCGGACCGCTCCGCGCTGGCGGGCGACGGTCGCGACGCAATGCCTGTCACCGTGGAGGTTCTCGACGCGCAAGGCCGCCCGGTGCCCACCGCGAAGCTGCTTGTGGCGTTTGAACTATCAGGACCTGGTGCGGTGATCGGTCTCGGCAATGGTGACCCAAACAGTCATGAACCAGAGAAGGGCAGCCGCCGTTCTTTGTTTAACGGCCTGGCGCAGGTCATCGTGCAAAGCTTGGCAGACGGCAAAGGCCCGCTACGTCTGCAAGCCACGGCGGCGGGACTCAGTTCAGCCGAGGTGGATATCGCAGTCACCCCTGCCGCACCGACACCTTCGATTCCGCCAGCCCGGCCGACCTATTCTCTTTTAAAGTGGCGGATGTCTCCCTCAAGCGCGCTGCCCCCGGATCCGAACCAGGAAATTGCCAACAGCGACCAGAACACCTGGCAGGAAGTTTGGACTGACAAGCTTCGGCTGTTTCCTAACGGAAACTTCGCGGTGTTCCGCAGCACCTTCGAGCCGTTCCACGAAGTCCGCAACAACGGTGGCAGCATTCAATTCAGCGAAATCACAGGCAAGGCGGACGTCTGGCTGGACGGCAAGCGGGTCGCCAGCAAGGAAGCTTTCGAGCCTGGTCCGCTCATTGTAGCTCTGCCAGCGGGGGAGGGCACGCGGACGCTGAGTCTGCTCATCGAAACCAAAACCGGCGAACCCGCCGGTATGGATCGGATCGTCACCGTGGAGCCGTAGCGATGCATTGAGGCCTAACTGTATTAGGGTTGGATGGTGAGGTTGGTTAGGCCGCGGAGATCGGCGGACGAGCTGCCGGAGTGGAGTTCCCAGATGCCGGGAGTGACGCCGTAGGCTGATAGCGTTTCATCCCAATTGCGCAGTGTTTCCACCGGTATCGGAATACTGACCTTGCGAGTTTCCCCGGCGGCGAGTGTGATCCGTTGGAAACCGACAAGACGCCGCAAAGGGTCGCCCGCCAAAGGGGCCTTGCGGGTGGCGTAAATCTGCACCACTTCATCTGCGCTCATGCCGCCGGTGTTGGTGATTTCGAGCGCTACTGTTATCGTACCATCGGGCTTCGCTATCGCCGGGGTGACAGACGGCGCGCCATAACGGAACGTGGCATACGACAGGCCGTGGCCGAAGGGAAACAGCGGTTTGCCGGTGAAATAGCGGTAGGTGCGCCCGGGCGGAGTGGCCATCGCATAGTCCTCGAAGGGCGGTAGATCGGCGTCCGATTGATAGAAGGTGATCGGTAGCCGGCCGCCAGGGCTGAACTCGCCGAGCAGCGCCGCAGCCACGGCATCACCGCCGCGCTGGCCGTAATACCAAGCGTGCAGGATGGCGTTGGCCTTGCCGGTGTCGAAGGTGACCGCGCTGCCGCCGGTGAGCACTACGGTGACCGGCTTGCCGAGCGCGGTGACTTTTTCCAACAATTCCTGCTGGCAGGCAGGCAGGTGCAGGGTGCTGCGGTCGCCACCGACGAATCCTTCGGCATTGACTTTCATTTCCTCGCCTTCCAGATCCGGCGTGAGGCCAAGTGTTAGCAGGATGTGGTCCGCCTCGCGGGCGGCGGCCAGTGCGCGCTCCATCCGCTGCGCATGGTCCTGGCGCTTCCAGCCGGCGATGAATTTCCCCCATGCATGGAGCTGGCGGAGCTCGATGCGCAGCGAGGCGGGCTTGCCACCGGTGAGCTTGATTTTGATGTGTTCGACTCCGTTGACCAACTTGTCCCATTGATCGAATTTCAATTTATCGTTTACGAAAATTCGCACGCCGCCTAACAAATCAAAAGCGAGCGTGTATTCGCCGTCGATGGGCGGCATCAGCACGCCGGTCCAGCGCACGGACGTCGGGGTGGCCGGGAAAATCGGGTGAGGTTCGAAGGCGGTCCAGCGGTGGTCTAGCAGAGTGTCGGTGAACTCAGTACAGGCCTTGCCTTCGAGATTGATATTGGAGAATACCTCGCCACGCAGCCCTTGGGTCGTGAGCGTGGCATCGGTGAAGGTTTCGCCCGGACGTAGCGGATCGGAATCATCGTTAAAACCGGCCACCAGCGGCACTGCGGGCTCGTGGAGGATTTTGACGCCAAGCGGGGTGAGTTTCCTCCGGATCCCTTCTATCAGAGTGACCGGGGCCTTTGGTGTGCCGGCGTAGTTTCCCAGAAGAGCCGACATTCGGTCGGCGGTCGGACCGAGCACGGCGAGCGTGTGGATGGAAT
>JBDTNJ010000420.1:0-1851 GCA_039933825.1 Luteolibacter sp.
GGTCGCCGCAGGTTACAATCCTCAAGGCTTGGTCGATCTGTTCAAGACGCTGAAAGAATCGGGGGGCGGCAAACCTCCGGAATTCCTGAGCAGCCACCCGGCGGACAACACCCGTATCGCTCGAATTGATGCAAAGGTGAAAGACGCTCACCAGCAATTCCCGCCCGAAGTGCCGCTGAATTACGACTATTTCAGAGGCTGGTCGGACAGGAAAGGATAGAAGTGTCCGACGATCCGTTCCAAAAACTGAAAGAAGAGTTAGAGCAGATGGATCTGCCCGAGCCCGCCGAGAGTGAAACGCTTGAAGAGCGGCTGCGGCGAAAGCTATCGGAGAACAAGATCGAACTCACCCCCGACGAGGCAATCGACGAACATGAAAGGCGACTCAATGAAGAGGTCAGCCGAGCTTCGCGACCGGAGATTCCCGACATTCCGGACTTTGACTCACGGCTTCGGCAGTTGGAAACCAAAGCCCACGCATCCAAAAATGAACGCAGGTTGGCTGAGGAGAAGCTTCGAAAAGAGCGGGCCGACACTGCGGAAACTTCGCGCGGACTTGGGGTCGGCCTCGCCGTGGCCTATTCCATCATAGGATTTCCTCTTTTCGGCGCACTCATTGGGTGGGGGCTGGACACCTACCTTCACATGATGATTTGGAAGTCGATCCTGGTTCTTGGCGGGTGCGTGCTGGGCATCGTTGCAGCCGTGATGATCATCAATCGCCACAGCGGATTGACAAAGTGAAATTCGCCACGGCATTGACCAGCCTTCTCGCGTGTATCGGAGCCTTTCTTTGGGGTGGCGGAGCCGCTCTTCTCGGCATGGTGATGGGCTTGGTCGGCACCTTTCTCAACCTCGCCGGACTGTGGGGCGTCGTCTCGCTGGCAAATGCAAGTCAGGAACGTCAGGAGCAGCCCGGACTCGGTGGAGCATTGATCGGCATCGGATTCCTGATCAAGCTACCAATCTTGATTGGGATCGGACTCTTCGCCCAAAAGTTGGGGGCCGTGACCTTCGATGCATTCCTCTATGGGCTCGCGGTTGTGTACGGCTTGCTCATTGCGTTCGCACTCGTCGACGCTCAGCAGAAAATCAGGAATGCAGAGCGAAAGAAAGTGCGAGAAACCGCACAATCCGGTAATGCCCCGGATCGGTAGCGGTGGGTATAATTTTGCTGCGCGTGGGCCGGTCCAATCCAGGATTTGACCCACCTTAAACGTGTATGGGCCAGATTCTTTTCCAGATTCCGACCGCATTAGCCGCAAGCGAGGCTGAGCATAGCACCGGGCCAGTCGGGCTTTTGGTGTATCTCGCGTTCGCCCTGATCCTATTGTTTGGGATACTCGCCTACGCGGCCAAGGGTTTCAACTCCAGGGTTTTCAAGCAGCCAGTGACTCAGGCATTGGAACAGCTTTATCTGTTCGTTGAGAATATGTGTGTCGGCACGATCGGTGCCCACGGCCGCAAGTACATTCCGATGATCATCACGTTGTGGTTGGTCATTTTTACTGGCAACACGGTCGCCTTGTTCTTCCCGCTGGCCCCCACTGCCGATCTTAGTTTCAATCTCGGGATGGCGCTCATCGCGGTCGGATATGTTCAGTGGGAAGGCATCAAGACCAACGGCCTTTTTGGGCACCTGAGCCATTTCGCTGGTCCCAAGCTTGGACTCGCTTTGATTCCGATCACCGGCATGATCTTCATTATTGAGATTATTTCGGAGGTCATGAAGAACGTGTCGCTCAGCCTGCGACTCTTTGGCAATATTCACGGTGGCCATGAGGCGGTCGAAGCGATGAACAAGTTGGGTGAGCCCTACTACATTCCCTTCGGAAGCTTTCTGCTGCCGAT
>JBDTNJ010000421.1:0-8110 GCA_039933825.1 Luteolibacter sp.
AACCGGTGCGTCAGGCGCGGGTTGTGAATTGATTACAGGATCGTCACCAAGCGGAAGGGCGCGGAGAACCGGTCGGGTGGGAGTTGCGATGGGCCTAGTGGATTGCTGTGCCGAAGCGATGGACGCCACAGTAATGAAGAGTAGGAAAACGAACCGGTGCATGGATGAAATATGATAGAGTTAGGCGGTAACAATGCTGAAAGCTTCAAGCCGTCCGGCGATGGCTGCGGGAACGACTGCGCTGACAAGAATATCATCATCTTCGTATTCCGTCGAGAGCACCTTTGCCTCGCGATGCAGCAAACTGACGATGTCAGCGCGGTTTTGTGGAATACGGTAGTCCTGATGCTGGACTCGGTCGGCGAGCACCTGGCTGCAAAGTTTGAGCAATTCTTCGAGACCGAGACCCGTGACGGCGGAGGCGTGGAGTGCGCCAGGGAACTTTTTATCAAGTGCGATGAGTTCAAAGGGATCGGTGACGCGATCGATCTTGTTGAGGACTGTGATCGTGGGTTTGTCCCCGGCACCAAGCTCTGCGAGGACTTCGAGCGTGGTGTCATGAAAACGCTCGATTTCCAATGCGGTGGCATCCAGAACGTGGATGAGAAAATCGGCGAGCGCTGCTTCTTCAAGGGTCGCCTTGAAAGCCTCGATCAAGCGGTGGGGAAGGTTTCGAACAAACCCAACTGTATCAGTAATGAGAAGCGGTTGGCCATCCGGGAGCTCAATCCGGCGGGTGGTGGTGTCGAGCGTGGCGAAAAGCATGTCCTTGGCCATCACATCGGCACCACTGAGAATGTTGAGTAGGGTGGATTTTCCTGCATTCGTATAGCCGACGATGGCGGCATGGGGCGTCGCGAATTTCTCGCGTTCCTTGCGCTGGGTTTTCCGCTGCTTGCGGACGAGCTCGATCTCCCGCTTGGCGCGATCGATGATCTGATAGGCAAGCCGGCGGTCCACTTCGATTTGTTTTTCGCCCATGCCGCGGGAGGCTCCACCACCTGCGCCGCCGCCGGAGCCAGCGGATTCGCGGTCGAGGTGACCCCACATCCGCGCAAGTCGGGGCAGGGCGTATTGCATGCGGGCGAGTTCGACTTGCAGCCTTGCCTCTTTTGTTTGGGCGCGTTTGCCAAAGATATCGAGGATCACCTCCTCGCGGTCGATCACGCAAAGGTCGGCGAGCTTTTCCCATTCACGTTGCTGGGAGGGAGCGAGGCCGTTATCGATGACGATCACATCGCAATCGTGGGCACGGGCCAGCTCAACCATTTCCGCAGCTTTGCCTGTGCCGCAAAGGAATTTTTTGTGCTTCTCGCGGCTGCGGCATAGCACCGACTCCATCACTTGGACGCCGAGGGTTTTCACGAGTTCTCCGAGTTCTTCCAGCAACGATTCCGACTCCGTGGCTTCGCGCGGCTCGAAGTAAAAGCGCACCAGCAAGGCGCGCTCGACCATATCGGGCTTTTCTCTGATTTCGAACATCCGAGGGAGAGGTAGCACCGATGCGGCCACCCGGCCATTGGAAATTTTTCCCGCAGGCGGCCGCCTCAGCGGGTTTCCTCATTCATCCAGCGTTCATGCCCCCAAAGACCCCAAACGATACCGGCGAGTCCCATGCTGAGGAGCAGCGGTGGCAGAGCGATCGTCAAGCTGATGCCAATCGGCCCGATCATGGCTAATACGTTATTATCGATGACGTGCGGTGAAATGATGTAGTAGAAACGAGCAAGTAGCAGCGCCACCGCACCAACCGTCATCATCGTGCCGCCCCAGGATTTGTCTTTCCGCGCGAGTTTAACGGCAGCGAGACCTAAGAGGCCCAAACCGATAATACCGATTGCGTCCAAGACGAGGCCATTATTGATGAGAACTTCAAGCAGCAGATTCATGTTTCGCTAGTGTGGGGGGATTGGTGGCTCGGCGGGGGACCGGAGCTTCGAAAAGTTTTGCATGCATCGCGACACCGATGCCGAAGAACAGCCATCCGCTGTTCATTGCGACCAACTTGATGGCGTGCCAAGCAAGTGCCGTCGCCTCGCTGCCGTGATAGTGGGCACCTGCAGCGTAACGCTCGATGACGCCGGCTTCATAGAGTGGCAGCATCACGACATAGCCGAAACCGAGAAGCGAGGCTCCTGCAACCATCATGCGGGCAGTCCATCCATCACTGCATTTCGAGAGTCTCCAAGCGATGAGCATCAGAAAAATCCCCATTACGATGAGAAAAACCGGCCGAACCGCTTCGATTGATCCCAGTGGTAAATTCAATGCAATGCTCATCTGCTAACATTACTTACATGTCGTAAGTCATTGATCAATAACATTTAACGTAGGATGTATTGGATATGAACTTACCTGAAACTACCGGAATGTTTGATAACCGCAGTTTGGTTGAAACTTAGCATCTCCTGAAAAGGTCTCCGCTGTGCCTAGTCGAAACAGGCTTTTCGACCCCGTGAATGAGCCTCAAAGTGCCTGAAAATGAAGAATCCGGTGGAATATTCGTGGGGTTGATATCCGAATTGCCCGCAAAATTTATTTTCACCCGACGAGAATTATCGGCCAATTTTGGTTTCAACTCTTGCGAGTCCCGCCGCCGCCGCCTAAGCCCCTCCACGACATGAGTGAAGCCGTCACACCGCAACAGCCGCAAAATACCGAAGCAGAACTGATCGCCGTGCGCCGCGAGAAGCTTGCAAAACTCCGTGAACTCGGCATCGATCCCTTTGGCGCACGCTTCCAGGTCTCGACCACCCCGGCCGAACTTTTTGCAAACTTCGAGGAAAGCAAACAAGTGAGGGTCGCCGGCCGCATCACCGCCCTGCGCGACATGGGCAAGTCCTGTTTCTTCAGCCTCGGCGATGTCCATGGCGCGATCCAAGGCTACGTCTCGATCAAGAATCTCCCGGAAAACGAAGCCGCCGCTTGGAAGTGCCTCGATCGCGGCGATTGGATCGGCATCGAGGGCGAAACGTTCCTCACCCGCACCGGCGAGCCGACCATCAAGCTGGAAAAATTCACAGTGCTCTCCAAGTCGCTCCGCCCGATGCCCGACAAGTGGCACGGCATCGCCGACCGCGAGATCAAATATCGCAAGCGCCACCTCGATCTGATGGGCAATCCGGACAGCGCCGCGCTCTTCGTGAAGCGCTCACTGATGATCGCAGAAATCCGTCGCTTTCTCCAGGATCGCGGTTTCCTCGAAGTCGAAACACCGATGCTGCAAGACGTGGCCGGTGGGGCTGCCGCACGTCCGTTCGAGACGTTTCACAACGCCCTCGGCATGCCGCTCACCCTGCGCATCGCGCCCGAGCTGTTTCTCAAGCGCTTGTTAGTCGGTGGCTTCACGAAAATTTTCGAACTCAACCGCAGCTTCCGTAACGAAGGCATCTCCCGCCGTCACAATCCGGAGTTCACGATGTTAGAGGCCTACTGGGCATTCTCTGACTTCGAGGAAATGGCCGACCTTGTAGAAGAACTCACCTGCCACCTCGCGGAAAAATTCTGCGGCGGTCTCAAAATCGAGCACAAAGACGAAGATGGCAACGTCACCCGCACCATTGACCTAGCCCGCCCATGGAAGCGAGAAAGCTATCACACGCTTATCGCCGCAGCAGCGGGTGATGATTTTTTTACCATCACCGCCGCCGACCGCCGCGCCCGCTGCGAGACTCTTGGCGTCCAGATTTCCGAAGCCATGGAAGACCACGAAGTCATCCAGCAGGTTTTCGAAAAGCTCGTTGAGGAAAAAACCTTCGATCCGTGTTTCGTCACCCGGGTTTCCAGCGAACTCGTTCCGTTGGCGAAAATCACTCCCGGCGGCAAAACCGTCGAGGTTTACGAACTCATCATCAACGGCCAGGAAATTTCCCCCGGCTACTCCGAGCTCAATGACCCCGATGTCCAACGCCAGCGCCTCGAAGATCAATCCGGTGAGGAAACCCAAAAAGTGGACTACGACTTTATCGAAACCCTCGAACACGGCATGCCCCCCGCCGGCGGCATCGGCATCGGCCTCGACCGCCTCTGCATGATGCTCACCGGCGCGCCGACGATCCGGGATGTGGTACTCTTCCCGTTGCTAAAGCGGAAGGATTGACCGTGGCGGCGGATTTCATCCGCCATGCCGGACATTTTGCCACTGATTTCCAAAGACTGGGCACCGCTTGGTGCTGGGATGATAGGAAGTTTCACTCGATTGCGCTCGCCCGGCTTGGTTCCGGCTGCGGGTGCGGCGAGCCCCCTGCGAAACACCTCCTCCGCCACTTCGCGAAGCTTACTGCCCTCTCGTACTGCACGGAACTTCATTTCCCGGACCAAATCTTCAGGTAGATCATTCGTGGTTTTCACTAGTCCAGCTTTCCAGCTTCCTGTCAAATTGGGGTTTTCCACTTGGGGTTTTCCAGATGGAAATTGTATCCTAGACATTTGACAAATCATCTGACAGATTATTGGCATGAAAACCAATGTCAGCACTCTGCTGAGGGAATTTCCTAAAGTTCGTCAAGCCGCTCTGTCGGGTGAGGAAGTGATCATCGTCACCCGCGAGGGCAATCTCCGGCTTACGGCGGAGCCTCGTTCCGGCGAGTCCATTCTCGGATCATGCAAAGGCCTGATCCTCTTCTCTGACGACCATTTGGATCAGCCCACATTACCCGATAGCGGATGGAATCCCTCATTGTGAAGGCTTGTCTTGATACCCACGCGGTTCTGTGGAGTCTCACGGATGATCCTAGGCTGGGTGCCCAGGCCCGTGAGCTCATTGCCTCGGCTGCGCGAACAGAACTCATCATCTCTGATATCGTGCTGCTCGAGGCTTCCATGCTCGTTGCTAAAGGTCGTTTGCAAATGACATGCGGGCCCGAACAACTGCTTTCAAAAATCGCCGATAGCTTCCGTGTCATTCCAATCGATCCCCGAATCGCTCATCTCGCATTGTCGCTGGATCTTCCGCATGGCGATCCCTTCGACCGCGTCATCGCCGCTACGGCCAAAGTTCACGGGATTCCGCTGTTGACTCGTGACCGGCTCATTGCGGATTCCGGAGTCGTAGAAATCGTTTGGTGACAGCGTGATTATTTGATATTTTTACGATGCGTAATTTTTATGTATTATTCGTAAACTGCTTAACTAGAGCCGATTAAAATAATTGTATTTTAAATTTATTTGATGCATAATAGGCGCATCGAATGGCTCGGTCCGCACAGATTACACGAGAAAGTCTCGCCCCGTTGATCCGGGCGCGGGGGCCTATTTCCGCGACGGAATTGGCGGCATTGCTTCGGGTAAACCGCACCACGATCGCCCGGATCTTGCCCGACTTCGGCGATGAATTGGTGACTTTGGGCGCGACCCGGAGCACCCGTTATTTGTTGCGGCAGGGAATTCGGAACATTGGGAACCGCTGGCAGATTTACCGCATGGATCAGAACGGTAGGGCGGAGGAGTGGGCTGAACTGGAGGCGCTGCATGACCGCCAGTGGCGGGTCACTTGGGCTGGCGCTGCACCGGAATGGGCGGCGCATTTCATTGCGGAAAACGGGCTGTGGAGGGGTTTCCCGTTTTTCCTCGGGGATGCTCGGCCTCAGGGATTTCTTGGAAGAACCATCGCCAGTCGGATTTCCAGAACTCTGCAATTGCCTGATGATCCGAGGCTTTGGAGCGACGACGACATTCTCGTTTACCTTCAGGCCGCGGGCGAGGATTTGCCGGGAAATCAAGTGGTTGGCGATGATTGCTTGCGCCGAGCCTTGGCTAGGGCGGCGGATTTACCGGGGGGAAATTCCATCTCGGAGAGGGACCGAGAAGTGCTTTATCCGGAGCAGGCGGTCGAAATCGCGCAAAGTCTGCCGGGCTCTTCTGCGGGTGGGGAGCAACCGAAGTTTCTCACCACGCTGCGGAATGAATCGGGCGGATTCCAACCCGTGTTAGTGAAGTTTTCTGCGCCGATGGCTCAGCCGACTGGCCGACGCTGGGCGGACCTGCTGCTGTGCGAATTCCACGCCCATCAGGTGCTGGCAGAGGCGGGACTCTCGAATCCCAGTGCTCGACTCCTCGATGCGAGTGGGCGTCGTTTTCTTGAAATCCCGCGCTTCGATCGGCTCGGTGCTGGCGGCCGTCGGGGCGTGGTGACGTTAGAGGCCTTGGCCTCTTCTCTGATCGGTCACTTGTCTCGGAATTGGACGGATGCGGCGGCGGAATTGCAGCGGCGCGGGCTAATCGATGACGGCAATCTAGCAATCATTAGGCGGCTGCATGCCTTCGGAGAATTGATAGGAAACACGGACATGCACTTCGGAAATCTCGCGTTTTTTCTAGAAGATGGTGTGCAGCTTCGGGTTACACCCGCGTACGACATGCTTCCGATGCTATGGGCACCGGGTAACCAGGGGGAGCTGATAGAGCGGTGTCTCTCACTCGCTCCGCCATTGCCCGCGTTTGCGGATGCTTGGCGCGAGGCAGCGGTCTGGGCGGAGGACTTTTGGAGCAGGGTGACGAACGATGATCGCGTTTCAGCAGAGTTCGTCCAGATGGCACGCGTAGCCGGAGCTTCGGTGGCGCAACTGCGGCGGCATGTCGGCTGATTGGAAATCAACCGGTCGTCCGCAGCCCGGAGGCGATGGCATTGATCGACAGCAATAGCTTGGGTAAAAGCGCATCCGCCTCGGTCATCCGCTCTTCCGCGACGTGGCCACGCCATTCGCGCAGCAGGTTGATTTGCTGCTGATGGAGAACCCGCAGCGGAGCCTCGCGGATTTGCAGTGTCTTCGCCATCCGTGGGCGGCGGTCCTGCATCTCGCCTTCGAAGAGTTCGGTGAGAAGCGACTTGGTGAGCTCGAATTCCTCGACGATCCAGCTGAGAAACTCTTCGCGCAGGATCGGATCCTCCACGAGGCCCGCGTAATCGCTCATAAGATCCAGATTTGCCGAGGCCAAATTGGTTTCCACGTTGGTCAGCACGTAGCTCAGGAAGGTGGACTTCGGCAGTGCTTTTTTCAGCTCCGCAAAACCCGCCGGATCATCCTTCTTCAAGCTCGCTAGACCCGATCCCACGCCGAACCAGCCGGGTAGATAGAAACGCGCCTGTGTCCATGAGAAAACCCAGGGAATGGCCCGCAGATCGCTGATGGAAAATCCCTTTTTCCCAGTGCGCCGGGCCGGGCGTGAGCCGATCCGTGAGTTCTCCAGTGCATCAATCGGCGTCGCCTGGCGGTAAAATTCGATAAAGCCGTCCGCTTTGAGGAATTTTTGATAGGCGGCCTGACTGCTCTCACCGAGCTTCTGCATGAATGTCTCGCACGGGTCTTCCGTCGCTGGAGAGTGGCGGTGATGCGCCGTCGTCACCGCCGCACCGGCTAACAAAAGTTCGAGATTGTAAGTGGCATTGGCTACGTTTGCATACTTCTGGGCGATCGTCTCGCCTTGCTCCGTCATGCGGAATCCGCCACTCATCGCTCCGTAGGGGAGCGCGGCCATGAACCAATGGGTAGGACCTGCGCCGCGCGAGATCGTGCCGCCGCGACCGTGGAAGAAGCAGAGTTTTATCCGCTGCTCCTGGCCGACTTTTGTCAGCGCTGATTGCGCCCGTTGCAGGGCGAACTGGGCTGCTAGAATCCCGCAATCCTTGTTGGAATCGGAGTAACCGAGCATCACCTGCTGTGTCGGTGTTCCGCCCCCGGACTTGTGAGAGCGTTCTGTCAGCGGATGGATCAGGAAACTTTTCAAAATCCCCGGTGAGCGATCTAGGTCATCCATCGTTTCAAAAAGCGGAACCACCGGCAGCGGGCAAACCAGGCCATGGTCCGTTAGTTCCATCAATCCGGCCTCGCGGGCCAGCAGGTAAACGCCTAATAAATCGGATAGCTGCCGCGTCATGGAAACGATCAGCGCGCCCAAACCGGCGCTACCCCACTCGCTGCGATGTCTCACCAACACGCGATAACAATTCAACACCTCATCCGCCTCGCCGCCGAGACGGAGGTCGTCGTGAAGGAAGGGTCGCGCCGAAGTCAGCTCCGCGTTGAGAAATTCCAAACGCTTTTCCTCCGGCCATGACGAATAATTCTCCCCATCCGCCACCTCGGCGGCTGCTAACAACTGGCTAATCGCC
>JBDTNJ010000422.1:0-22934 GCA_039933825.1 Luteolibacter sp.
AATCGGCGGTCACGGTCCTGGAGAATTAACAGCGCGCGAACTTCATCTTGCATGCCTGTTGGGTAAACGGCCTGCCCCGCTACCGCAAGCCCTCTGTCGCTATTTCAAATTTCAAGTTTCAGATTTTTGCCTCTCAGCGCATCCGCTGCGTAAATCCCGATCGCCAGCCAGATCAGGGCGAACGACAGCAAGCGCATGGTAGTCATCGGCTCGCCGTAAAGTTTCCAGCCAATGAAGAACTGCAGCGTCGGTCCGAGAAATTGCAGAATCCCCAGCGTGGTCAGCCGGATGGTCCGCGCGGCGTAGCCGAAAAACAACAGAGGCAAGGCCGTCGCCAGCCCCGTCCCTGCGATCAGTGCCGCATGTGGCCAAGTCCCGCCGAACGCTTCCTGCGGGCTACGGCTGCTCCAGATTAGCCAGCCAAGCGCGAACGGAGCCAGCAGGCTAGTCTCCGCAGTCAGCCCGATGAGCGACCCCAGCGGCGCACGTTTTCTCACCACAGCATAGAGAGAAAAGCTCACCGCCAGCGTCAGCGCGACCCATGGGAAATGTCCCACTGCCGGGATCTGCATTGCCACGCCACCCAGCGCCAGCGCGATCGCCACGAGTTGGCAGCGGCTGTTTTTATCACCGAACCAAAGTGCGCCGAAGAGCATGTTGAAAAACGGATTCAGATAGTATCCCAGCGCCCCCTCGATGATTCGGTGATTCAAGGTCGCCCACACATAGAGCATCCAGTTTGATGCCAGCAGCGCTCCCGAAAGAAAATGCCATGCCACTGCGGACGGCCTGCGCAGCCCCCTGACAACCTCCCGGAATTCCCCGCGCACTGCTAGAATCCCCAAGAGCAAAAGCAGCGACCAGATCGTCCGCTGGGCTACAATTGTCGGCGGCGGCAGGAAATCGAGCAGCTTCCAGAAAATCGGCAGAATCCCCCATAGGAAAAACGCAGCCAATGCTGCCAGCACTCCCGAGCGGTTCCGGTCCACGCGCGTAAGCTGTGCCATCCCACCCGCCCTGCGAAGCGAAAAATACGTGGCTGGCGCGTCTCGCGCCAGGCCGTTGCCGGGGCATCCTGCCCTGCGCATTCCTCTGTCTTCAAAAGATGCGGGTTGAAAAACCACACGCCTCAAACCAAGCTCCGACCATGTCCGCCGAACGCCTTTCGATCCCCCAATACGCCATGGCCCTCGCCCACGTCGCCAGCCTTCGCTCAGAGGATCCCTATCGAAAAGTTGGCGCCGCTGCTCTGGATTTTGACAACCGGGTGATCGGCACCGCCTACAACGGCCTCGCCCCCGGATTCAATCCATCGGCGGGATTTTGGGATGATCGCGAGGGTCGCCAGAAATTCATGCTTCACGCGGAGGTTAATCTAACGAGCCTGTTCCGCCGCGGCGAGGCGAAGATCGTGGCGACGACGACGATGCCCTGCACCTCCTGCATGCAGACGCTCTGCGCGTATGGGATCAAGGAAATCTATTATCATGAGATCTATCACGTTTCGGACGCCCCCGAAATCGCCGCGCTCTATGACGTGAAGCTGGAGCGGATCACCGACTACCCGCAAGCCATCTGACGGACCTCGAAATTTATTTCGCAAGTCCATCCACCGTCTGAAAACTGATGAAATGAATTTCGCGGTCCGTTACAGAAAAACCAGCGTCCCACCCGCTGACGCACTTTGATAGATCGCCTCGATCAGCGCCACGGATTTCCGCGCTTCCTGTGATGAAGTTGTGGGTTTGCGTCCTTCGCGGATCGCACTCACCACCTCCTCGAAATTCCGCTGGTGCTGGAGGAACTTAATGGCCTTCGGGTCATTGGCTCCAAGGCCGGCTTCGCTTTCGCGCATAAGGTTTTTATGAATCTCCGCATCGTGGGGCGTCGGATTTTTGAAATCCCAGACCTCGAACGATTCATCTGCCAGAAACACCGACCCTTCCGTGCCGCAAAGCTGGATGCGGGCGGGGTGACCGCTGCTCGACCAGTTGCACGTCGAGCCCTCGATCACGCCGCGCGCTCCATTTTCAAACTCTAACATCGCTATGGCGGTGTCCTCCACCTCGATCCGTTCATGCGCGAGGCAGGCGGTGTTCGCCTGCACGGATTTCACCGGACCTGCCAGATAGAGCAGCGCATCGATGCTGTGAATACCTTGGT
Organism: Luteolibacter sp.; assembly: GCA_039933825.1. GTDB lineage: Bacteria > Verrucomicrobiota > Verrucomicrobiia > Verrucomicrobiales > Akkermansiaceae > Luteolibacter. The sequence goes on from JBDTNJ010000422.1 coordinate 2,164, forward strand.
TCATCAGTGCGCCTCCACCATCCAGCGCCCAAGTGCCGCGCCAGTCGGCGGAGTCATAGTAAGCCTGGTCGCGGAACCATTTAATATAACAGGACGCGGAGGTGAGCTTGCCAAAACGGGCTTGCTCGCAGGCTTGTTTGAAAGCGCCCATCGCCGGGTGGAACCGGCGATTGAGAATGGCGGCGAGGGTTTTTCCGGTAGCCGCCGCCACTGTGATCATTTCATCAACGCGGGCGGTGGTGATTTCCAATGGCTTCTCACAGATCACATGCTTACCGGCTTTCAGGGCAGCCACTGCTGGGTCGAAATGCGCACCGGATGGCGTGGCGATGCTGACGATTTCCAAGTCAGGATCTGCGAGAAACTCATCGATGTCGGAAAACGCCTTCACGCCATATTCCGCGGCGAGCCCTTCCGCGCTTTCAAGACGATGATTGAAAACGGAGTGCAGCGTGGAGCCGTCCATCGCCGCGATCGCTTTCGCATGGATGCCACTGATGCTGCCGGTGCCGATGATGCCGAATTTCATGGGTTTTTGAGATTCTATCCGTCAATGCCGCCGAGCCCGAGCTCTCCCGCCTTCCGGGCATGGCGGCCGTAAACATACTCGAAAATCGGGCTGGCCATCAGCGTGGTGACGATGGCCATGATCACGAGAATTGCAAACAGTCCGCTGCCGATCACGCCTTTCTGCAGGCCGATGTTGATGATGATCAGCTCCATCAGGCCGCGGGAATTCATCAGCGCTCCCACCGCGAGGGCGGTGCGGTTGTCCTCGCCGGTTAGCCTTGCTGCCGCCCAACAGGCGACACCCTTGCCTACCATTGAGGCGATCAGGATCGCAACGGCGACGAGCAACATTGAAGGCTGGAGCACCACCGCGAGGCGCGTGTTGAGCCCTGAATAGGTGAAGAACATCGGCAGCAGGAAGATCACAGTGAAGGGTTCGAGCTTTTTGTTGAGATCCTTGGTGATCACGCCGCGTGGCATGGCGATTCCTAAAACAAATCCGCCGAAGACCGTGTGGATTCCGATCGTATCGGTGAACCAGGCACTCAGGCAGAAGAGCATTAAAATGACGGCCATCAAGGTGGGATTCACTTTGCCTTCGCGCTCGGCAATGTCTCCTAACCGAGTCAGCAGCTTCTTGCCGACGGTCAGCATCAGTCCCGCGAAAAGCGTGCCTCCGGCGATGGCGATGACCGCCATTTTTGAATCGCCGCTGAAGCTGGCCAGCACGATGGCCAGCACGCACCACGCCGCCGCATCATCGATAGCACCTGCCGCCAGAGCCAGTGTGCCCAGCGATGTGCCGGAAAGTCCGCGCTCATAGATGATCCTCGCTAACATCGGGAACGCAGTGATGGCAATGGCAGCACCCATGAAGAGGCCCGCTTCGTAAACTTTCGTTGTCGCCGAGAACAAACCGGGCACCTGGATCAGCCATGGTGCCAGCAAGGCCCCGAGGATAAAGGGCACCACCATCCCGGCGATCGAAACACTCGCGGCACTCCGGACCCGGCTGCGGAAAAGCTCAGTCCTGAATTCCATCCCTACCAGAAACATGTAGAGCCCCACGCCCAACTGGGATCCGATGAAAAGCATGCCCCGTGTGTCCGCCGTGAAAAGTTGGACGCTTTGGGTCGGGAAAAAATATCCGAAAAGCGAGGGGCCCAGAAGTACTCCCGCAATCATTTCACCCACCACCTGCGGCTGCCCGATTTTCCGCCCTAGCCAGCCGACCACCCTGCAGGCCAGTAGGATCGCTGCCATTTGTAAGAAGAACGAGGCGGGGAGGTGCTGCATGCGGCGTTTTTCTAGCGTCCTGCTTTGTTTTGGCAACCTCCAATGCCACCCGTTCCTTACTGCTTGCCGCCTGATGGGGATGGCTATTTCACGATGTCCGCCGCATTAGCTTTGCAATTCGGGCATGATTCCGGCGAAGTTCCAGCCGTCGTGCCATGAAAATTCTCCGTCTCTTGTTTTCGCTTATTTGTTCGTTATCGGCACTCTCGGGAGGTCAGCCGGATTTCCTGCCCGACCCGGCTACCGTTCAGCGCAGCGGAGCGGGCTACCGTTATCCTCAGGCCGGTTGGACAGTGTTGCACATCGAAGGTGATCCCTATGACCGTGGATTACAACACGGGCGCTTGATGGCTCCGGAAATCGCGGGATACATCGGCGTCGTCGCTGCGGCGGGCGATCCCGCGTCGCCCCAGGAAAGCTGGGCAATCAGGCGGGAGTTCGTGAACACGATGTTCGCGCGGAAATTTACCCGGGAACAGTTGGAAGAGATGCGGGGGATCGCCGATGGTGCGTCTGCGGCGGGTGCGAAGTATGCGGGGCACCCACTGGATTTGTCGGACATTGTTATGCTTAACATGTCGATCGAGATGGAGGGCTTGAACATTGCGGTGGCGGCCACTCCTAACGGTCTTGAGGGTTTTCATCCGGCCGCCGCGCGCCGCCGCCCACCGGGGCATTGTGGTGCCTTTGCTGCGAACGGTGCCGCTACTCGTGACGGCAAAATCGTATTCGGTCATGTCACTACGGATGATCTGCGACCTGCGAATTATTTCAATGTCTGGCTCGATCTCCAACCGACTTCCGGCCACCGCTTTGTCATGCAGACCGCGCCGGGCGGAATCTACAGCGGCATGGATTATTCCATCAGTGATAGTGGGATTCTGATGGCGGAAACCAACGTCTCCCAGACTCCGTTCGAGGTAACAGGCACGCCGCTGGCTTCGAGGGTGCGGCAGGTGGTGCAGTATGCGGAGAGTCTGGATCAGGTGGTTTCTATCATGTCTGAAAATTCCAACGGACTGGGCTCCGCTGAATGGCTGTTAGCGGATCTCAAGCGAAACGAGATCGGCCTGTTGGCGTTGGGAACCCGGCAACACAAGTTGTTCCGCAGCAGCAAGCACGAGTGGATCGACGGAGCGGAGGGGTTTTATTGGAGCTGTGACAACTGCAAGGACATGTCGGTGCGCATGGAAAGTATTTCCTCACCCAAGGATCCGCCGACTGCGGTGGCCTCGCCGGTCACCACTTATAAAGACGCGATCTGGCTGGATCTCTATGAAAAGAACAAAGGCCGGATCGACGCGGATTTCGGTAAACTCGCCTTCACCACTCCCGGCTTGGTGAGTGCTTTCGCGGTGGATGCGTTATTCACGACGACGGATCTCGGCTTGCAAATGCGGAGCTGGGGTTGCTTCGGCCCGCCGGTCGGAAACATACGTCTGCCCCAGGTTGGCGATCGGCAGAAATTCCCTGAAATCAGTCCGTTGGTGGTGAATCCGTGGACGATCCTCCACTCATTGCCACCCGCCAGCGAATCGGCTGCGGAAGGTCATTTGGCAGCAGATCTACATGATCCTGAGACTGGTGAATATCCGGGCCTAGCGGAAAAATCGGTCGAACCGCCGCACCCGCACCTCTGGCATGGCACGCTGCTGGCGGCGGAGGATGCGGACATCTGGTTGGCGAATGGTTTCGCTTTTTATGAAGGGTTGGCCATGCGCGCAAAATATCTGGCAGAGAAAATGCCGGAGTCCGGCATCGATGTCAGCGGGCTGGATGATCTCGCGACGGAGTTGAACCATTTTCGCTGCACGTATGAACTGGGCGCACGGAGTCACGACGAGCAGCCGCTGTCGAAATTACGGCCGAGTTATCATGACGTCGCGTGGAACCAGATTTCCTCCGGTAAGGGCGTGCTGCTCCTGCACAGTCTGCGGGGCTTGGTAGGAGGAGGGAAATTTGATGCCCTGATGGAGGAATTCGGGCAGGCAAACGCAGGGATGCCGGTAGGTTCCAAGCAGTTTCAAGCCTTCATTGAGAAAGGCACCGGGCGGAGTTGGTCCGCGTTTTTCGACGCTTGGCTCGACCACACCGGGTTGCCGACGTTGGAACTTGGAAAAACCGAGACCCACCGCGAAGGCGAGCGCTGGCGCACGAGGATCAGCGTCCGGCGCAATGAAACAGGCGCTCCGCTGGCCGTGGATGTAACGGTGGAAACCGCCGCCGGCGAAACCACCGGCGTTGCCAGGTTAGAGCAAGTGGAGGATACCATCGAGGTCGTCACCTCCGCTGCTCCGCGCCGGGTGGTGGTGGATAAATACCGGATCTCGGCTTGTGGGAATGGCGCGCCGTTCACCGTTCTTGGCTATGATGATGATTTGGAGAACTCGCTGATTCTTTATGGCACGCTCGACGAAGCGGATGCCAACCGTGAGGCCGCCCGGATGTTACAAGACGTGCTGCGCCGCCGCTCACATGGTCTTGTGGTGCCGGTAAAGGCGGATACCGGGGCGAGCGAGGACGAGCTGCGGAATCATCATCTTATTCTGCTAGGTCATCCGGGTAGTAACTCGCTGGCAGCCCGTTTCCGAAAACAGATTCCGGTTGTGTTCGGCCCTCACTCGTTCGCACTGCGCGGAGCTATTTACGCCCATCCCGAAAGTGCGGTGCTGGTGGCTGCGGAAAACCCATTGAACCGCCGTTTCTCTCTTGTGCTCTATGCGGGACTCGGCACCCGTGGGACCGTCGGTCTCATCACCAAGCTGGATGAAGACGAGGTCACCTACGCGCCGCTGGTGCTGCTTCCCGCCGGGGAACCAGCGCATGCCATGGTTCTGGTGCCGGATGAATTGGTCCGCGAGATCGTACCGGCCGATGTTTTGCAAAAATGATGATAGGTGGAATTCGCGGGCCAATCGACGACCGAAGATGAAGAGCTTTAGGCACCGCGAATCTGGCGAATCTGGCGAATCGAGCGAATCATAAAAGACAGCTCTCGTTTTTTCCTTATTCACCATCCTCTCTACATTCGCCAGAATCGCATGATTCGCGGTGCCTGAATCTTCCCTTTGAATCGATATTATCCCAATGGCAGAGCCCAGGAACCGGCCACCCGCATTTCCAGCTTCCCTCCGGCGCATTCCGCTTCAATCTCCTTTTCGATGCGCCGCACGGAGATCGTTCAAACTCATTTTCAATCGCTGGAAATCTGGAAATCGGATCTGGTGACGGAATTTCGCGTGGCGGGGGCGATCCATGCGTTGTATCATCGGAACCGCTACCTAACGGGTTTGGCGTGGGACCTGATCGCGGCCGCGGCACTGCTGCGCAAGGAAGGTCCGCCACGTGCGATCCTGATGCTCGGGCTGGCGGGTGGGACGGCCTATCGGGTGCTGCGACATCTGCTGCCAGATTGTAAGTTGACTGCCATCGATATCGATCCGGAAATTGTCGATCTGGCCCGGAAGCACATGGATCTGGACTCGCTCGGAATCGAGGTGATCATCGGCGATGCTTATGCTTGGCTGGAGAAAAATAAGCGGAGGTTCGATGTGGTGTTTGATGACATCTACCTCGCTGGAAAGACCGATGTCTTTCGTCCCCAGGCATGGAATCCGGAGTTGATGGTGCATTTGCGCAAGGCGGTGGCTCCGGGTGGCTTGCTGGCGGTGAACCTAGTGACAGGTGCCGGCCATCGCACGATGCAATCGCTGACGCGGAAAATTCTATCAGATGGATTTCCTGTCGTGCGCAGCCTGCGGACGGCGGAGGGCATGAACGAGGTGCTGGTGGCGGGAGAGGCAGTTGCCACGGGTCGTCAACTGGAGCCTTACAAAGACGATTTCAAGGATTGGCGGGACCGGATGTATTGGGGGCGGGTGGACGTGAGGAGGATCTGACTTACTATGAAAGATCCGATCCACGCACTATACGAGACTCAGGTCTATCCGGCCATGAGTCACCCTCTCTCAGATCCGGCGGTGAGTGCCGTGGCGGCGTGGCTGGGCGGCCTGAAGACACCGGCTCCCGCGCGGGCGCGGATTTTGGAGATCGGCTGTTGTTCCGGCCACAATCTGATTACGCTGGCGATGCGCTGGCCGGAGAGCGAATGCATCGGTATCGATCTGGTGAAAATTTCAGTTAGGGAAGCGACGGAGCGCGCTACGGCGGCTGGTGTTACGAACGTGGTCTTTCAGGCGGCGGATCTGCGAGACTACAAGCCTGAGGGAGCTGGCTTTGATTTCATCATCGCCCACGGATTCTTTTCGTGGGTGCCGGATGAGGTGAAGGCGGTCTTGTTGGCTTTTTGTCGTGAAAACCTCAGCCCGTCAGGCATCGCGACGATTAGTTTCAATCTTGAGTGCGGCTGGGCAGCGCGATTTCCGGTGATTCGGAAGGTCCGGGCGATCCAGCAGGCGAGGGGAGGGGATTTGGTCCAGGCGCTTGAGATTCTGCGTTTCGTGATGGAACCGGATTCTCCGGAAATCGCAATCATCGATGACATGTTAGCGAAGGGGCCAGCGATTCTCGCTTTCGATGATTTCGGCCCGGTGAATGATCCGTGGTCATTGGATCGATTCGCACAAGCGGCGTCAAACGCAGGGCTGCGCTGGCTGGGCGAAACGGATCCTGCAGAAAACATCCCGTCCATTCTCAGTGACGAGGTGGTAGAACATCTTGCGGAAACGGTCCAAGAGCCGCTGGCGTTTCAACTCGCTGCGGATGCCGCCGCAGGGCGGACTTTCCGCTCGGGTGTGCTGTGTCGCGACGATGCACCACTGATGAAGCAAATCCCATCGGGCGGGGTGTTGGATTTTTCCGTGAGGGCGGGAAAGGAGCCTGCGGATGAAGGCGCGATGGAAATCTGGCAGGCGATCCGCTTGTTTACCCCGGCCTGTGTGGCGATGCGCGAGGTGATGGTGAAATTGCCGGGGTGGGATCTGCGCGAACTGGCAAGTCGGGTGTACGACGGAATCACGAACGGTTGGATTTTACCACGGATTGAATCGCTGGGTTTTGATCCGCAGCCTTCAGGCTTTCCCCGCCTCAATGCGTTTCGCTTGCTGTGTGCGCGTGAAGGTCTGCCGCTGGTGGATGCGTGGCACAAGCCCTGCCTATTTCCGGGAAAGCACTACGCGGTTCTCGCTGCAATGGATGGCACGCGTAGCCTCGCGGAGCTCGCCGTGTTTTCAAAAAACCAGTGCCCGGAGCTGGTATTCGAACTGTGGCTCCGGCATCTCGCGGGGCGCGGGATGTTTGACTAGCAGTCGTGGATCATTTGGTGCCGATTACCTCTCCGCAAGGGTCATGCGGGTGCATGTTTTTTGGGAGGCACTTGCAGGAAGGCTTCATCGTCATCGGGTCGAGCGGAGTGGCCGTGCGGCAGGACGTGGCGATGAAGACAAGTCCAAGGAGCGGGAGCAGCAGTAGGGATTTCATCATTTTTTGCGGGTGTGGACGAGTCCTAGCAAAGTGGAGTGGAAAACTCCAGAAATCTCTTTCACGCGATCACGCGAGAGGTTGCACGTTGGGCACCGATGGGCCCTCAGCCTGTTTGAAATGGGTCTTGGCGCGGGCCATGAAGGTGCCGAGGCAGAGATCGGCCACCGGCAACACCACGTTGAAATTCTTGTGCATGTAGCGGTGGTGCAGCAGGTGGTGGCCGTTCAGACGGCGGAACCACCAAGGCTTTTCCACCCGGCGGGCCTTCGGCAAGTGCATGCACCAATGGATGTATTCGTAGAAGCAGTAATAAAAGGTGAATGCGCTGAATCCACCGATGACAAAGGCCCACTGGCCGGTAAAGTAGGACAGGATCGAAAATGGCATCACGCCAATGAGAACGAGCACCGGGCCGTTCCACCACGCCATCGGGATGGTTTCCTTGTCCTTTTCATCGATGAGATGGTAAGTGTGGTTTGCTTTGAAAGTTCCGTGGTGAACGACCGCGTGGGCTTGGAAGGCGTAGCGGAAACTCCCAACCGGGCGGTGCATCACGTATTTATGAAGGGTCCATTCAAAAAAGGAGGCGAACACGATGCCGACTACGAATCCAGCGAGGCACCAAAGGGTAAAAAAGAGCATTGAATTTTGGGATATGTTTTGGGGAGCAGGCACGGCTACACAGGGCGAATGCGCCTGACAAGCCGAATCATGCGCAGTGTCGAAGAACTTCGGATGAGTGACCAAATAATCCGTGCCCGGAACCGATCCGAGCACGGTGGTGGCTGGCCTATTTGAAAAACGGTGCCAAGGTCTGGGCGACTGCCGCATCGATCCGCGCGGCGCGGGTGCTTGCCGACGCGCCTTTGATCACGTCCCCCTTGGCGAAGTTTCGATACACGAGCTTGTTGGTCCGGCTGTCGATCACGTCCATGACAACGCCCGCCTGACGGAAAAAGTCGGGTCGCTTGTTTTCGAGTGCGCCGCGGGTGTGGGCGAGGTCAGCGATTTTTCCGGAGTCGCGGCCATAGCCGAAATACTGGTCGTAGCTGGCCGTCATGCCCGGCTCTTGGTAGATCACCATATAAGCGACCACGAGATCCGAATCGCCGTTTCCATATGACATGCCGCGTGAGGTGAACTGGCGGGCGATGGATTTCTGAATCATACCGTGGACTTGCTTCTCCGTTGCATCGGTGATGACGGCACCTTGCGGGTCACGCTTGATGAGACGGGCGGAGTGGTAGCCTTTGCTTGTGCCTTTTGGCATATCAACGCCGGTCGAACAGGAGGTGATGACTCCTGCGGCGGCGAGGGTGGCGATGAGGCGGATTGGATTTTTCAACATGGATTGGACGGCGGTGGTCATGGTGTGTTTTTCGAGTTGGGGAAAGGGTAGTGGGCGGATAAACAGGGGCGCAGCCGGCGGGGGCGCGTCCGAGTCGGTAATCGTGTAATGTTGGCGGGGCGGTTCGAAGCAAGGTCGAGCGAAGGTTAGGGAATCATAACCACCCGGCCATCGTGAAATCAGAGCTTCGCTACGATTTCCGCGAGCAGCTTCAGTCCGTTGGGCTGGATGATGCCCATGCCCTTGCTGGGCAGGAACCAGATGCCCTTGCCGCTGTCCCGGCAGTAGATGACTTCCGCATGCTCCGGGGACTCGGCGATGAAATAGCTGGCATCCGGATGCTGGGCGAGAAACTCGAAGTAGCGTATGGACCACGGATCAGTGACGATCGGGAACCGCTTTTCTCCCAGTTTTTTCAACTCGTCCAAGGTCACGGGGCGGATGGTCTTGCGAATCATCACGCGGCGGTTTTCCCAGGTTTGATCAGGCCAGTCATCGTCGTAGCTCATGGTAATGTCGCGGTAAGTTATGGGACAGAGGCTAGCAGGCGCTTGGGGTTTCTGCAAGCAGCGTCGTGATTAATTCTGTTCCGGGGGGGTTGCCACGTGCTTGAATCAAGCGAGGTGGGGAAAAGTAGGGGTCCATGACGGATTCCAGGGCAGGATGTTTTGTAAGCCCGATGGAGACCCGACAGCGAAGGCGCCCCTCCGATTTGCCGGATTGTCCGCACGGGAATGGTGAGATAGGGCAAGAACCGCTGCGATTCCGGAATCAAGGGAACCGACGTCAGCGATGGCCGGTCTTTCGATTCTTTCGCGGAGCATGACCGACTGGACCCTAGCCTGATACTGCAATCACGAAGGGCAAAGCAAATTGAGAGGGGGAGGGGGCTATCGGACCTTGGTTCCATAGGAGCTACGCCAGCTTTAGCTTGCCATGGGAGGCCGTTGTGACAGATTTATCCACTGTCAAATCAAACAATCCCGTCAATTTCGCCCCCCCTCTGCCATGATCAATCCAAAACTACTCAAACAGTTCCTCGTCGAGCCCGGCACCGAGGTAAACCTCAAGGAATACGTGACCGACTGGACCGAGACCGACAATGCGAAGGAGCTCGGCAAGGACATGATCAAAGAGCGGGCGAAGGAAATCATGGAGGAAACCCGTGTATTGTTGAGCGAGGCACAGGAGTTGCTCTACGCCAGCGACACCCATTCCGTGCTCATTATTCTCCAGGCAATGGATGCCGCCGGTAAGGACGGTACGATCCGCCACGTCATGTCCGGCGTGAACCCGCAAGGCTGCCAGGTTTTCAGCTTCAAAAAACCTTCGACCGAGGAGCTGGATCACAATTTCCTCTGGCGCTATATGAAATCGCTGCCCGAACGGGGACGTATCGGCATTTTTAACCGTTCCTACTACGAGGATGTGTTAGTGGTGAAGGTTCACCCGGAATGGCTCGGACCGGGGCAACCGGCAAAGCCCGACAAACATTTCTGGGAGAAACGCTACGAGGATATCAACAACTTTGAAAAGCACCTCACCCGCAACGGCACGCTGGTCCTCAAGTTTTTCCTCCACCTTTCCAAGGACGAGCAAAAGCGCAGGTTCCTCGAACGCCTGACCAATCCCGACAAGCATTGGAAATTCTCCGATGCGGACCTCGCAGAACGCGATCACTGGAAGGAATACCGCAAGGCCTTCGAGGACGCGATCTCCGCCACCAGTACCAAGCGTGCGCCATGGAACATCATTCCGGCGGATCGGAAATACGTCGCACGCGCCCTCGTCGCGGACATCATCACCACTTCGATTCAAGGACTCGGCCTTGAATACCCGAAGGTGAACGAGGCGCAACTGACCAAACTCGCCGAGGCCAGGGCCAAGCTTGAAGGCACGGGCAAGGATGATGAATCGGCATCGTGAGCGAGCATAAAAACAAAGCCGCCGGCCTTGTTCCGGCGCTGGGTTGGCTGCGCACCTATCAGCCAAGCTGGCTGCGGGCGGATCTCGTTGCAGGCATCACACTGGCTGCCTATCTGATGCCGGCAGGTATCGGTGATGCTTCGCTCGCCGGACTGCCACCTGCGGCGGGACTTTATGCGTGTTTGTTTTCCGGCATCGTTTTCTGGCTATTCACCAGCTCCCGGCAAACGACGATTACCGTCACTTCTGCGATCTCGCTGCTGGTGGGAGCCACGCTCGGCCCGATGGCGGCGGGAGATCCCGCTCGCCACGCCGCGCTAGCGGCCACCACCGCTGTCATGGTCGCCGTGCTCGCGCTCCTCGCCCGGTTGTTCCGTGCGGGCGTGATCGTGAACTTCATTTCGGAGTCCGTGCTTATCGGCTTCAAGTGCGGTGTGGCACTCTATCTTGCCAGCTCGCAATTGCCGAAACTCTGCGGGCTCGCAGGATCCCACGGAGATTTCTGGGAGAGAATGGGCCATTTCATCTACCATGCGGGAGAGACGAATCCCTCCTCCATCGCAGTGGGTGGAGGGGCGCTGGTGCTGCTTTTGCTGGGGAAAAAATTCCTCCCGAACAAACCATCCGCCCTCGTCGTGGTGATCGCCGGATTGTGGGCGGGCGCGCAGTTTGATCTCGCGGCCCACGGAGTGAAGCTATTGGGTCAGGTGCCGCAAGGGTTGCCCCCACTCGGCCTCCACTGGCTGGCACGAAGCGACGTGAACGAACTGCTGCCCCTGGCGATGGCGTGCTTTCTGCTAGGTGCTGTCGAAACCGCAGCAATCGGACGCATGTTCGCACAGAAGCATGATTATCGGTTCGACTGCGATCAGGAGTTTCTCGCGCTCGCCGTTGCGAATCTCATGGCCGGTCTTGGGCAAGGATTCCCGACCAGCGGCGGGATGTCGCAATCGCTGGTCAACGAGTCCGGTGGCGCACGCACACCGCTCTCGGGTTTTATCGCTGCGTTGCTAATTCTTTTGGTCACGCTTTTTCTATCAGGATTGCTACGTTTCCTACCGCAGCCGGTGCTCGCAGCCCTCGTGCTGGTGGCAGTCACGGGATTGTTCAACATTGCTGCACTCAAACGTATCTGGCAATTCAGCCGGGCTGAGTTTTGCATCTCCTTTGTGGCTCTGCTAGGGGTGCTCGGTTCCGGTCTGCTGATGGGAGTGTTGATCGGCGCGATTCTATCGATCCTCCTGCTGTTGCGGCGGGCGATGCGCCCCCATTGTACCGAGCTCGGCCGCGTGCCGGGCACCGGTTATTTCGCCGATTTGATCCGCCATCCATCGAACCAACGCATCCCCGGCACGTTCATTTTCCGAAACGATGGTGCGGTGCTCTACTTCAATGCGGAGTATGTCCGTGATCAGTTTTACCGGATGCTCGACGAACGCGGAGCTGGTATCAAGGTGGTCGTTTATTTCCTAGGCACCGTTCCGTCGCTCGATCTGGCCGGCGTGGAGCTTCTCACCGAAATCCATGAAAAGATGCAGGCGCGTGGCATTGAATTCCGCTTGGCCGAAGCCCACAGCGGCGTGCGAGAGACGCTCCGCCGCGCCGGGTTTGAGAAAACCTATGGGCCCATCGCTCCCGACCAGACCGTGGAAACCGTGATTCAGAAACTATTATTCTGATAGAAGATGCGACGACCTGCACCGGAAGTCCTCAAAATACCATTCCCCGGCTTGTATCAAAAACCGATCAATCCGCGCTGAGAAATTTAAAATCGCGGAAGTAAATCGACTGCACTTTGCCCTCTGTATCATCGTACAGAACGACCACGTAGTTGCCTGAACTGCCGATGGGGATCGGCTTGATGGGTGCGCCGTTTACTCGGAGTGGGGCATCGCCTTGCGACTATTTGATTTCTATGTGAATCAAATCTAGGCACTTCACAAGCAAGGGCTCCCCTTTGTCGTTTGATCGGCATAATCCAAGTATTCTGTTTCCTTTAGCACCAGCCCGAGAGGCCGCAGCCAAGTCGCCACTTTTTGGGAGCGAAAGTTATAGGGGAGATCGTTTCTGACCTCGGCGCATGATTTGCTTGTGCAGGGATGGCGTATCAAGGCGAGGCTTTAAAGTCATCGAAAGGCGATAACGCTATCAATCATCGCGAAAACATTACGGTAAGCTGAAATTCAACATTGGGTCGGTGGGTCGTTTCGCCTTGTGAACGAAGATACCAATGCTATTTGTGTAACGAAGATTACACACGATTTTCCTACTATTTGAGGGAATCACTTGTAAATACTCAGTCATGGCACCTGAATTGCTTAAATAACTTGGAATCAGAATGACCATCCACCCTGACAACGCACCACTGAACGCTTATCGCCTGTATCCTCGAATGCTCCATTCGGGACACAAGGCGTTTACGCTAGTGGAGTTATTAACGGTGATGACGATCATCGTCATTCTTTTGGTCGTCGGAATCCCACTGCTCAGCGACCCGGCAAATAGCGCCCGCCAGACGGCACGGGATATTCTCCGCGGCCACCTTCAGGATGCGCGCGCTCACGCCATCGCCACCGGAAACCCGACCTCGGTCATGTTCCCGGACTACTCCAATTCCAAGGTGGGTGGTAAGCTGATCGGGATCGCGGAAGTGGAGCCTCAAACGGGGTCGGCAAGTCCTTACCAAGTCAAAAAACTACTCCAGCGCTGGACCCAGCTGCCCGAGAATATTTTCTTCCTCAACAAAGCAATCACCGGAGCTTCCGAAAAAACCCTCTTCGACGGCACTGATGAAATTAATGCGGACTACCAAAAAAGCCCAATAAGCTGCTACTACATAGTTTTTGCTCCAAACGGGCAAATCACCTACCCGCCCAGCACGGTTACACAGTCCAAGCTCGTCCTCGCCATCGGCAAAGGATTCCTCAAGAGTAACGCGGTGGTGCCCACCCAGAGGAATGAGCGGGGAATCGTTTTCGATCTTTTACTCATCAACCGCTTGAGTGCGCGTGCCCGTAACCTCGACCCAAAATAATACGATGCCCCATAAAAACACCAAAGGCTCGGCTGGCATGACTCTGATGGAAACGGTGATCGCCATCGGCGTCATTGCGGTTGCAATTCCCCTGATTCTCGCTGCCAGCACAGCCAGCCTCACCGACCGCAGAAATGCGGAAGCGGATACCCGCGCCGCGTGGCTTTCCAAAGACGTCGAGAACCAGATCGCCGCCCTCTGGGCAACCCCGCGCCGCTACTCCTATCTGCCGCAATCGCTCACTCTGCGCTTCCCGGACATTGGAACTGAAAAAGATCCAACTCTATTGATATATGACAGGGATGCGAAGTTTGTCAGCGAAGGTTCAAAAAGTGATTTGCAGAGTGGCGTAAAAGCACAGGCCGCGCAATTTCTGGTCACGATTTATTCAAAATCCCAAATCACAAACAATCTCACATCATCCACTACCGAGCTTTCACGTATCTATATTCAAGTCCAATACCCGGCTAAATCACCGCCGGCGAATCGGCAAAGCAGCGAGTTTTCACTGGTCACCCCTAAGCAACAGCCTTTTTGACCGATGGTAGCTAATTATAATAGATCCTCAAACCGAGGCTTCACGCTCATTGAACTGCTGACGTCATTGGCGATCGCCTCCATTATCATGATTTTACTTTTGGGGCTGATGAGTCAGTCATCCTCCACTTATCGTTCATCACAAAGCGCCGTTAACACCCTCTCGGAATCACGCGCGTTTTTCCATTTTTTCGAGGCAGATCTCTCCTCGCGCCTGCCAAGTACCCCGCTTATGTCGGAGGAATCCATCACAAACCCAGACAAAATTGCATTCGTCCGCGCCCAATCCTATGATGAGCAAGTGTCCCCCACCGAAGGCGATTTGCGGACATCATTGTATTATGTTGCCTACACCGCAGACCTTGCGGGTGCGGTTTCACCGAAACTTTTTCGCCGCGCCCTCAATGCAAAGGATACCCAAGCACTTATCGAATCCTCCAAGACCCCGACGATTCCCGTCGGAAATCCCAATCAAGATGAACCTATTGTTTATAATGTCCTCAGTTTTAAGGTTAAACCTAAGCAATACGGCGTCACCGGTCAGCCTGAGCCATGGACGCCCACCAGCACAAGCCCGCCAGCACTTTTAGAAATCACTCTTGAAATCACCGATGATTTTTCTGCGGGCCGGTACAAAACCGAATCCTCATGGAGTGAAATTCGCAATCCCGCCAATAAGAAGGCCCGTGAGTCTGTCCGCAGTTTTACCCAAACCCTTATCTTGCCACAATGAAACCCCAGCCTTTTGAAACTCCGCGGGGCTTTGCTCTCCCGATGACTATTTTAGCTGTCGTGAGCCTCCTTATCCTGATGATCGGCATGATCGCCATGCTTTCCCTCGAAAGAAGGACTGCGCGCTCCTACTCCGATGCCACCCGTGCAGAGTTCGCACTGGAAAGCGGCCTCTCCGATGCACTTTCCACGATTTCCGAAGTGGCTTCCCGCGATGACACCCTCGTCTTTCGCCTCGAAGACCCCGTCCAACCGAAGTCCATTGTTAGCGCGGCAAACCCAATCTCCCGCGAGCAATTTTTCACTTATGGTTCCGTATTTGACACTACCAAGTCCACATGGCGGATCATCCCATTTTTTAGCGGAGCCAAGGAAACCTCTCCCGCAGCAACCGCTGGGAAACCAAATGCACCTGACACCGTCGCTCTAAAAACTGCACTTACTACCTACGTGACGGGTACCGCCAGTGACAAGATCAATGTCCTAGGACGCGTCAGTGAAACTGACACCAATGTCCCCCGTGCGAAATGGGTCGAGCTACCTTACACGTCCAAAGAATACCGAATCCGCTACTCCTGGTGGGTGGAGGACTTGAGTGGCAGGATCGACGGTCGCACCGCAGGATCCGAAAAGCGCGAACTGGGGCTCAGCACGTCCGAACTCGGCATTTTCACATTATTCAACAACACTGCGGATTCCGACGCCGTAGGTCCGGAAGACTCGCTAATCGCCAAAAGAAGCACTCTCCGCACCGCCGCAAGCAGCCGCCTGGTTCTCTCGGAGAATGACTCGAAAAAAATCGAACCTTATCTGACCTACTCACCCACTCCTGCGAAAATACCCGTCACTCCGGTCCCCGTCATACCCCAAGGCTACGGTTACGCGGATGCCGGAAAACTCGCGATGGATCTGAACAAAGCCGTCGCCGCAAAAGATGTGGAAGGCATCGCCAGTCAGATCACTCGAAATCTCCCAAAGTTTGACAACCGTAAGGGAGGATTCCCTTCCACCGAAAACTATAACAAAACCATCGCCGCCAGCATTATCGACTATGCGGATACCGATTCTACTGCCACCGCTCTCACCAGTACAGGAGCAGACACAGGCTATCGCGGTGTGGACAGTTATCCATTCGTAAATGAACTTTTTGATCGTTACGAGTGGACAGGGACATCGGGTGATAACGTGAAAATCAAGGTCAGCACCTATGCAGAATTATGGAATCCCTCGCAACTTTCCATCAAGGGCGACCTGGAGTTTGAAAATCAAAACAAACATAAGATCACTATTCCTCCTAGTGGAACCAAGGAGTTCACCACCGCCGCATATCCGCTCATCAAGGATTTCACGCTGCTTCCTAACGGATTCAGAGTAGTTATGCTAGGAGAAAAAACCTATGACTTTCCGATAGGCCCCTTTCCCCCGTCCCAACCTACATTCGTAGCCACAACCACGAGCAACTATCAACTCAAATGGAATGGTGTGATCGTTGATATGGCGCGCGGCGGAGTCCAACGCACAGACGGCACTTTGAATCCCGGCGCGTCCAATAGAAAATGGAAAGGAAACTCATCACCTGCTCTCGATACTTCCATCGGGCAAGCCGGAGATCCAAGAGCTTCATATTACATCAATACTTGGGTCTTTGCTAATACCTATGACACGAATACCAGTTGGGGCGGTCGCTGTGTAAAAGGCACCATTGCAAACAACAACTATAATAAAGTTGAAATCAGTAAATGGCCGGACTGCGGAAGCGATTCGACTCCGGGGACCAGTGCAGGAAGTGATGCCAAACTTCCCACAGATCTCGCATTTCCCGCAAATCAACCGAATATGGCACCTGCATTTATTTCGAATTTCGGAAGCTATAAGAATGTGGGCGAACTTGGGCATATTTTCGATCCATCTCAATTCAGCAATGTCAATTTAACGGCAGGCGCTATAAGCGCTTCTGCGGGAGGTGGATACACACTCGCCATCGGGCGTCCCGAGTATGGCAGGTTTGACAATGACGGGCAACGCGCGGCGCAGCTTATCGACCTTTTTTATGTCCCCCTTGCCACACCCTCCACTGTGCCGATTGGTGGGAAAATCAACATCAATACCGCCCCACGGGAAGTTCTCAGGACTTTGATTGCTGGAGTTACACTCCATGATGATCTTGCGCAACCCATAATGTACCCGCCCAAGCAATCCATCGTAGGAGACTTGTTTGCGGATTGCGTGATCAACACACGCAACTACGCCCCATTGCGCGGACTGTCAGATCTTAACCTCATCCGCCAAGATCCGGCTACTGCAAGAAATTATACCATTCCAGACGCCACTACAGAACCTTTCTTTGGCAGCAGAATGCCCTATCCCACCAAGCCAGCAGACACTTGGAACGATGCCGGGCGGGAGGAGCTTTTCAAAAAAGTAATCAATCTCGTTTCCTTCCAAGGAAAAGTATTCCGCATTGTCGTCGCAGGGGAGGCGCTTGATCGAAATGGAAATCTGATAGGCCGGGCCAATAAGGAATTCCATGTCATGTTTGAACCTCAACGTGACAGTGCAGGTCTCATTGATCCCAATGGCATAACCACTATTCGTAAAATATATGAGAAGTCTCTCTAATTGCATTGTTGCCGCCATCTTGCTGGCCTTCACTACCCGAAGTCTTTCCCAGGATACGCAAACATACGGCTTCCTAAACCTCGTCAATCTCGTCCCCAGTGACAAAGCCTGTAAGATCACTCTGACAGGAAAAGATGTCGTCCCAGGAGGTCTCGCATCTGCGGTAGCCACGGGTTGGTTCATTGTGCCCACGGGTAACATTCCATTGAACTTGGAAATCGAGGGTTTTGACAGTGGCATTGGCAACATCGAGGTGGCGGACGCGCAAAGTTCCATCTATGTCGTTTTTCTGGAACCGAATTCGCGTCTGGACAAGGACGGCAAACCGCTCCATCCGAAAATACGGATTAAGCGCTGTGAGCCTCTTGCCACACAATCGGGATTCTATCTGAAAGTCATGTCTTTCTGTCCTGATGAGAACCGTTTTCTTCTCGGAACAAAACCAATCAACCTCAAACTCTATGAAGCCGCCGAAATTCCCAAATGGAGCGGGAGTCCATTCAAAATCACCCACAACCAGCAAACTGCGGGCGAGACATTGCCTGTCACTGAAAAAGGTTCGTTTTATTTGTTTTTCGGAACCGATCACTCCAACAATTACTGTTCTGTACTTGTAAGAGCAGAATCCCAAGTCCTCCCGCCTTGGATGAAACAAAAGAAACCAACACAATGAACTTCCTGAAATCCGCACTACTTACCATCACTAGCATAACTTCAGGTTTCGCGGGAAGCTTGAACGTGGTACATCTTGGGCCTCCTCAGGAAATCAACCTTGAGGTGAAATCTGGCGATAACGCGCAGAAATTTACCCTAGCCTATCAAAGCGCGTCAGGACCCTTTATTTTACCTAACAAAAAATCTTCCCTCCATACGATTGGTGACCAGCTTAAGAGCCTCAATATCGGAGCGACAAAGGCAGGTAGGATCGCTGTCCTCTACCCGAAGGCAGACACCTATGTCTGGAAGCTTTACGACAGCAAACCTACCTTGAAAAAGGCCAGCCTACGGGTGATCAATCTGACTGCGGAAGCAGCCATTCTCACCATAGCAGGAAAAAAAGTCGAAATCGGGGCTGATGCAGACACCGCCATCGAGGAGGTGAACAAATCTCCCATCCGCATCATATTCGAAGACCGGAAGAAACAGGAACCCCATCTTCAGGAAGAACCCAGTGCCGTCATCGCCTTCATCTACAAGAATAAGGACGGGTGGAGACTCTTCTATATTAACGATGTTTGACCGCTGACCCCGAAGCTCACTTCAGGTGAAAGCGAGTAGGGCAGAATCGCAAATCCACTCGCGACTACCCCAACCGACCATCGCTCCTGCAAGACCACCGCGCAGTCGATTACTGCGCGGCACTTATTTTTAATGGCGCACGAGCTTTTGCTGAAACTTTATTGATGCATCCGGCCGTCCGCATGACAAGTGACGATGACACCACAACCGCCACTTCCACTGCAACTCTGCCGTTGCGGAAAGAAGGGAAGATTCTTCGCATCCTCGCGGACGATGGTGCAGCCATAGCGGCTCGCGATATTCTTGGTATCACGTTCAGCGGTTGAGTATCATCACGTTACACGCCGCACCTTCGATCCGCGTCGCAGACTTGCCAGCAACTTTCAGGCATGTCGAAAAATGCGCCGTCTCGTTGTGTGTCGGAGCGATGAAGGAAATGCGCGCGCTCACTTTCTTTCGTTTTTCGGCTTTTCGTCTCCGCCGTCTCCGCCGAGAAACCCATCCAAAATCCCGCTGGCATCACGAATGATTCCGGTGCCCTTTTCGATGATTTTCACCCCCTTATCGACTGCCTTTTTGGGATCATCGCCGATGACCGAGCGAGTGAATTTGATCACCTTTTCGCCGGTTTCGGGAATTTGATCGAACATCCGCAGGCCGGCCGCAGTGATCAAGCGGTCCGTCAGATCCTCTTTTGGATCATCCAGCGTTCCGGTAATCCGCAAAGGAGTCCATAGCAGCCCGCGCTCACCGGCGATGAAAACATCCGTTTCCGCACCCGGAATGGTTGCGAGCGTGCCGGGGGCCAGCCCGAGCCGGAATAATCCATCCAATTCCCTTCCCCGGATCGTGAGGCTGCCCTCCAAGCGCACCAAGCCATCGCTCGAAAGCACGAAGTTCGTGAGTGCGAGTTCACCCTTTTTCCAACGCCAATCGGTGTGTGCCTCGTTCAGATTCAACACCCGGAATCGGCGGGTATCCGCGTAGGCCGCCAGCGCGTCGAGCATCGGCAAGGCGGTGATGACGCCGCTTTGGATCGTCAGCTTGCCCCGCGCGGTCGGTGAGCTGGAACTGTTATCCATCGAGAACGAGGATGCCACGTCGCCGGTGAAACGTTTTGCCCAAGTCTCGCTGAAAATGTCCTCACAAGTCAGTCCGGACGCCACGCCCTCCAGTGTATATTGCCGGGAGTCCATGTCCCACTCGCCCGAGCCCTCGATGCGGCCGCTCTTCCAAGCGAGCACCGTGGCGTCCGTTAGGAAAACCCGTTGGTTCTGATAGCGGAGCCGCAGCCGGTCGAGTCGGATTTCGGGCAGGACCTTGAATGGCATGTGGATCGTCCCGCCCCGGACTTCCGCCCGATAGGCGTTCTTCGCGCCACCCGGTTCGAGATGCAATCTCATGCCGCTGGCCGTCGCGGGGCCTTCTTCAAGAGCAGCATTCACCGACACATCACCCACATCGAGCACCTGTAGCTCGGCGTCCTTGGGCAGCCAGCTGGACTTTGGCGCGGTCTTTTTGGAATCACGCCGAACCTCGGCTGTTAGCTTTTCCTCCACCGTTTTTGTGGCATCCACGGAAACATCCAAGCGCTTCAAGCTCGATCCTTTGATCTCCCACACGCCCCGGCCCACCCCGCCGAAACCCACTTCCGCATGCAGACCATCCGCCCGCAAGCCGGTGACGACCCCCGCCCCTTTTGCCTCGAACGAGTCTGTCTCCAGCGCCAAGCCTTCCCAGCGGAAGAGCGCGAATTCCCCCGTTACCCCGGCCACATCGCTGACTTCCGCAGACAGGAATTTCCGAAACGAATCGCTGTGCAGGTAGGATCGTAACATCGCGTAGCCCACACCTGCGGCGAGAAGAGCTAAAATCAACGATCCCACGATGATTTTTCCAAACCATCCGCCCCCGGCCGTGGGGTTGTTTCTTCGGGATCGGCGACTCATTTGCCGGACTTTAGCCTCACCATCTATTACCGCAAGCCTGCGAAATTTCATGGGCAAGCGCCGGATTTCATGGTTTCCCTATTCCGCTCCAATCATGAAACGCCGCCACTTCCTTGCCACCACTTCAGCAGCGGTCGCT
>JBDTNJ010000423.1:0-14591 GCA_039933825.1 Luteolibacter sp.
GATCCGAGGCCGTCGCCAACGAGGCTGATAGAAGATCCGCAAACGCCGCGATGGATGGCTCAGGAGAATCCGGCACGACGGCGACACGCGGCAGATCCGCGGCGCGGGCGAGGGTGGATACGACTAGGCTAACAAGAAACAGAATGGATTTCATGGAGAAGCGGGTTTTGCGGACTCCGGCGCGTTTTTCGCCAGCCAGGCGTTGATGTCGTCCCAAGTGATGTAAAGCAGTGCCGAAGCCGGACCTCCCCTTGTGGGGATTCCTCGATCAAAGTAAACTCCGGTGAGGTAGCCCTTCCCTGAGATTGCGAACAGCAATCCTTTTTGAGTGGCGGTCAGGCTCTGTTGGTTAATGACGGGACGTTCCAAGCCCGATGCTCTTCCATCTTTCTGCATTCGGAAGGATACCGGCACGTCATATCTGAGGGGAATCACCACCGGCGTGCCCCCATCAAGATTCAGTCGCAGCAAGCGGAAATCATTTGGGTCCTTCTCCGCCGATTTTCCCCCCACGGACGGTTGACGTTTCAGAATCCAGAGATGCCCCCCATAGACGATTGCCGCAATGCACTGCCCGCGAAACTCGGGTTTTGCACCATCATAAACTGAGGGCATCTCCTTGAGTTTTCCCGGCAAATTCCGTCCGCTGCCAGTAATGGGCTTGAAAATGAGGCGTGGATCCATTTTCGCCGGGTCCAAAGCGACAAGGCTTCCGATGGCGTCTTTGTCAAAGTTCCAGTGCAAAGGCATCTCACCACGGCTTTGAGACTGGCCCATCGAAACGAACGGAAAAAGCTCCTTGCCAGACTCCAGTTCCACCATCGACGCCTTACGGTGAAGTCGCTCCAGCAGAACCACCGTATTCCCTGCCGCGTTTCGATAGGCGAGGTGGGTGTCGAGCGGTTCCAGTCCGTCGAGGGGATTGACCATCGGCCTGCGGTCGCTTGATACCAGCCATGTCAGTTTTCCATCCGTGACTTTCCCCGCCAGCATTCGTGGTGGAGCCTTGGAATCATCTAGCATGATCGATCCGACAAAGAACTCCTCGCCCCAGCCTTCGAGGTGCCAGGTGAGAACTCCATCCCAACCCGATCCGGGAATTTCGATTTCCTTCCACGCCTCATCGCCCCCAGACAGCGGGATGGTGAACAGGCGATGGTTGGCATTCATCAGCAGGCTTTTCTCATTCGTGGCCAGTCCGCCAATGAAGTTGCAATTTTTGATAGGGCAACCGATCACCCGAGACACTTCCATGGTGCGCGTGTCCAACTCGATAACGCCAAGTTCTTCGGATGGGATGAAAACCGAGTCTCCTCTGACTGCCAAAAAATCGCCCTTCATCCGCGCAATGGGTGCCGCACCGGGAAACCGGGGTTTCCATGCACGCATGGCGACGCTCCCGTCCACCTCATCGCTCGGTTTGATCCGCGATTTTTTCAAATCCGGGTAGGCGGAAACGATGAGACCGGGGATGTCCAGAAGCCATTCCCGGATGTAATCCCGGTATTCCTTTTGCCACCTTGGATCCTGCTTTGCCCGGGCGGCGTATGCCTCCACCGCATCCAGCAATTCCAAGGCGAGCGTCTGGGGGACTTGGGTGCGCCCCGGTGTTCTGAAGGTTCCGTCCCAATGCCGAATCGAGGAGGATACATTCTTAACCGGATTCGACTCCACCCATTCGGCATCTTTAAAAATCCGCAGCCAGATCCTTGTAAACCGCTCTTCAAACCGAGGCCGTAGTGACGGCGCGATTTCAATCCAATTATTACCGAAAATTCCTAGCCACATCTGTCCCTCCCGGGTTGTGAAGAATGTGAGATCCGACTCCACAAGGCTGCAGTAGGCATCAAGCAGTGATGCGCGTTCGGCATCAGAACGACTCTCTTGAAATGCGATGCTCAATCCGTCGATGCGGTTCAAAACGACCTTTGATCCCTGCAACTCGGCAATGAATTCCTTCCAATGTGCGCGGCCTTTCTGATTGTCGGTTTCCGTCCAATCCACCAACCTCCATGGCCCCGACTCCTTAGCTGTTTGCCAAAGGGAGTAGCGGAAAGCCAATTCCGGAGACGTGGTAGTGAAATCCCTCCGACCCAGCAAACGCCGGAGATCCTGCACGGCAGCTTCAGGGGTATCGAACATGTAAACACGCCTGACATCACCGTCGGTGAAATGGCTTCCCACCCGGGCCTCACCACGTTCGACAATCTCCCGCGTCAAAGCGCGAAGCGAGCGCGCCTCGGTGGCGAGCCCAAGCTGTTCACCACGCACGCAGATCGCTTCCAGCACTCTCAGATTTCCAACCAAGTGCAAGGTCACGCTGTGACTGGGATTCGTCCTGTCTCCCTTCCACTGCGCATTCATCAG
This sequence comes from Luteolibacter sp., assembly GCA_039933825.1. Classification (GTDB taxonomy): domain Bacteria; phylum Verrucomicrobiota; class Verrucomicrobiia; order Verrucomicrobiales; family Akkermansiaceae; genus Luteolibacter. The sequence goes on from JBDTNJ010000423.1 coordinate 2,368, forward strand.
CTCGATGAGGCACTGCGACTTGCGGATGGTGAGGTTGACCCTCCACTTGAAATCTGCCACGGACAAGGCATCCATACCAAAGACGCCAGCATGGATGATCTCATATCCATGCCATGAAGTGAAGTATCCCTGATAGGCAGCCGCTCTGGCCCAAAGCACTTCTTTTCCGTCAAATCCCAGAGCCACTGCGGATTCACATGCTCGGGCCGCATCCTCAAACAGTTTCCTATCAAGAAACCACGACCCTAAATCCGCATACTGCTCGCCTTCTTCCAGCGCGTTCCACGCCACCGCCTCTCCGCTCTGCCCTGATTCGGTGGCGATGAGTTTCGCGATCTGTTGGGCGAGATCGGTGGGTTTGGTGGCGCTGCCTTTGAGTTCGAGTTTCCTGCCTTCTTCAGATTCGGCCTTGCGCAGGCGGAGGGAAAACTCCAACTGGTCGCCTTTGCGGGTGTAGGAGCCATCTAGCAGAACGGTGCCGGTGGCGAAGGCCAGCGATTTTTCGTCTGCTAGGGAGCGCTCGAAGACGAGGTCGTTCATTTTCCAACGCTCGGAAACGGCAATGCCGGATTGGGCGGAGAGCTGTTGGGCGACGGCGAGGTTGAGCGTGGTTTCCAAAGCGCGATCGATTTCGAAGGCTGGGCGGATGCCTAGCAGGGATACGATGATCGGCGGCTTGGCGTCGCCGTGGGTGAGGCGTTCGCAGGGGAAACGCAGCACTCCAGCGGCGAGTTTCGCGGCTTCGGGAAATTCGGATTCTTTGCCGCCGAGGATGAGCGAGCGGAGGACGAGGCCGTTGTTCGTGGAGGTGAGGCGGAGCGTGAGTTTGCGCAGTTTCGGATCGCCATTGTCCGCGCCGACGATGATCAGGCCATCCGCCTTGGCGAGTTTTGCGAGGGCGGATAGGCGTTGGTCGGCGGCGAGTTTCTGGATTTCCGCTTCGGACGCGAGCTTGGTGATTTCCGCGCGTTCGACGAGGGCGTAGCGATCCGAGGCCGTCGCCAACGAGGCTGATAGAAAATCCGCAAACGCGGCGATGGAGGGCTCCGGGGAATCCGGTACGACGGCGACACGCGGCAGATCGGCGGCGCGGGCGAGGGTGGATATGACTAAGCTAACAAGAAACAGGATAGATTTCATGGAGAAGCGGGTTTTGCGGACTCCGGCGCGTTTTTCGCCAGCCAGGCGCTGATGTCTTCCCAGGTGATGTAGAGCAGCACCGGGGCGAGATCTCCTGCGTTCAACTGGTCGCCATACCATCGGCAATCCGGACCGTATCCCGACGACGCGAAGAAGAGTGCGCGCGGTGTGGCGGTAAGACTGCGGACATTGATAATCGGCCGTTCCAGGCTGCTCCTATCATTTGCCTGATCGCCCTTTCCCAGTTTGCGTATGGATTCGGGCACTTGATAGGAAAGCGGGATACTAACTGCCTTGCCATCGCTTAACCCTACGCGAATCAAACGGAAGCCTTCAGGATCATTTTTTTCAACTTCCGCAGAAACTTCGGCTTCGCGTTTGAGCAACCAGAGATAACCTCCGTGAACGATGGCGGCGATGAATTGTCCCTGAAACTCCGGTTTCGTGACATCACACAAAGGCTGAACGTTTTTCCACATTTCGGGGAGCTTTCCTGCCCCCTTCGCGGATCTCAAGATCAGGCGCGGCTGCTCCCGCGATGGATCGAAAACGACCAGGAAGTGGATGCCGTAGCCCTCCATATTGTTTCCCACGCCCCAGTAAACCGGCAATTCCCCGCGCATTTGGTCCACTCCGTTACCGCTTAATGATGCGGCTTCTTTTCCTGTCTCCAGCTCGACCAGCGGCGCTCGGTCCATCCTCCCTCCCAACAGGGCCATCGTTTTGCCGTTCGTATTGCGGTAGGCGATCACCGCACCTCTGGGATCCAGATTGTCGATTAGATTGATGGTCGGCCGCCGATTGCTGGCCGCCAGCCATCGGACATCCCCTGCGTCACCCACTAGGCCTGCCAGCATCCGCGGGGTAGTGCTCTCGCTGCTGGTATTGCACGAACCCACGAAAAAATCGTCATTGAAACCCCGCAGCGTCCAAGTGAGTCCGTCCCCCCCGTTGTCCCCGGGTGGCTTGAGCTCCCCCCAAGAAGATCCATTGCCGGACAGGGGTGTGCGGAACATCCGGTTCTTGATGGTGATCATCATCGAGTTCCGGTTGCAGGCTAGGTAGCCGATGAAATTGAAACCTTTCAGAGGAAGTCCGATTAGCCGTGAGACTGTCATTGTCGAAGTATCGAGTTCGACAATGCCCTCATTGATTCGAGGTACAAAAAGTGAGTTGCCTGAGGAAATCATCGCTTCGCCAAATAGCCAATTCGTCGAATCCGGGTGTCCGGGAACCTGCGGCTTCCAGGCTTGGATGGCAACGGCACCAGGGATGGGCAGGCGGCGCTTGATCCTCGCCTTGGCCAGATTCGGGTAACCCTTAACGATTTTTTCCGTTATTCCTGCGAGCCATTGATCGAGTTTTTGATGGTGGGGATTTTGATAGTCACTCTTCCATCTTGGGTCATTCTTCGCCCACGCGAGGTAGTTTTCCACCGCGTCTAACAACTCAATGGCCCGTGATTCAGGAACGACCGTCTGCCCCTTGCTCATCGCCCGACACCAAGCCGTGGTCGAGATTGAAGTGGCCAAGATCGTATCGGTTCCCACCCAGTTTCCACTCCGGAATACGCGGGCCATGATTCCCGCCATCCGTGTTTCATAGGTAGCGTTCATGTTCTTGTCTCCCTGCCGGTATGGGTAATTTTTAAAAGTGCATAACACCCTCTGCCCCGCAGGTGTCACCACCTCATCGAATCGGGATTCTAACAAATCGCAGTAAGCATTCAGGATTCCGTTTTGCTTTTTCTCGTCCCGCGTGTTCTGAAAGGAGAAGGCCAAGGAATCGGCCTGATTGATCAAGAGCTTTGATACCCCCAACTCGGTGATAAACCGCCGCCAGGTCTCCTCACCACGCCGATTGTCCGTTGCCGTCCAGTCCACGAAGTGCCAGAGATTCGGATCGTGAAACGTTCCCCAGAAACCGTCCCGCAGTGATTTCGCCCGGCACCAGTGATTGTCATTCAGCAATTTCGGATCCAGCAACCGGCGGAGGTCGCTGCCGGCGTCCTCCGGGCTGTCATACATGTAAGTCCGGTTCACAAAGCCGCCGCCGAAATTTTCCTGCAAGTCCCTGCCCACCTTGTCCAGATGTCGTGACGCGGCACGCAACGCGCGGGCCTCTGTTGCCAGTTCGAGTTGTTCCCTTCTCAGGCAAAGCGCCTGCAGCACCTTCATGTTATACTTCAACTGATAGGTCAGATTGGTCGCCCGACCATCATCGTCTAACTCTTTTTTGGAAAGGCCGCCCCAGTTTCCCTCATGCGCTTCAATCGCGCACTGGGTCGCACGGATCATCATCGCGATCAAGTGCTTGAACTTGTCTTTCGGGAGATGGTCCAATCCATCCACCTCGGTATCGTAGATCGGCAGATTCAACCCCGGAGTGACCATGCTCCCGTAGGCTTGAAACCTATTGCGCAGGGTGAATTTCTCCCGGTATCCCAATGCTATAGCAGCTTCATAAGCTTGGGCGGATTCGTCTGCCTGTTTCCGACGGAACAACCACCATCCGAGATCGGCATACTGTTGGCCCTCCTTGGTTGCGTCCCATGCCGCCGTGCCCGAGCCGGTGCCAAGCGCACCAACCACTTCTGCGGTCAGTCGTTTCGCCAGATCATCCGGCTTGCGGGCGTCACCACTCACCAAGATCGCCCTGCCCGGATCCGACTCCGAGTTTCGCAAGCGGAGAGTTACGGCAAGTTGATCGCCTTCACGGTTAGTCGAGCCATCCAGCAGAACGGTGCCGGTGGCGAATGCCTGAGGTATCTGGTCTGCCAAGGATCGCTCGAAGACGAGATCGTTCATGCGCCACCGCTCGGAAACGGCGATCCCGGATTGGGCGGAAAGTTGTTGGGCGACGGCGAGGTTAAGCGTGGTTTCGAGGGCGCGGTCGATTTCAATAGCAGGGCGGATGCCGAGCAACGAAACGATGATCGGTGGCTTGGCATCGCCGTGGGTGAGGCGTTCGCAGGGGAAACGCAGGACACCAGCGGCGAGTGCGGCGGCTTCGGCAAATTCCTTTTCCGTGCCACCGAGGGTGAGTGAACGGAGGACGAGTCCGTTGATCGTGGAAGTGAGGCGGAGCGTGAACTTGGGGAATTTCGGATCGCCCTTGTCCGCGCCGACGATGATTGAGCCATCCGCCTTGGCGAGTTTCGCGAGGGCAGACGGGCGTTGGTCGGCGGCGAGTTTCTGGATCTCCGCTTCGGCGGCGAGCTTGGTGAGTTCCGCGCGTTCGACGAGGGCATAGCGATCCGAGGTCGTCGCCAGTGAAGCTGATAGAAGATCCGCAAACGCGGCGATGGATGACTCCGGCGAATCCGGCACGACGGCGACACGCGGCAGATCGGCAGCGCGGGCGAGGACGGTTAGAGTGAGGAGGAGGAAAAGACGGGCGAGGCGGCGGATGGGATTCATGGGTGGGTGAGTCATGGAGAATGATGGGCATGGCGGCGGATGGGATTCACCGCAAAGCCGCAAAGGTCGCAAAGGGTCACGGAGATCAGAATCAATGGGCTTGGGTAGTGCTGGATGATCTGTTGCCGGATTCACCGGATCCTTCCTTCATTTTCCAAAGCTCTTTGCGTTCCTTGGCGACCTTTGCTGCTTTGCGGTTCAAATATCTGGAGTCACTTGACGAGTTCGGCGACGACCCAGTCGGCGAGTTTGGCTCCGGCGTTTTGGAGGGCTTGTTTGGCGGCGGTGTTTTCCGCGATGTCCACGGTTCCGGTGGTGATGCGGTTGACTTGCTTGGTGCCGGGGGCGGACTTCTTGGTGAGGGTGAGTTCACAACGGGCGCGGCAACTGACGAGGGTTCCGAGCTGGATGGCACGCTCGCTGAAGGCCTCGCCGGCGACGACGACGTCTGCCTCGGTTTCATTCGTGACGACGGTGACGCCGATTTTCTGGAGGGTGAATTCGATTTCCGTTTGTACGGCGGGATCGGGGATGATGCGGGAGAGGTGTTCCTCGGGGATGCGGATGAAGACCTTGGGCAGGGTTTTGCCTTCGACCATTTTCTTGAGGCGGTCGATGCGGGCTTCCGGGGTTTCGGCCTTCGGGGCCATGTCGGAAGCGTTTTTCACGATGGCTGCATCGAGCGCGGTGGCGAGTGTGGTGGCGGCGTTCATCCAGTCGTCACCCTTCACCTGGGTTTGCGCGGGCAGGCTGCGGCCGGTGGCGGTGCTGATGGCTTTGGCGATGCAGTAGGTGTTTTTTCCGGCTTTGAAAACGCGGCCGGTGACAAGGATCTGAGCGCCGGTGAGGTTGCCGAGTTTGGCAGCGGATTGCGGATCGACGGCGCCGGTGAGGCCCATGCCTTGTTCGGAGAGGACGGCATCGAGCTGGGAGCGCTCGATGAGCACGAGGTTACCGGACATGCCGAGCTGGGCGCCAACGAGCTCGGAGGCGGAAGAGCCGAGGCTTTTCGTATCGTCGGTCTCGGCGAAGGGCAGCACGCCGACGGAGAAGACGCTGGGCATGGGAGCGGCTTCCTGGGCGATGACTGGCAAGGAAGTGAGGGCGACGAGGGTGAGGAGACGGATGGTTTTCATGGGGAATTGGTTTTGGTTGGAGAGGGCTTGGCGGATGCAATCCGCTGCCACGATTAAGGAAGGAGCTTGAGGTGTTTGAGCAGGAGGGCCTGGGCGGTGGCGGAGTTTGGAAGGCCTGAGAGGAAACCCGGGGGGAGGAGGATTTTGGTGACTTCCGGTGATGTGATGACTTCGATGAAGGGGAAGGCATCGGGCGGGTCGCGTTCGTAAATGAAGACGCGGCCTAGCGGGGGGGGATTCGTGTTTCCGGTGGGTTTGCCGAAGTAGAATTCGACGGGCTTGCCGGAAGGGGGTTCTGTGCTGGTGATGCTTTGGGATGCGGCCCATGCGTGAAAAACTTTGAGCTTTGGATCGATCCACACCCGGCCTTGTTTTGATTGTTTAACCAGACTGTCCAAGGCGTCTTTGGGCAGGATGTCCACCATCAGGTTGACGAGGAGTTTACTTCCGGCGGACGCTGTGATTTTGAAGAGCAGTTTCCCCCGTTCCGATTTTTCGGGTAGTGGAATTTCGAGACGGTTGGCACCGGGCTTGAGTTCATCGAGCACGATGTCACGGGAAATGGGAATCACGCTGGAACCATCTACTTGGTAGATGTCGCAAGTGAGTGCTTGGGTTTTGGCTGCTTCCAGTTGGATCGCCGCTTTGCCACCGGCATGTGCCCAAGTGGTGAGGAGAGGCGCTTTTTCGGAAACCCGCAGATCCAGGGACGGCAGCGGCATTTCCGCGGTGGTGATCATGGGGAGGCAGTAGGCCAGAGCGGTGATGTAAACGGAGATGCGCATGGGATTTGATTCCGGCTGCTCCGGGTTTTACAATCTGCGTGACGCGATGTGGATGCCGGGGGCGGGATTTCCCTTGAAGTCGCTGGACCAGAGAAATTGGTCGCCGTCGAGGGTCACACGGCCTCCGCTTTCGGTGCGAACGGTGACCTGATGGCCCGCGACCTCGATGTTCTGGCCGCTGAAGGTGATGATTTCCTCGCAACCCTGCGCTTGGCAGACTTTGAGGACAAGCGCCTTGCCTTGTGCTACGTCGGGCTTGTCGGCAAGGGTCAGTTGGATTCCGTGGCTGTCCTGAATGATGGCTTTGACTTGATTCGGGTACAAGGCGGAAAACTCGCGCAAGATCACGGAGGCGGCGTCTTCCTGAAGGGCGACTGGCTGTGCCGGTGTTTTTCCGGTAGTGTTTAGGGGCTGAAGCGCCACCCACGCCAACAGGAAGCATGCCGCCGCCGCCAGCGGCCAGAGCAACCATGCGGGGATGCGGGGGTGGCGGTTTTCGCGGATGGACCTCATGCGCTCTTTGGCGGCCAGGAGGATGGCAGCGTCCACGGCGGGCGAAATTCCCACCTTGCTGTCCCGGAGACGGGCGAGGGTGCGGATCAACTCCGGCGGCACTTGCAGGGTGTCGTCATCAGGAGATCCCTGTTGGTTTTCCGGTTTCATCTTCAGGTTAAGCCATTGAATCGTCCATTTCGTTCAAGAAATAAAATATTCGCGGGTTTTATGATCCTCGCGGAGACGCGAAAGCGCGTGGTGCAGGCGGGATTTCGCGGTGCCAAGCGGGATTCCGGCGGCTTCTGCGATTTCAGCAATGCTTAGCCCATCGACGAAACGGAGCATGAGAATCTCTTGATGATCCTCGCTCAAACTGGAGAGAACCACCTCGAAATCACCGTCGAAGCCGGGCGGGCAGGAAGGCGCAACGAGATGATCAAGGATGTTCTGCCCCTCGGTTCCGGATTGGAATTTCTTCACCTTGCCGATGGCGTTGAGTGAATGGTTCTTCACGGCAGGATAGAGAAACGTTTTGAGCTGGGAGGTCAGGACAAAGCCTGGGAATTTTTTGAGAAAATAGAGGAAGGTTTCCTGGAGGACATCGTTGGCGAGGGATTCGCAGCCGGTGAACTTCCGGGCCAGCGAGACGACCCATTCACGATAACGGAGATAGAGGATTTCAAACGCCGCCTCGTCCCCGGTATTCATCGCGGCGATGAGGTCCAGGTCGGTGGCTGAATTCTGTTTCTCGAAAAGTGTCAATGAAATGGCGGTGTTTGTTGATGAGGATTTCCGCGTTAGGGAGCGAAGTCCATTGATTCAGCAATCCAAAGGCGAAAAAGGTTCACCGGATTTTCCTCGACGGATGTTTTTTAGCATGCCGGCGAATGTGCTCGTTGAGCAAGTGCTTGAGGACATCGAACGTGTCGGCGATTTCCAACGTGCTTTCATAGACAGTCTTGTCATGGATAGGACGTGGAAGAAACAATCGGCAAAGCCCCACATAGTTCTAGTGGCCCGTAAAACACAGATTGGCGGATGGCCGTGCCCAGCGTGGTTGTGGCGTCTCGCCGCAACGTCCCGGAAAGAGAATCGTTGCTGCGAGACGCAGCAACCACGTTCACACACGCTGCCCGCCAAATTGAGTTTTACGCGCCACTAGGGCATCGCGTGGAAGCTTGGCCGAGCCGCGTCCGTGAGAAAAGGTAATTTGATGAGGCGCAACCCATACAAATTGTATCGTTGGGGAGGATTAGTCAAACCGGAACTGGGGGCGTGTGCATGGTCCGCTTCGTTCCTTGCTTTTCCCTGCCATTTTCGATTAAATGGCGCATGCGTTTACCTCAACTTTTTCTAGCAGGATTTGTTCCGCTCCTTCTCAACAGTTGCGGCGGCGGTTATGGCAGCGTGGGGCTCAATGCAGCGCCGAAAATTGTCAATGTCTCTTCCTATGATCCGAAGGAAAAACAACGCTCGGGCGATTCATTTTCCTCCACCGATGTCTCCGCTCTCAAACGCAATGGCGCGCATGGCTTGATCGCCCGCTGCGGCAAGGGCCTCGTGCTGGATGACAAATGCGCGGACTTCCTCAATTCCGCCCACCGCGAAGGAATGAGGCTCGGCACCTACTACTACGTCTTGAAAACCTCAAACCCAGTTGCCCAAGCCGATCAATACATCGACCGTCTCCGGCAGATCTCGCCCGGAAGGAAAGTGCTGCTCGTCGGTGACTTCGATACCAAGTCCAGCCCCGCCGATCTGGTCGCTTTCATCAACCGCGTCGAACAACGCACTGGCGTGCTGCCCGTGATCTATCTGGAAAATAGCGATCGCCTCCGCAGCTCGCTTTGTTGTGCTTCATCTTCGCAGAAAAACCGCATCAGCCAATGTCCTTACTGGCTCGCGCTCTACTCGAATTCTTCCTCTTTCGAAACACCGAAACAGCTGATGAGCGCCTACGGTGTCTGGCGTGACTGGGCCATCTGGCAATACGCTGGTGTCGAGTGGTCTGGTAGATCCGTCGCGAAACATTACCACCATGGGCCTTGGAAATCGCCCGCATATTTTGGCTCGATGGATCGACCGTTAGAGCACAACGCGTTTAACGGCTCTCTCGACGAATTGAATGAATTCTGGGAAAAACACTCGTGGGAGGTGCGCTAATCCCATGGGGCACTCATCCGAGAATCCTGGGCGAAAGCCCGGCCAACCACTCCGCAAGTTCGGCGGCGGCACGGGTTTTCGGCAGAATATCGAGATTTTCAAGATCCCATCGGTAAATGAGTTTATAGCCGTCCCACTCGCCGCTCGCGCCGCAGTCGCGCATCCAGGCGGCCGCTTGGCGGTTTTCGATCTGCACATAACCGATGAGTGTTTGGACCCCGGCGCGGAAGGCCGTCAGCCAGATGAGCGCCAGCAGGAGCGTGCCGATACCGCGACCATGATCATCATCCAGCACAATGGCGGAAAACTCGGCCTGTGATGGATTTTCCGGATCGCGCCACCAACTTGCGCCTCCGACCGGCGGAAACTCGCGGGCCGTGTCGAGAACCGCCCAAGTCATGTGCTTTTCGGGATCCTGGGCGAGCACTTGGTTGAGCATTTTATCCCCGACGACTTCACCCGTGTGTGTCCAAAAACGATGATAGCGGGCTCCGGGGGAAACCCGCCGATAGGATTCGGCAAGCGCGTCCCGATCTTCTGGAACCAACGGCCGGACGACGACCGGCGTGCCGTCACGCAGCGCGAGCGTGAATGGTTCCTGCGGCATAGATGGGATTGTAGCAGGGTTTTTACCCAAGAGAAAGGAGGTGTTGTGCCTAGGCAACGGTTTACCCAACGTATTGACGTCCGGCGGGCGCTCCGCCACTCTGCGCCCATGAGCGCAGCGCCAGTCGTCGGAATCATCATGGGAAGCACGTCGGATTGGCCGACGATGGAGCACGCTGCCCTCACCTTGCGCGACTTTGGCGTGGCATGGGAGGCGGAGGTCGTGAGCGCCCACCGGACGCCGGACAAGTTGGTTTCCTACGCGGAAACCGCCCGCAGCCGGGGGCTGAAATGCATCATCGCCGGTGCCGGGGGGGCGGCGCATCTGCCCGGAATGACCGCTGCCATCACCGATATCCCGGTGCTCGGCGTGCCTGTGGAATCCAAGGCGCTGCATGGCGTGGATTCACTTCTTTCCATTGTGCAAATGCCTGCCGGAATCCCGACCGCCACTTTCGCGATCGGCAAGCCCGGCTCCATCAATGCCGCGCTTTTCGCCGTGGCCATGCTCGCCAACGAAAACCCGGAACTGGCGGACAAACTCGCCGATTTCCGCAAAAACCAGACTGCCGCCGTGAAATCCGCCGCGCTGCCTCCTCTCGATCCCATTGACTGATTTCATGCCTTCTTCTCTTCCTCTTCACGCGCCGCATTGTGTCGTCGGCGTCATTGGTGGTGGCCAGCTCGGCCGCATGATCGCCCTCGCTGCCCGCCGCATGGGGGTGCGCACGGTGATTTGGACTGGCGGCCTCGAAGCGCCTGCCGTGGAGTGTGCCGACGAGGTCATCGACAAACCGTTCGACGACGTGCTGGCGCTCAAGGATTTCTGCAACCGTGTCACCGTGGCCACCGTGGAGTTTGAAAATATCCCTTGCGAGACTCTGGAGACAGTCGCCAAATGTACTGGGCTGTATCCCTCGCCGCATGCCATCTGCATCTGCCAGAACCGCGAGCGTGAGAAAAATTTTCTCCGCGAAAACAACATCCCTCACACGTGGTTCGCCGTCATATCCAGTGCTGCGGATCTTGCGGCGGCGATGAAGGAGCTCGCTGGCCCGGGCGTGCTCAAGACCGCGGATTTCGGCTACGACGGCAAGGGGCAGGTCAAACTCGAAGGCTACGAGGACCCGGAAAAAATCTGGGCCGCCTTCGAGGCACCACGTGCCGTGCTGGAAGCGTGGGTGCCTTTTGAAAAGGAGCTTTCCGTGATGGCCGCGCGTGGTGCGGATGGCATTACCGTAACTTACGACCCAGCGGAAAACCGGCATCGGCATCATATCCTGGACGTCTCCATCGTCCCGGCCCGCGTCCCTCCGGCGGTGGCCCTGGAGGCGACGGCGATTGCGCGCCGGGTGGCTGAAGCGCTCGACTATCGCGGTATTCTTGGTGTGGAATTTTTCCTGAAAACCGATGGCACCTTGCTCGTCAACGAAATCGCCCCGCGCCCGCACAACTCCGGCCACCACACGCTCGACGCCTGCGTCACCTCGCAGTTCGCCCAACAGCTCCGCGCGGTGATCGGTCTGCCGTTAGGCTCCACCCGTCTGCACAGTCCGGTGGCAATGCTCAATTTGTTAGGTGACATGTGGCAGGACGAAACCACACCGCCAGACTGGCTGCCGGTCTTCGAGGACGGCGAGGCCAGCCTGCACCTCTATGGCAAGCGCCACGCCAGAGGACGCCGGAAAATGGGCCACGTCAATTTCCTTGGACCCACCGTAGAGAATGCCCTCGCCCGCGCCGAGACGATGAAGTCGCTTTGGCTGGAATAATTGGTTTGAGCCATCCCTGCTGGCACACGCTGCGTTACCTAACGATTACCCGGACCGCTCCATGGACGCGCATTCAGAAATCGTCACCGTCACCCTGAATCCGGCCATCGACCAGACGGTTTTCCTCGATCGCCTCCAGGCCGGATGCGTTAACAGGACCAGCCATTCCCACTGCCAGCCCGGCGGCAAGGGAGTCAATGTCTCAGCCATGCTCGGCGCTTACGGCATTTCAAGCACGGCCACCGGTTTTCTCGGCGAAGAGAACCCACGCTTGTTCAAAGAGCTCTTCAAAAGCAAAGCCATCCGCGATGAATTCGTCTGGATCCCCGGCGAAACGCGCACGGGAATCAAGCTCGTGGATCAATCGTCGAACGAAACGACCGACATCAATTTTCCAGGCCTGGCACCTTCCACATCAGATCTCCAACAGCTCCGCGAAAAACTTCTCACGCTGATCAAGCCCGGCCGCTGGTTTGTCATCGCGGGAAGTCTGCCTGCGGGGATTAGCTTGGATTACTTCAAGGAAATCTTCGACCTCATCAAAAACGGCGGCGCGAAAATCGCCGCCGATACCAGCGGCGGGGCATTGAAAATCGCGATCGAATCCGGTGCGGACCTCGTCAAGCCGAACCACCACGAGCTCGCCGAATACCTCGGTCAGGACTTGCCGGACATCGCCTCGTGCGCGGCGGCCGCCACCCGGCTCCA
>JBDTNJ010000424.1:0-17296 GCA_039933825.1 Luteolibacter sp.
CTCGCCACTGACGAGATGCGCGATGGCTACTACTTCCACCACTCCATCCAGACCCTCTTCCGTCTCATCTACGACGGTCGCCAGCTTGCGCCCGACGACGCCCAGCTCGGCCTCAAGGATCGCGACGATCAATCCATCCACGACGATTTCACCATCGCCCCGCTCAAGAGCCACCTTTTCGATCCCAAGGGCACGCCGATTCTATCCAAAGTAAAACTCCGCAACCACGTCCTCCAGCAGATCATCCAGCGTCTCTCGCTCGGTTCCAGTGGTCGTGGCCGCCGTGCTCGCTCCGGCCGCATCTCCTATGCCACCCTCGGCATCAACCAACTCGGTGCCGTTTATGAAAATCTCCTTTCCTATTCCGGTTTCTTTGCCCGCGAGGAACTCTTCGAGGTCAAACCCGCCGACGAAGACCACAACCCGCTCGAACACGCCTACTTCGTCACCGCCACCGAACTCGAAGCTTACACCGAAAAAGAACGCGTCTTCGAATCCATCGACGGCCACCAATCCCTCCTCCGTCACCCGAGGGGAAAATTCCTTTACCGCCTCGCCGGCCGCGCCCGGAAAAAATCCGCCTCCTACTACACCCCTGAGTCGCTCACCCGTTGCCTTGTCAAATACGCCCTCAAGGAACGTCTGGAAGGTTTACAGGCCGACGAAATCCTTCGCCTGACCGTCTGCGAGATGGCCATCGGTTCCGCCGCTTTCGCCAACGAAGCCGTCAACCAACTCGCCGAAGCCTACCTCCAGCGGAAACAAAAGGAAACCGGTGTCACCATCCCTCACGACGACTACACCCAGGAGCGCCAGAAGGTAAAAATGTTCATCGCCGACAACAACGTCTTCGGCGTCGATCTCAACCCCACCGCCGTCGATCTCGCTGAAATTTCCCTCTGGCTCAACACCATCTACGAAGGAGCCTTCGTCCCATGGTTCGGACTCCAACTCGCCAACGGCAACTCCCTCATCGGTGCCCGCCGCGAAACCTACGCCAGCCACCTCCTGTTAGCCCAAAAAGGCAAAGGCGGCACCAAAGCCCGCTGGCCCGAACAACCACCCGCGCCCGTCGCGTGGACCCAAGGAGAGGCGAACTCCGAATCGCCTTCTTCCACAGCCGCCGAGGCATCCACCCCAAAAGTGGCTGGGGCGTCTCGCCCCAGTCCGTTGCAGGGGCATCTTGCCCCCTCTTCCTCTTTTCTTGAATCTGGTATCTCCTCTTCCGCCCCAACGGGGCAAAATAACTCAGCCCAGGGCAACGCCCTGGGTTCCGATCCAGAGCCAATATTGAGCCCTGAAGGGGCGGCACAAACGCCCGCTCTCCCATCACGCCCTGCGGACGGCATCTACCATTGGCTATTGGGCGATCCCGGCATGGCCTCCTACGACGACAAGGTCATCAAATCCCTCGCCAAGTCCCATCTCGATAAAATCAAGGACTGGAAATCCAACTTCGTCACCCCCTACGAAACCGACGACCTCCCCGAACTCCTCGCCCTCTCCGCTGCCGCCGACACGCTTCTAACCAAGCACCTCGAAACCACCACCCGCCTCCGCCAGGAAACCACCGACCCGTTGGTCGTCTGGGGCCAATCTTCTTCCACTCTCAATCCATCTTTCTCCACCACCCACGAGAAAGACAAAAAGTGGGCCACGGAGCTCCGCCACCCCTACAGCCCATACAGCCGACTCAAGCTCGCCATGGACTACTGGTGCGCCCTCTGGTTCTGGCCCATCGAACAATCCGCCCTGCTTCCCACCCGCCAGCAATTCCTCACCGAACTCGGCGTGCTCGTCGGCCACATCCCCGGCTTCGCCCCCGCAGCTCCCGAACAAGCCGAACTCTTCTTCGCCGTGGACTTGGGCAGCAACACTGTCGAAGTCAAACCCTCCGACCTCAAGCTCGACGCCACCGTCGTCAACGTGGACCAACTCTGCGCCCAATCCCCGCGCCTCGCCCTCGTCCGCTCCATCGTAAATGAGCGCAAATTCTTCCACTGGGAACTCGAATTCATTGACCTCTTCGCTCGCCGCGGCGGCTTCGATCTCATCCTAGGAAACCCACCTTGGATCAAGGTCGAGTGGAACGAGGGCGACCTGCTGTCTGAGAAAAATCCGGCATTTGCAATCCGCTCTCTCACGGCCCCGCAAATAGCAATCGCTCGGGAAGAGCAACTAGATATTCCAGCGCAAAAAAAAGCTTACTTTTCTGAGTTTGTTGAGTTTGCAGGGACACAGGCATTCCTGAAATCTCCCCAGAATTACAATCTCTTGAGAGGTTCTGCTACTAACCTTTACAAATGCTTCATAATAAAGTCTTGGAATCTTCTTTCAATGGTAGGCACAGGAGGATTCCTGCACCCTGACGGGGTGTATGATGATCCAAACTCAGGGAAGCTGAGAAATAAAATCTATCAGCGACTCAGGTGGCATTTTCAGTTCCAAAATGAATTAAAGCTCTTCCCAGAGGTTCATCATGATTGCGAATCATTCTCTGTGAATATCTACCATACACCACGATCAGAACCCAAATTCCATCATATTGCAAACCTGTTCGCAGTAGCTTCCATAGATGAAAGTTTTATACACTCAGGCCAGGGATTTTCTGAAGGTATAAAAACCCCAAATAACAAATGGAACAGACAAGGGCATCGTGATCGAGTAATTCTGATCGAACGGGAAGAACTCTCGATATTTGCTCGAATCTATGACAATGAGGCTACGCCAGCGCTTGAAGCGCGTCTTCCGGCTTTACACACTCAGCAACTAGTCAAAGTACTGGAAAAATTTGCCGAATTTCCCGTACAGCTCAGTAATTTGAAGGAATTTTACACCTCGTCTGAAATGTGGAACGAAACCTCCCGACAAAAAGATGGAACGATACGCCGCCAAACTCAGTTTCCAATTTGCACTTTTGATTTGATACTATCTGGACCTCACTTTCATGTCGGTCGGCCATGGTATAAAACCCCACGGAATCCATGCCGATTAAACTCAGACTACGACACCCTAGACCTTAGTTTTTTACCCGATGATTATCTTCCTCGCACAAATTACACGATGAACTGTTCGGTTGAGGATTACCTATCTCGATCACCTTCCGTTTCTTGGCCAATCACAGCAGAGAGCAGCATTGATACTCTCCCATCAGATCGAATAACAGGGCATTATAGATACATTAGCCGAAACATGCTTTCTCAATCTGGAGAACGAACTTTGATTCCATCAATTGCCCCCCCGGAAATTGGCTCTATTGACAATGTTTTCTCACTAACTTTTAAAAGCTTATATAATTTATTAACAGTTGTTGGATCATTCTCAACTATCCCGTTTGATTTTTGGGTCAAAAGCACCGGTAAAGGACATTTCAGAAATGAACTCGCAGGAAGTCTTCCGCTAATAAATGGAAACAGTCGGTTGCGAATTCTTACGTTGACACTTAACTGCCTCACCACCCACTACGCCGACTTGTGGAACGAATGTTGGGAAGAGGGCTTCTGGGGTGAAAAGTGGCTGGGGGACGATCCTCGCTTGGATGCCTGCTTCTGGCAGAACCTAGGGCCTGAGTGGACGCGGCATTGCGCCTTGCGCACGGACTTTTCTCGTCGTTGGGCGTTGGTCGAGCTGGATGTGCTCGTCGCCCGCGAACTCGGTCTCACCTTGGAAGAGTTACAAACCATCTACCGCATCCAGTTCCCCGTCATGCGCCAATACGAGGCCGACACCTTCTATGACCAGCGCGGCCGCATCGTCTTCACCGCCAGCAAAGGCCTCCCCGGCGTCGGTTTCAGCAGAGCCGAATGGAACGCCATCAAAGACAAGCAGTCCGGCACCGTCACTCGCACTATCACCGACACCACCCTCCCGACCGGCCCAGTAGAAAGAACCCTCGAATACCACGCCCCCTTCACCCTCCAAAACCGCGAAACCGACTACGCCACCGTCTGGGCGAAGCTGGATGCCTTGGCTGAGGTTCGCCCATTCGCGCAGGAACTCACCGGAACGGACATTCCCGCCACGAAGCGGGTCGTTGGCATCACGCCTGAAAACTACCTCCTCGAATTCCTGCCCCAGGTCTTCAGGGTCGCGGGAGAAGCGATCACCCTTGAGCAGCTCTTCACGAGTTATCAGATCGTCGCCAATATTAAACAACACCGCGAGATCGCCAAAGAGGTCATTGGCAAGAACGCCGACAGGTGGCTGAAGACCTTTACGCAGGAGACCGACATTCTTGAATTCAAGAATGCCTTCGAAACGCTGGTCGCAAATGATGACATCGAGATCACGTCGGCTAAGTTGCTGAAGTGGAATCGGGACGTTTATCCCGCTGCCAAGGATCCATGGATCTCCTGCGATGCCCGGTTCACCGCGCTGATCCAGCAGGCCGCTCCGGAGAAGATTCCTCAACCCACACCTGCCATCCGGGCATCCGTTCTCACGCCCCTGATGAGTTTCCTCAAAATCGCTTGACCTATGTCCAAGCAACGCATCGCAGCTCTTTTCGGACGACCGGACGCCCTCAAGGCGACTCCGCAGGACCCTGAGTTCTGGATCGAGGAAGTGCGCTTGCTGAAATGGTTTTCCCCGGATCCTGCCGAGCAGATCCGGAAGCCGATCACCTTCCAGAAAGGACTGAACATCATCTGGGCGCCCTCGCCACGGATGGATCAGCGGGAGGAAATCAACTTCGCCGGTCACGCCGCCGGCAAGACCACCCTCTGCCGTCTGCTGCGCTACCTTCTTGGTGAGCAGAACATTGCCGCGCCCGGAGTAAAGGAGGCCATTGAAGATAACTTCTACAACGGATGGATCGTCGGCAAAATCCACGTCTTGGAAAGCACCTGGATCGTGGCCCGCCCGCTCCATCATGCCACCCGCCCGAGAGCCCGCTGCGTCCGATCCGACTCGTTCGACGACTTGCTCGGACATCCGGAAAAGACGCTTTCCATCGACGATTTTCACAACGAGCTCACAGCCGTCACCATCGCTCCTCTGCCGGTAAAACTGTTTGGCGATGGAATCGCCGCAATCACCTACGCCCACGTCCTCGAATGGCTGGCCCGCGATCAGGAATGCCATCTGACCAAGCTCCACGCCTTCCGTCACACGGACAGTAAAGCGGGTTCACCAGACCTCAGTGCGGAAGCCTCCTATTTCCTCCAGAGGGTCATCCTCAATCTGGCGGATCCAGACCTTCAAGAGGCGATCGCCGATTGCGAAAAACTGGAAAAGAAAGAGAAAGCCATCCCCGACGAGAAGACCTACCTCCTGAGGCGGGAAAAGGAACTCAACAGACATCTTGAGCGTACCTCCATCAAGCACGAGCGAGCTCCCCTTTTCTCAGAGATCGAGATCGTCATTGCCCGGAAAGACACGAATCAGCAGGAGGAAAAGGAAACCCAGAACACCCGTGATGCCATCAAAATGGCCAAAGAGGTTCGCACCGCAATCAGATCCAAATTGGCGTCCCTACAAGAGCAGCTTGGAGCCATAAAAGCAAACGCCAACATGGCGAAGGGAGCCATGAATGATGCTCAGGAAACGGTCCATGCGCTGAACGGAAAGGAGATCAACTGGGAGATCGAAAAGGAAAAGGCCAGGAAACTCCCTCCATCGGACTTTTGCCGTGTTCCAAGGCATCTCGCAAAGGAGTGCAATCTTTTCTGCGAATGGAATGTGCTCTCAGAAAACGAGGAGAATGCTGAGGAACTGCTTGCCAGACAAAAAAGGGAGGCAGCAAAGAGCTTCGGCCTATCCAAAAGGAACTTTGAAGGCCTCGATACTGACCGAAAGCGGATCGAGAAGGAAATCAAGTCAGCAGAATCCAGTGCCACTAGAATCGACAAAAAAATCGAATCACTGGAAGAAAAGCTACGGAACCTGAGGGTTCCTTTTGGGACCATCCGCACCACGATCGATGATTTGGAGAAAGTCATTGAGAAGCTCGAAATTCTTCGCAAACGAGAGACCGAGCTGAAAGGAAAAGTCGAAGAAGCCAAGGCGCTCCAAGAGAAGCTTCAACGCGCTCACAAGAGAACCGAAGACCTGTTTGTTGATGAATACGGCTGGACCGTGGCCAAGATCTTCGGAGGTAAGGATACCACCATCAAATGCCGGTTCACTCGTGAGCAAATCACGACCAAGGTTTCCTACCTCGGAAAGGACCTGACCAGTTCCGCCGTCAACGCCTTGGCGATCTTCTGCTTCGACGTCGCAGCGATGGCCTTCTCCTGCCGAGGCAGAGGCTTCCACCCCCGGTTCCTCCTCCACGACAGCCCCCGGGAAGCCGACATGGGAGAAGCCCCCTACGGCAGAATCTTCGACCTCATCATCGAGCAATCCAAAGAGAAGCCCAACTTTCAACACATCATCACCACAACCACCAATCCCCCCGAAGAATATCAGACACTACCCTATCTCCGTCTGAAACTCGACAGCTCCGAGTCCAAAGGAAGACTCTTCAATCAAGATCTCTAGTCCCATCACTCAATGTCGCTCCAGAACACCCACTGCTACACCATCCGCAATCTTTTTGAGGAGCCGGTCCGGTTTGACATCCCCTCTTACCAGCGTGCCTATTCGTGGGATGTGAACGCGGGAAAACAGCAAGTCCGCCAGTTTATCGCCGACCTCGAAGAACAGCATCCCGACAAGGGATACTACTTGGGACACTTTCTTTTCGAGCAAGGCAAAGAGTCAAAACTTCACGTCATCGACGGGCAGCAACGTCTGACGACGGTTGTAATTTTCTTTGCGGCTGTGGTTCAGGAAATGGAAGGACGCTTAATTAACGGGGATACGGAAGCCCATTCGATTGAGCTGTCGCGGCTTCGCGAGACCTACTTCATCCGCGATGGCAGACGGCGCTTCGATACTGTGGCGGGAGACCGAGGGTTCTTCCGTGCTCGAATCCTGGATCGGACATCCCGAGAACCCGGTGACACCAGCTCTCGACGAAGAATTGCTGAAGCAGATGAGTGGTTCAGCAAGGCGATCAAAGACAAGCCGACTCACGAACTTCGGCGCTGGGTGGATTTGGTAGAAGCCGCCGCGATCACGACTTTCCCAGTCACCGATAAGATCCAGGCAACTCAGATCTTCGCTTTCCAGAACGATCGAGGCAAAGACCTCACTCAACTGGAGAAGCTCAAAGCGTATCTGATGTATCAGGTATATCTTCATAGCGATACCGACCGAGAAATTGACGAAATAGGAGAACTCGAAGCGGCATTCGGAGAGATTTACACCACCACTCCCCGCCTGGATCTCAACGAAGACCAGGTTCTCTCCCACCACTGCACCACCTATCTCAGGCCATCGGGAGGTTCCATGGAGACTATCAAAGCCAAATTGGGCGAGTGCAAAAGCAGCTCGGAAAAAGTGAAATGGATTGTCCGATTCGTCGCCGAGCTACGTGACACCTACACGCACGTCGAAAGAATCGAAGAGATGGCACGGCACCATGAGCGGATTGCCGATCCGTTGATTCTGGATGCTGGGCATTCCTGGCCGCTGCTTCTGAAGCTTTACAGGGATCATCGCGAGGCCATCGCTGGCCCTAGCTTCGACCGCCTCCTTCGTTTAGTGGAGATGGCCACATTCAAAAAAATCTTCCTGCATGGAAGTTGCGTAAATGACCTTCCAAATTGGGCGTTTCATCTCCAAGCCGGTGGTGAAGACGCGCTTGAGGCTAAACTGGAACAGGCATCTCGACGCAGTTTCAGAGGAGGTCAGAACTGCGGAGCCGCGTTGCGCGATGCGTTTACCTGGACTAGCCACTGGTCTGCCCATTTCCGTTACTTGCTCTGGAAATACGAGAATTCGCTGAGAAAAGATCGCGATTACCTAATTTCACCAGGTGTTTACATGAATGAGTTGGACGACCCCAGGATGGGCAGCACGCTTGATCACATCATTCCGCGTAATCCTAAAGAACACATCCACGAGGACGAGTTTATCCACAAGTATCTGAACGACCTCGGAAACCTAGTTCTGATGACCCACAGTGCGAACTCCAGCTATGGACGAATGATGCCATCGGAGAAGTGGCAGCATATGATGGGTTCAAGCCTCGCCTCTCACCGCGAAATTGGGGAATCCATCCGGGATGCCGGGGGGATTTGGGATAAGAAGCAAATCGAGGATCGCAAGAATCTGATCGCTGAATTCGCCTTTCAACACTGGGAAGCTATTGAGGAACCCGTGACAATCGAACAAACCGCCGATGCTCCTTAAATATTTTGTTCGTCCACCTCTCCACACCGGGTCAAGCCGCTGACCTCCGAACGAGTGCTTTATTCTTATCTCTATCCCCGCTTCAATCCCGACCAAGAAACGACTGCTTATGATCGCCACAATCCAACTGCAAGACATCGGCCCGGTAGCCGGCCTAGAAGCCGATTTCGGCGACCGCTTGAACCTCGTGACCGGTGACAACGGCTTGGGGAAGACTTTTCTGCTCGATGCCTGCTGGTATGCACTCACCCGGGCGTGGGCGGACGAACGGACGATACTCCCCGGCCCCGAGGCTAAAAAGGACGATGACCCAAAAATCTCGTACTCGGTGGTAGGCAAGGCTGGCAAAGAGGTGCAGAGCGAAGCCCGCTTTGATTTTCAAGCACAATCTTGGAAGGGCAAAGCCGCCAGGCCTCCCATTCCGGGGCTGGTCATTTATGCCAGAATCGATGGAGGGTTTTCGGTCTGGGACCCGGCCCGTAACTATTGGCGGGACAGTGAGGAAGGAGGGAAGCGCCCGGGATCTTACCAGTTTTCTAAGTCAGAAGTTTGGAACGGGCTGATACAACCGGACGAAGGGGAAGCTCCCAAAACCATTTGCAACGGGCTTTTGCGCGATGTGGAGCTATGGCGGCTGCGGAAAAACGCGGCATTTGACCGGCTCCAAAGTGTGCTCGCCCGGCTTTCCGCAGATGAATCCGAAAGTTTGTCCATCGGGGAAGGTGTCCGCTTGAGAGTGGATGATGTGGTGGACATCCCCACCCTCAACCTTCCCTATGGCCCGGTACCCGTCACCATGGCCGCCGCAGGCATGAAACGGGTGCTCGCACTCGCCTATCTTCTGGTCTGGGCCTGGGAGGAACATCGCCGTTCGTCCGAAATCAAGAAGGATGAGACCACCGACCGCATCGTCCTGCTCTTCGATGAAGTGGAAGCCCACCTGCACCCGAAATGGCAGCGGGTCTTCCTACCGGCTCTGCTGGAGGCTGTGGAATCACTGCTGTTGGAGGGGAATACCAGCTCGGTGCAAATCATCGCCACCACTCATGCGCCGCTGATACTGGGTTCAGTGGAAGCAAGCTGGAAACCGGGGCATGACAAGCTCTTCGATTTTGACCTCGTTGATAAAAAGGTGGTGTTCGGAGAACGCGAGTTTGCCCGTCTCGGCAGTGCCGAGAATTGGCTGAGTTCCGAGTCATTCGACCTCTCCAGCGGCTACCCGATCGCCGCCGAACACGCCATCGCGGAAGCTGACGCTTTCATGATTGAATTTCCCGACCCGGCAAGTGCCCCTGCCACGGACAAGAGCCGGATCCACCAAGCATTGATGGCCACCTTGGGCGGAGATGACGAATATTGGCCGTATTGGTTACCCTATTTCGAACAGAACATCCAGCCTGGAGGAATGGCGCGATGATTCCGGTTCCCAACCCAATCACCGAGCCATCCACCTTCGTCACCCAGTGCAAGAAACGGGGCGAAGATTGGCTTGTCGCGAATCCAAACGCGAAGACATCGAAATATCCGGGCTATTGGACTGAATTTCAGTCGGACCTTGAGGACGGCTTCTCCTCTCGGTGCGGTTGGTTGGCCACGAAGATCACCTTCGGTCAGGTCGATCACTACCTCAGCAAGAAACACCACAGCGATCAGACCTACACTTGGTCCAACTACCGTTACATTGCGGGTTCACTGAACGGCTCGAAAGGCACTCATGACGCCGCCATTCTCGATCCGTTCGACGTGCAGCCCGGATGGTTCGAGGTCATTCTCCCGTCGTGCCAGTTGAAACTGACATCCGCCATTCCAGCAGCATTCCTTACACGAGCCGAGTTCACCCTCAAACAGTTGAAACTGGTGAGGGGGCAGAAGGTCCGCAAGCTGCGAAAGCGCTATTACGACGAATACAAATCCGGCATGCTAACTAAAATCGGACTTCGGGAATACGCGCCACTGATCGCCGATGCGGTGGACCAATGGGAAGCAAGTGGTTGTCCCTTGCCTTGAAATCCACGCTCATGGACGGGACCAATATCGACTCCCGCAACGAATGGATAACATCCAAAACTAACCTGTTATGAATCCAACTCCCTTACCCGAGACATCACCCGCTAAGAGGATCGATTCGAATTGGTATTACATACTGGTCGTTCCAAACGACGATCCGGAACCAATACTCGTGTATCAGGGCTATACGCCGTCCACTATTGCATTGACCCGGCTATCTCAAGCAGCACTGAGACTTTCCCCCACGATTCATAGCCATCAGCACACCGATGAGAAGCTCGTCAAGTATCGGCTCTGCGCGAATCAGCAAATCAGGTGCTTGCCTCTGACAGTCGGAAAACTTGGCCTTCTGCCATTTGATGACATCCTTCCATTGCGGGCTTTTCTTTCGACCGAAGAAACCGATTCGGAGACGAAGGAGATTCTTTCAAAAGTTAGGCACCCCGTCCTCCATATCACTTCAGGACAAATAACTCGAATTTTAGAACAGCCTGGTTTTGGCACCGTTCTGCTCAATGACTATGCGAAGGAGGTAGCAGCGTTTCTCAGCGAGAAATCACCGCATTCGGCGGCCCAGATACTCAAGGAGGTAGGACTGACATCAGCACCGAAAAAGTCCCGACTAGTTCATCACCCCAAGCACAACCACAATGTAACTATCCCCAATGAAGTTCCCATTGAGCTATCCGGTGGACAATTCCAGGGAGAAGAACAGTTCAACACGTATGAAGATTCCAGCTATATCTCCGTAATTAGGCGCTCAGCGATTTTAATGAAGGATGAACGTGATCGTCTTCACGCAGGATTCCCAAACGGATTTCGTCGCCAGACGACCGATCTTATCATCGCTTGTCCCGGCGTTCTCCATCAGCTCAGTTCATCGAAACGACTAAGAAAACGCATGTCCGGGCCGAATGCACCTCGAGAATTCAAGCGAGCATTCCGTTTATGGACCAGACAAGAGGAATACTCGATGAAGGTGACCTCAGAGGAGGTGGAGTTGCTCGCGAAAAGCACCTATTACCGTTTCTTTGCCGCGCGTTGGCACGAGGAAATCAGTGCATTCACCGCAGCATTGATATTCCAATCATTCAACGAGTTCTGCCCGGTCATTCGGTTGCCACGGCAACTCTACCGGAGTCGAGGAAAGATCGCGATGCTCGGCAATCTTTTGCGTGACCCAAAGGTTGATCCCAAACCCGAATCTGTGAACAAATTAACAAATCAGATTTGCCTCGAAATGGAGGAAGGCGTTGGAAGTATCTTGGACGGTTTCCTGGATGGGCACGATAGACACTTACGGATCGCGGCGGATGTCCCATTGGGATGGATTCGCTCAGGCGGAATGCCATTGGCCTTGCGACATTTTGTCTCCCAACTTCCCACCACTCCGGGTGGTCTCTTCATGGGTCTTTCTTTGGTTACTCCGAGACGATTCTTCAATATATCACTAAGACAAAAGGTCGTTGTGATCCGGTCATTTTCGTCAACTGACCCGTTGCGAAATCTTCTCGAAGGATTCATCAAAGACTACGAAATTCAAGAAGGTTGGGATTTCGATGTCGAGTTCATCGATGTTTCGGACGAAGCTGGCTTTGTCGCCGCGTGCGGGAAAATCCAGTCCCCATTTCTAATCTTTGATGGACACGGTTCCCATAGCAGCGAAGGACAAATCGGAGCGATCCACATTGGAGACACCAGCCTGGATGTTTGGCAGCTACGACACAAGGTGGCGATGCCACCTTGTGTGATTCTAAGTTGTTGTGACGCATCCCCATCAGATCGTAGCCATTCTTCAACGGCCAATGGGTTCCTAACTCTCGGTGCATGGTCGGTGTTCGCGCCGATTTTCCCGGTTTACGGGGTTCCATCCGCTCTGATGGTTGCACGTCTACTTTATCGAATTACCACTGTTTCACGAGGTTGGGTCAGAATGCGCCGAATTCCACTTTCGTGGATACAAATCGTCACCGCCCAGATACGGGCATGCTATACAACAGATCTTTTGCTTCAGATGATGGGCCAAGGGCATCTTCAAGAGGAGGATTATCACGAAATCTCTCCGATGGTGACTCACGCCATCAACGAGTATTTCCCCGATTGGCATGAGGTTCTTCGGTCATCCGTTACCTCCAAATGCGGCTGGGGCACAGCGGATTTCGATTCCTACATTAAACAACACTACACTGTGCCTCAGTCCCTGCATTACCTGCAACTTGGACTTCCTGAGAAGATTCTCTTCTGTGAGGAAGACTTTTTCACAAAGGGGCAAACCGAAGAGGGTGCCTGAGCAGAGATACCGGTTATTTTCCATTTTTTGCAACCATGCTCCCAACGGTCCTCAGTCACGAACTCATGGAAGGTGTCCGCGCCTTCCTGCGGGCAACGTTTCCACCATCGACTCCTGAATTCAGGGATGCTTTTGACGCGATCTTGAATGGTGTGGGCCGTGACAAGTTGTTCCAAGGACCGTATCTGAGAGTGGGCCTGCCATTTCAACCGGGACGGGCGGACAAGGATTATTTCCCACGGCTACAAACTTCCTTTCCTCCCTATCGCCACCAGGAACAGGCCTGGGCACGTCTCCGGACGGAGAACCCGTTGTCCACGCTGGTGGCAACCGGCACAGGCTCGGGAAAGACCGAGTGTTTCCTTTATCCGATTCTTGACCACGTCCTCGCGAACCCCGCGCAACGCGGCATCAAGGCGATTCTGCTCTATCCGATGAACGCACTAGCCGGCGACCAAGCCAGGCGTTTTGCGAAACTGGTTCACAGCAACCCCGCATGCTTTGGGAAAGTGCGGATCGGTCTGTATGTCGGCGGCAAGGGCGACAAGTCGAAGCAGATGACCGAAGACGGCGTGATCACCTGCCGGCAGGAGATGCAGAAATCTCCGCCCGACATCCTGATGACGAACTACAAGATGCTCGATTACCTGCTGATCCGGCAGGACGACCGCGCCTTGTGGGCCGAGAATTCACCGGACACCCTGCGTTATCTGGTCGTGGATGAAATCCACACGTTCGACGGTGCCCAGGGCACCGACCTCGCCTGTTTGATCCGCCGGGTGAAGGCACGGCTTAAAGCACCACAGAATCATCTTTGTGCGGTCGGCACCTCGGCTACCCTTGGCGGCGAGGGCAGCGCCGATTCCATGATCGAATTCGCGAAGCTGATCTTCGGCGAGGATTTCAATGGCGCGGCAGTCATTCAGGAAAGCCGGAAGACCGCTCGGGAACACATCGAAGACACCGACAATCTGGAAATCCGCTACTTCGAGCCTCCCGGCCTCGAACATCGTGAAGCCTTGCGACCGGGGAGCTATCAGCACATTGATGACTATATCGCGGCTCAGGCGAAACTCTGGTTCGGTCGCGACATGGACACCGCCACGCTGCCAGGGCGCGTGATTCTTGGACGGGAGCTTCGCGGACACAATTTCCTCCGCACCTTTCTCCAACATTTCGAGAAACGGCGCTTTGCGGATGGCATCGAGGAGATGTTCAAAACTCCGGTCGTTGCCGAGGAGGTTCTTCTTGCGGATCTGGCATCCCGCCGACCCGGGTGGGATAAGGAACACCATCGCTTGATTCTCAATAGCTTCATTTCGCTATGCGCCCATGCCCGCAGCGCTCCCCATTCGGAAGCCTATTTCCTGCAACTCCGCTCGGAACTCTGGATGCGGGAGCTCTCCCGAATGGTAGCCTCGGTTCATCCGGCTCCTCAGATTCGTTTTTCGATGGATCTGCCGAAAGACCATCCGCAACGGCATCTTGCCGCGATGCACTGCCGCGACTGCGGCGTGATGGGCTGGGGCGGCGTGCAGAAGGCCAATGAGGACTCTCTCAAGCCCGAACTCGATCTTTTCTATTCCGCGTTCTTCGCCAAGAATCCCGACCCACGTCTGCGCTTCGTGTTCCCGGTGGCTGATACCGTTTCCGGCAAGCTCCAGGATGACTACTTCTGCGGTTCCTGCCTCAGTCTGTTCGAAAGCAAGGACGGCACCTGCCCACCCTGCGGAACGAAAAAATTCGATCCCCAGGCCCCGACGGAAGCCAGCACCTTCCGGGTGGAAAGTCCTCACCGCACGATCCAACGCCAGAATGTCCGCGTGGCGGATAAGTCCTGCCCGTTCTGTGAAAGCTCTACCGGACTGACCATCGTCGGCTCCCGGGCCGCCAGTCTAACAAGCGTCGGTTTGAGCCAGCTCTTCGGCTCGCCTTTCAACGACGACAAGAAGGCAATGGCGTTTTCCGATTCGGTGCAGGACGCCAGCCATCGCGCAGGATTCTTCTCGGCTCGAACCTATCAGATCGTCGTCCGCACCGCCCTGCGTCAGGTGTTGGAAAAACTAGGCGGTGAGGTTTCGCTCGCCGAGCTCTCGGATCGTTTTCCGGCACACTGGCTTGCCACGCTCGGACAGAACGACTTCGCCGGCACCTTCATTCCGCCACAAATCGAGTGGATGAAGGAATTCGAGGACTTCAAGGCAAGCCACAAGCTACCCCACGGCTCGCGCTTGCCATTCCGCGTAGTGGACCGCTTGAAATGGGAAGTGGTGCGTGAATTTGGCATGCAGTGCCGCATCGGCCGGACCTTGGAAAAGAGTTCCGCTGCGGCCACCCATCCCGCTCAAAAACCGTTCGCAGAGGCAGTGTCAGCGATTCTAGCCGATCTACATGACATCAGCAGTGCATTCGCCGGCATCGTCGAAGCCGATGTGAACCGGCTCGTGGCAGGCTTGTGCGAGCGCCTCCGGACGAACGGTGGGATCTATCACTCATTTCTCGATTCCTACCTCGCAAAGCGCGGTGACGAATACCTATTCAATCAGCACAACGGCGAGGCCCTGCCCAAACTTCCACGTCCGGGCACCGGCAATCGCCCGATGTTCTTCGCAAGCTTCAGGGAAAGAGAATCGTTCGAGCGACTGATCAATACCGGCGGTAGCCCCTCCTGGATGGAACATTGGGTTGGCAAGTGGCTGTCTTCGATCATTGGCGACCGCGCCAAGGATTTGGACATGGGTCCCATCATCGAAGGTGTGGTGAAGGCAATCACAGCCTCAGGGCTTTGGCTTCGACATGTGGTCGCGAAGAACGCCGGTGAATACGCATGGTCGATCAACCCGGCCAATCTGATGGTCTCTCGCGAGGTGTCCAATCACGCCTGCCAAACTTGCGGGCACCAAGTCACCAGCAGTTCGGCTGCCGGTGGGTGGTGGAAAGGCGTTCCATGCCTGCGCCACAAATGCTCCGGCAGTTATCAGTCATCAACCGTAAGCGACAACTCCTTCTTCGGAGATCTCTATCGCCGCGGAGATGTCGTCCGCATGAGAGCGGCCGAACACACCGGCATGCTCGACCGTCCCACCCGAGAGCGACTGGAAAAGGAGTTCATGCGGAAAAAACCGCTTTCCACCGACGTGAATCTGCTTTCCTGCACTCCCACCATGGAAATGGGGGTCGATGTCGGGGATCTATCAACGGTTCTCCTGTGCTCGGTGCCCCCCGAGCAAGCCAACTATCTTCAGCGGGTAGGACGGGGCGGTCGCCGCGACGGGAACAGTCTGGCCCTAGTCGTAGCGACCAGCGACGCCCACGACCTAAGCTACTACGAGGCACCGCTGAAAATGCTCGCCGGGGAAGTCCGCATGCCAGCCATTTTCCTCAAGGCTCCGGCCGTGCTCGAACGACAGCTCACTGCGTTCTGCATCGACCGCTGGATCGAAAGCAGTTCGTCCGCTCGAATTCCGGAAAAAATGGAAGTGCTCTACATCTTGCTATCGCAGGAGACCGACAAGGATCAGTTGCTCGGAGCATTCCCTCACGCGCTCTATCAATTCATCGAATTGAATCTGACCCTGCTGATCGAAGGTTTCGTGGCGATGTTTGACAGGGGCGAGCTTGATGAGGAAAGCATCGATTACCTCAGGGTATTCATCCAAGGAGACAATAACGAACAAGGCTCGCTTTCATACAAGATCAACAGCGCTCTCGCAGCGTCCCACAAGGATCGGGAATCCTTGATGAATCGCCGCAACTCACTGACCAAGGCGATAGCGGTCAACGACAAAAAGCGGCCCCGCGACGAGAAGCTCGACATGGACCTGGCGCAGATGAAGGCGGAGCGTAAGGGCCTGCGCGCATTGATCGATGAAATCAATTCGAAGCCCACTCTCAATTTCCTCACGGATGAGGGCCTCATTCCCAACTACGCATTCCCCGAAGAAGGAGTGACGCTTCGCAGCATTATTCTGCGAAAGGCGGAAGTGGACGACGAAGGGGGAAAGACCAAGAAACAGGAATTCGAGCATGTTCGCCCTGCGGAGGCAGCCATCACCGAACTGGCCCCCGGTAATTCCTTCTATGTCGAGGGTCGCAAACTCACCATCGATCAGGTTTCCATCGACAAGGACGAATACGAATCATGGCATTTCTGTCGTTCCTGCTCGCACCTCGAACCAATAAGCGCAGCCTCGGAGCAATACTCCGAATGCCCGCGCTGCCATTGCCAGGCATGGCGTGACACCTCCCTCACGCAGCAGATGCTGAAGATGCGGCAGGTGTTTGTCACCGCGTGGGATAAGAAGGTGCGCAACCTCGACCAGAAGGACGACCGCGAACTAACATCATTCAACAAGCAGACCTCCATCGACTACGAGCGGGAAGCCATCCGCAAGAGCTACAGCCTGCGGGCCGAGGGCGCGACGTTCGCCTTCGATTTCATCGATCAGATCACTTTACGGGAAGTGAATTTCGGCGAAGACCGGATGGACTCGAATGTGATCCAGATCGGCGGCAAAAGCCTTCACGGCATCGGCTTCCAAGTGTGCGGTTCCTGCGGCAAGATCCAATCACGCCAGGTAAAGGCTGAGCGGCGTCACGACATTTCCTGCAAGAACTACGGTAAGGAGATGGAAGGTCAGTCATTTGAAAACACCTTCCTGCTGTACCGTGAACTGAGGTCGGAAGCGGTCGGCTTGCTCATCCCATCGCTCAACCAAGATGAAGGAAGGGATACCCAGTCGTTTGTAGCCGCCATTCACC
>JBDTNJ010000425.1:0-2989 GCA_039933825.1 Luteolibacter sp.
AGGTATCAAGACCCCCGGAGTAGGCGACGAGAATTTTCATGAGGCGCGGAGGCAAGCATGAAGCGACTGGGCGGGCAAGGGTAAGAATCGGAGATTTCATTCCGCTTGCGCTCACGGACCGGTGTCCTAGCATCCAGCGCTTTCCAAAGCTCTGCCGCTACACGCAACCATGAATCGCATTTTCGTCGAAAAAAAAGCCGGACACAACGCCGAGTCCCGCCATCTGCTGCACGACCTCCACGAGTCGCTCGGACTCCCGGGTCTCAGCCAGGTGCGGATTGTCCAGCGCTACGACATCGATGGCCTTTCCCACGAGGAGTTCAACGTGGCAGCGCGGTCGATTCTCTCGGAACCGCAAGTGGACGCAATATCCACCGAGCTTTCCGTCGCTGGAAATGAAACGGCTTTTGCAGTGGAGTTTCTCCCCGGACAGTTCGACCAGCGCGCCGATTCCGCCGCGCAATGTGTTCAGATCCTGACGGGAAAAGACCGCCCGCTGGTTTCCTCAGCGAAAGTGATCATCCTGAAGGGTAGCGTGAGCGCAGAGGAACTCTCCAAAATCAAAGGGTTCGTGATCAACGCCGTGGATTCGCACGAGGCCTCGATGGAGATACCTGATTCGCTGAAGCCACGCACCCACGAACCGGCGGACGTGGCAATTCTGAGTGGCTTCACTTCGGAAAACCCTGCTGAAATCCGCGCTCGCTTCGGACTCGCCATGTCCGCCGAGGATGTCGCCTTTTGCCAAAGCTATTTCCGCGACGAGGAAAAGCGCGACCCTAGCATCACCGAGATCAAAATGCTCGACACCTATTGGTCCGATCATTGCCGCCACACCACTTTCCTAACATCCATTGAGGAAGCCACCTTCGACGAAGGCACCGAGGTGGTGCAACGCGCCTGGCAAACCTACCTCGCCACCCGTGAGAAACTCGGACGCAGCGAAAAGCCGATCACTCTGATGGACATCGCCCTCATCGGCATGCGTGAACTCCGTGCGTCCGGCGAGCTCGACAACCTAGAAGTCTCCGAAGAAGTCAACGCCGCCTCCATCGTCGTCCCTGTCGAGATTGCCAAACTCTCAACTCTCAACTCCCAACTCTCAACTTCCACCGAGGAGTGGCTCGTCATGTTCAAAAACGAAACCCACAACCACCCGACCGAAATCGAACCCTTCGGCGGCGCGGCCACCTGTCTCGGCGGCTGCATCCGCGATCCGCTATCCGGCCGCTCTTACGTCTATCAGGCCATGCGCGTTACCGGCGCGGGCAATCCGCTCACGCCGTTTTCCGAAACCCTGCCGGGCAAGCTCCCGCAGAAGAAAATCTGTCAGGTCGCCGCCCGGGGTTACTCATCCTACGGCAATCAGATCGGCCTCGCCACCGGCCAAGTCGCGGAAGTCTATCACCCGGGCTACGTCGCCAAGCGCCTTGAAATCGGTGCCGTCGTCTCCGCCGTGCCACGCTCCCATGTCTTCCGCGGCACGCCCGCTCCCGGCGATGTGATCCTACTCATCGGCGGTCGCACCGGCCGCGATGGCGTCGGTGGTGCCACCGGCTCATCCAAAGAACACACCGATACCGCGCTCGAAAACTCTGCCGAAGTCCAGAAGGGCGACGCCCCCACCGAGCGCAAGATCCAACGCCTTTTCCGCAACCCGGAACTCACCCGCAAAATCAAGATTTGCAACGACTTCGGCGCTGGCGGGGTCTCCGTCGCCATCGGTGAAATCGCACCATCGCTTGTCATCAACCTCGATGAAGTTTCGAAAAAATACGACGGCCTCGACGGCACAGAACTTTCCATTTCGGAGTCCCAAGAACGCATGGCCGTCTGCGTCGATCCATCAGAAATCGCCTACTTCATTGCCGAAGCCGACAAGGAAAATCTCGAGTGCAAACACGTCGCCGACGTCACCGACAGCGGCCGCCTCATCATGATTTGGCGCGGCAAAACCATCGTCAATCTCTCCCGCGCTTTCCTCGACACCAACGGCGTCCAACAAAGCGCAAAAGTCCACGTCACCGCGCCGCTTTCGCCCCTATTGACACCGAGTTTAACATACCATCATGAACGAAGAACGAATCTACTTAAACGATGCTCACAAAGCAGCCTGCGAAAAAGCCTTGGCGCTGCAGGCGAGTCAATCTCCGAGGTCCTTGGAAGAGTCCATCAGGCAAGCCAAAAATCTGGCCTCGCAATCCCAACGACAAAAACAGGGCGATACGAACTCCACCGAGCCTTACGCGCCGTCGAAGAACAACAGCTTCGAAGCCGCCTGAGCCATCTGTTCATCGATCCAACCGAGTTCGAAAGCAAGTGGACATCCTGCGGCTGTTTACGCGGCGCGGAACAGAAGGTCTATCCGGCGGGAAATTGCGAATATATCAAAGCTAATAACGGCAGCTACCACGGGCACTGGCTCCAATATTTGGAAAGGCTACAGTTCCACCGGATTCTCTTTCCCGATACCGCCTATCAAATCATCGGCCTCCTCGAGGATGATGGTCACCTTGCCTTTGTCGTTTCCCAGCCCGAAGCCTATGCGGCTAAAGACTCGAAGGGTTATGAAAAAGGAGCCACCCGCGCCCAAGTGGAAATATACATGACCCGTCTCGGAGCCTACCGTTTCCGAAACGACGACTACTATCTTCCTGCTGAGGATTTGCTGATTGAAGACTTGCATGACGAAAATGTGCTGCTCGGTGAAGACGGGGAAACCCTGCGTTTTATTGATCCTGTCA
Organism: Luteolibacter sp.; assembly: GCA_039933825.1. Taxonomy (GTDB): domain Bacteria; phylum Verrucomicrobiota; class Verrucomicrobiia; order Verrucomicrobiales; family Akkermansiaceae; genus Luteolibacter. The sequence goes on from JBDTNJ010000425.1 coordinate 2,745, forward strand.
TCTATCAGCGCCCGTCGGACATTTCCATCCCCGTGGCCGCCCAAACGGCCGGCATCACCCTCAAGACCCATCTCGCATCACTCAACTTCTGCTCTCAAAAAGGCCTTGGCGAAATGTTCGACGGCTCCGTTGGCGCAGGCACCGTGCTTTGGCCCTTTGGCGGCAAGGCCCAGCTTACGCCACCCGACGCCATGGTGGCAAAGCTCCCGCTGCTAGAAGGAAACACCGATGTCGCCACTTTTATG
>JBDTNJ010000426.1:0-12775 GCA_039933825.1 Luteolibacter sp.
GGCTGCCGGTATCGGTGCCACCGGCGGCGAGGATTTCCGGCTGCCACTTGATTTTATGGCGTTTGGCGGCGGCTTTCATGAATTCGATCATGCGGTAATCGCAGATGACGGAAGAGTCCATCAGCTTGATGGCCGCGCCTTCACCGAGGGCGGTGCAGCGTTCCTGAGGGGTGGAGCCGGGCACGTCGTAGGCGATCGTGGTGTCGAGGCCGAAGCCGAAATCGGGCTGGATTTTCAGGGCGGAGGCTTGGGCACCGCGGAGGCCAACTTCTTCCTGGACGGTGAAAACGGCGTAGAAGTCGTAGGCGGGCTTGCGTTTGGCTTTTTTTAGCTCGCGGAGGGTTTCAATGAGGACAAAAACCGAGGCGCGGTTATCGAGGGATTTCACGTTCACGCAATCGCCCAGCTCGATGAGTGGCGAGTGACGGGTGACAAAATCACCGACGCCGACAAGCTTGCTGACTTCCACCTTCGGCATGCCGGTATCGATGAAATAATCGGTGATTTTCGCAGGTTTGTTCTTTTCCTCCGGAGCCATGATGTGGACCGGCTTGGAGCCCATCACCCCCATAACGTCCTTGCGGCCGTGGATGATAACACGCTGGGAGGTTAGGGTTTTCGGGTCGAATCCGCCGACGGGGTTGAAGCGGACGAAGCCCTTGTCATCGACATGAGTGACGATGAATCCGATTTCGTCCATGTGGGCTGCGGCCATGGATTTTTTCGCGGAGGATTTGCCCTTTTTCAGGGCAATCACGTTGCCCATGTTGTCGATGGAGACGTCGTCCGCGAGGCCTTTCAGCTCGGTAAGAACCAGTTTGCGGATTTCCTTTTCGGAGCCGGGAGCGCCGGGGGCTTCACAAATGCGGGCGAGCAAGGGGATATCGATGGGCATGACGCTGGGAAAACTAGCGCACAGGGCCCGGCTGACGAGTGCGAAATGCGGAGCTGAATTGCAGCTTGGCGGCGGGCGGTGGGAGGTTACATTGCGGGCATGAAACGACGATTGATGATCGATTTGGGCGGACTGCCTGAGGAGGGGAAGGGATTTTCCGGGGAACTGCCGAAAGAAATTTTCGCCCTTGCGGAGGACGATGCGGAGGCGGTGGGGCCCTTGGAATACGATGTGTGGGCGCAGCGCTTCGGGTCGGAATTGTTGCTCACGGGCACGCTCGCCGCACCGTTTGAATTCACCTGTGTGCGGACGTTACACCCTTTTATTCAAACGATTCGGGTGGATGCGGCGGTCTCCATCGAGATCGAGAGAGAGGGGGAAATCGATGCCTCGGATGCACTGCGCGAGGAGGTATTGATCAACTTTCCAATCGACCCCAGATGCGAGGAAGGGGACGTGCCACAGAAATGTGAAATCGATTCCCGATATTTATCAGTGGACAAGTCGGCAGAAGATGAGCTACCCAATCCGTCCCGCGCCGGGAGTGACGACCGTTGGTCAGCTCTCGACAACCTCAAGGACCTCAAGGACCAAACCTAACTAACTTAAGACCATGGCCGTACCAAAGCGCCGCCAATCCAAAAGCCGTCAGAAAATGCGCCGTGGCGCAACCCGTTGGCGTGCACCGATCTTCAAAAGCTGCCCAGAGTGCGGCAGCAAAGTGCCTTCGCACATCGCTTGCCCATCCTGTGGCTATTATCGCGATCGCCAAGTGCTCGACGTTGAAGCTCTCTGAGGCTTCCGCGTGACTCCACCTTAAAATGCCGCTCAGGGAGTTCCTTGGGCGGTTATTTTTCGTATCGGTTTTCGTTTTCAAAATCTGCTTAATCCGCATCTTCAAATCTCTGCATGAAAGTCGCCCTGGACGCCATGGGCGGGGACTACGCCCCCGCTGTGAATATCGGAGGAGCCATTGACGCCCTGCGTTACTACCCGAAGCTGCAACATCTCTATTTAGTAGGTGACAAAGCGGTTTTGGAGCTGGAATGCGCGAAACAAGGGCTGGACCTGACCGACTCGCGGGTGAGCATCGTGCACGCACCGGAGACCATCGGCATGTCCGAGCCGGGTGCGAAGACGGTCCGTAAAAAGAAGCTTTCGTCGATCAACGTCGCCATGGAAATGGTGAAGGATGGAAGTGCGGACGCCTTTGTATCCGCTGGAAACACCGGAGGAGCGGTGGCTGCGGCGACCTTGAAGCTCCGCACGCTGCCAGGTGTGGATCGTGCGGGCATCGCCTCCGCATTACCCAATGAATATGGGATCTGCCACATTCTGGACGCCGGAGCGAACCCTGAGGCGAAACCCGAGCACCTCGTGGCTTACGCCGTGATGGGCACCGCCTTTTCCCGTGGCGTCCTCGGCGTGAAAGAGCCCAAAGTGGGTCTGATGTCGAATGGCGAAGAAGACGAAAAAGGCACCGCTTTCACCAAGGAAACGTTCAAACTGCTCAAGCAAACGCCGGGCATCAATTTCGTTGGCAACGTCGAAGGCCGCGATCTTTTCGAGACGGAATTGGATGTGGTGCTGTGCGATGGCTTCGTCGGCAATATCATGCTGAAAACCATCGAGGCCACGGCCAAGGCGGTCTCTAAATGGCTGAAAACCGAAATCAAGGGCAACCCGTTGCGCATTGCCGGGGCGATGCTTGCCAATGGTGCCTTCAAGGCGCTCAAGGAAAAAAGCAGTTACGAGACTTACGGCGGTAGTCCTTTGTTAGGTGTGAACGGTGTGGTGATCATCGCTCATGGCTCGTCATCCTCGCTGGCGGTGCGCAATGCCATCCGGGTGGGGCTCGAAACGGTGGAAACCCGCGTGAATCCGCGGATCGAGGAGGCATTGGCCGCGATTGCCGCAGGAGCGGTCGCCGGGCGTTGATCGATACCTCGCAGTCTTCCAACTTCGCGCTTGTGAGGACCGCCGGTGGGTTCCAATCTCCCGCCGCATGAGTGAAGTGACGTCCGCCATTGAAGTTTGTATCGCAGGGACCGGCAGTTACGTGCCTGAAAGAATTCTCACCAACGCTGAACTCGCCATTCTGGTGGACACCAGCGACGAATGGATCACCAGCCGCACCGGCATCAAGGAGCGCCGCATTGCCGCGGAGGGGGAGTTCACCTCACATATGGCCACTCACGCTGCCCGGCGTGCGTTGGAGCAGGCAGGGATGGCTGCGGAAGACGTTGAGCTTATCATCATTGCCACGATCACGCCGGATACGCCAACTCCCGCTACGGCGTGTTATGTGCAACAGGCGCTCGGTGCGAAGAAGGCCGTGGCCTTCGATATTTCCGCAGCGTGTTCGGGATTTCTGTATGCGATGAAAATTTCCAAGCGGCTCATTTCCGATGGGGCATTCAAAAACGCCCTCATTATCGGCGCGGAGAAGCTTTCCTCCGTCACCAATTGGGATGACCGCTCGACCTGCGTGCTTTTCGGGGATGGTGCGGGAGCAGCTGTTCTGCGGCGCTCGGAGCCGGGTGAGGGCTCGATCCTTGCCACTGAAATGGGCACGGATGGCAGCCTCACTCATCTTCTGAATATCCCCGGTGGCGGCACGGCTTGCCCGATCACTAGGGAAAATGCGAATGATCACCTTCACACGCTCACCATGATGGGCAAGGAGGTCTTCAAGCATGCGGTGAACCGCATGAAGGAGGCGGCGGAAAAAGTCATCTCGCGCGCCGGGCTGCAGCCGGAAGACATTGCCTGCGTGATTCCGCATCAGGCGAATTTGCGGATCATCGATGCGATTGCTGACCGCCTAGCAGTGCCTAACGAGCGGGTTTTCGTGAATCTCGATAGATATGGAAACACCTCTGCGGCAGCGGTGGCCATCGCGCTGGATGAAGCAAACCGAAGCGGTGCCTTCAAACGTGGCGAACACATTGTCATGGTGGTTTTCGGTGCTGGCCTTACTTGGGCGGCAGCGGCGGTCCGCTGGTGAGATTCATCCGGGTCCAAACGAATCAGACCGCTTGGAGCGATCCAAGCGGCCTGATGGTTTAAAAACTCCAGAGCTTAAGAATCAGAAGTTGTAGCGTGCGCCAAGTTCGAAGAGGAAGTCATCTCCAAGGTCCACTGAACCGCTGATGTGCTTGCCGCCGACACCCGTGCCGTTGACGTCGATGTCATCGAGATATATCCAGCGGGCACCGCCGAAGATTTCGAAGTGTGGGTTCACATTGTAGGTGAGGCCGGTGAAAATCTGACCGACGAAAACCCAATCCGTTTCGGAAAAGCTTCCGATTGGTGCATCTGCGGAGAAGTCCACGTAAGCGAGGCCCAAGCCTGCGCCGAAGTAGGCATTCAGGTTACCGGAGATTGCACGTTCAAACTTGATGTTACCGGTGATCGGCACGATGGCAAGATCGAAGGAAGTCGGACCTTGAAGCCGGGTCGTTGAGCTGGACAAATAGCTTTCTGCATCACCGATCGAGTTGGATCCGCCTGGGAAAGGACTGATGTTGCTGCTGTAGGTGCTGGTGCTCGAGACACTGCCCCAGCTTTCGTCTTTTTCAGTGTAGCCGACTTCACCGAAGAAGGCGATGTCAAAACCGGCGAGTTTCCAGCAGGTATCGACTCCGACGTGGGCAGTGTACATGGCTTCCTCAAAATCCGTCAGATAGCCAACGGAACCACCAGCAAACCATGTTAACATGTCAGACTGGGGGGCTGGCTCGCTGGCAACAGGAGTGGGAGTTCCGGCGAAGGCTGGAAGCGAAGCGAGAAGAGATATGGCAAATAGTTTTTTCATAACGAGGACAGACTGGCAGCTAGCATGATAGATGACAACCAAAAAATGCAAAAAAGGTGAAAAACCCCGACTCTGGATCAACTCGTCCGAAAGTCCTTTTCAGCCGGACGAAATGGGTTAGCGTGAGTCGGCGAAATGATACGATCCACGAGCCCCGGTGCCGCTGCGAGAGGGCGATGTTCATCCATCCACTATTTCTGGGGGGCCAGTGCTTTGATGCCTCCGTTTTTAAACAATTTTGAGGCTTTTTTGATATCGATCGGCGGTAATTCCACGTAATCCGCCTTCTTTTCGAGGTCCTTTGCTTCTTCTGCCGAATCCATCTTTTTGGCGGCCTCGCGCAGCATCGGGCCGGCCGAGGCATCTCCCAGAATGATCATACAATCGGCGGCGGCGGCCCGGAGCTCTGGATCAGGATCGACCAGGTAAGGTTGGATGACAGGAAGCTGGGCCTTATCATAAGTGGTTGCGGCATCGTGCATCTGATCGATGGCGGCCTCTCTCGCTTGCGCGATGGCGGCGGCGGCTTCGGGGCTTGCAGGCGAGAGCGCGGCTTTGGGGACGGATAGAGGTGCGGGCTTTACCGCCGGAGCTGTAGGCCGATGTGTTTCGAGATGGGTCTCAGGCTTCTGCGAGATACTGGATGCATTGCTGGAAAACGAATGCCAGCCCACCCAAATAGCGGCGATTAACAAAACGCAAGCTAACAGAATACTTGTTGGGGTCTTCTTCATGGGTTGATTTTACGGCGGTGCGCGAAGGCAAAACAACAAAAAACCACCAACACCGGAGTGTTGATGGTTTGATGTTTGAATGTCGAATATCGAGTTCAGCTAGCCGATGGCGGAGTGAAGACTTTGCCTGATGTCGCCTTGATCCAGCCTTCGATGATGGAATCACCACCCTCGGAGAGGTCGGAATTATCGAAAGGTTCTTCCAATGAATCACCGCCGCCCTTGAGGATTCCGAGAATGCTCGAGAAGCTGAAAGCTCCTAAGGTATCGAAGTCGCCATTATAAGTGCCGTTACCAATGTAAAGCCCTTGGGTTCCGAAGTTGTAGCCATCGAGTTCACTGGAGGCGATGGAAGCAAGACCCTTGAAGGAATAAGATTCAGTCGTAGTCTCGGAAGCTGGATCGAACTTGGTAACTGTCTTGCCCTTATATCCGTGGAGATCGCCCTCTGTATTGATATCAAGATATTGGTCGATTTGGATAGGCAGTGCGCCTTTCTTGGTAAGAAAGGCGGCTTGTAGTTCGCCGTCTTCGCTGAAAATGCTGATCGACCAGCCGGAAATGCCACCTGGGAGGCCGCCGGGAATATTGTCGTCAATGAGAAGCAAGAGCTCTTTGTTGGAAAGTTTCGAAGTCTCGATGGCGGCTTTGTAATTCACTGTCACCGTTTTAGGCGCCTCTCCAGACACCTTCTCGGAGTAATCACCTTGGCCGGCAAGTGTAAGGGCGAGAGTCGCCTTGTGTTCGAGCGTTGGCGCTCCTTGGCCTTGTGCTGCGGAAGCGGCAATAGCGAATCCTGCGAGAGCCATCGATAATTGGGATATTGTTTTCATGATTTTTAATTTTGTTGGATGCTGAATCGGAGGAAAGTCACACCGAGCTGATGACTTCCTAACTCTACCCATAATTTCTGTCAAACCAAAAAAACACGGAATCCGGAAAAAACATGGGATTCTCTGCCGAGGAAATGAGCGTGAAACGAGCATCTCGGCTTTTTCCTCCATTCAGGCAGCCGTTCAAATGGGTTCGTCATCGCGTGATCCACCTTCATATTGGCTTTTCGAAACCGGAGCGGGTGCTCAAGATGATCCGCCGAATGTCCCACCGCACTTCTCCGGCTGATCTTGCAGGCATGCCGCCGGGCATCCCGTTTATTATCGGCAACGAGGCGGCTGAGCGCTTTTCCTTCTACGGGATGCGGACGATCCTGGTCGTTTTCATGGCGCAGTATCTTGCGTTCATGGATGGCAGCGGCGGGCGATCCATGAGTGGCACGCATGCAGTGGAGTATTACCACCAGTTCGCCAGCTGGGTATACTTCACGCCGCTGGCTGGTGCCTTGGTGGCGGATATTTTCCTCGGGAAATACCGGACCATCCTCTGGCTTTCCATCGTTTATTGCCTCGGCCATGCGGCGCTCGCGTGCATGGGGTCGTATGGAAATTCACAGGGGTGGTTGTTATCTGGACTGCTTCTGATTTGCATCGGCTCCGGCGGAATCAAGCCCTGCGTCTCCGCCCACGTCGGTGATCAGTTTGGGAAACGAAACTATCACCTGATCCCGAGGATTTACAATTGGTTCTATTTTTCGATCAATTTCGGATCATTCTTCTCGACGCTTCTCACGCCCTGGTTGTTGGAGCATTACGGGCCGCACTGGGCCTTCGGCGTGCCCGGCGGGCTGATGGCCATCGCAACCTTCATGTTCTGGTTAGGGCGGCACCGTTTCGTACACATCCCACCATCCGGGCTGGGATTTTTCCGCGAGGTGTTTTCCCGTGAAGGGATGATAGCGTTAGGGAAACTCGCGCCGTTGTTCGTTTTCATCGCGGTTTTCTGGTCGCTCTATGATCAGACAGGCTCGTCGTGGGTGCTCCAGGCCGAGCAGATGGATTTGAAATTCATGGGCATCACCTGGTTGGAATCCCAGATCCAGGCGGTCAATCCGATCCTTATCCTCGTCTTCATCCCGCTGTTCACCTTCATCATCTATCCGGCGATTGACCGCTTTTTTTCACTCACGCCCTTGCGCAAGATCGGCATCGGGATGGCGCTCATGGCGGTTTCGTTCGGCCTCACCACGCTCATTCAAACCTGGATCGATGCCGGCCAACGCCCGTCGATCGGCTGGCAGATTCTCGCCTTCGTCCTAATCACCGCGTCGGAGGTCATGGTTTCGATCGTGGGCTTGGAATTCGCCTACACCCAGGCCCCCAAGGCGATGAAATCCTGGCTCATGTCTTTGTTCTGGCTCTCCGTTTGGGGCGGGAACCAATTCACCGCGCAGGTGAACCATTCCATCGCCATTGCGTCTCCGGCAGAGCAGCAGTTCGAGCAGGCCACGCGCAAACTTCCTCCTGACTGGCAGAGCTCGCCGCGGACAGTCGTTCTCCCAGGATATTCCACTTCTCCGGACGACGACATCGTCGCCCGCTGTGGAAACGGCAGGCTCGATAGCATCGAGATCCCCGGTCGCGGGGTCTTTCAAGCCTCTGCGGCGGAGATCGAAGCTAACGCTACCGGGAATTTTCCCAGCACCGAAGCTGGACAATCTTTGTTAGGTGGGGCCAAGGACCAGTGGGGAAGTCCGCTGGTTTATGATCTGATTGATTCCACCCACGCCCGGATTTCCAGCGCCGGACCGGACCGCATTCTGAAAACCCAGTGGGACCAAGGCATCATCCTGGAGAAAATCAGCGCGGCCACCAGCGCAGCTCCGGACACCTGGCTGGCTCGCCGCAAGGCGGCGCTCGGGATCGTGGAAAAAACTTCGGAAGGCGGTTTCTCGCGAACCGAGTTCATCGGTGGCCAGACGAAACTCGAAGGGGCGGCTTACTTTCGATTTTTTACGTGGCTGGTGCTGGCGGCCACCATCACCTTCATTCCTTTTGCGTGGATCTATCAGCCAAGGGCGTATTTGCACGAGTGAGCTTTTCCGGCGGCCCGGCAGAAGGGAATAGGTGCGATAGGTCCGATAGGTCTTATAGGACCTATTTATGCCAAGCGCTTCATCACGGCGGCGGATAGAAGTTTGCCATCCGCCCGACCTTCTGCCAGTTCCTGTGCGCGTTTCATTACTTTTCCCATGTCCGCTTTGCCGGTGGCTCCGGTATCCGCCACCGCTTGTTCGATCGTGGCCAGCAGCTCATCCTCGGTTAGTGCGGCGGGCAGATAGCGTGAGAGAATCTCAATTTCCGCCTTTTCGGTGACTGCCAGTTCCGGGCGACTTGCTTTTTCAAACTGCTCGATCGAGTCCACCCGCTGTTTGATTTGTTTCCGCACCACGGCCATGACTTCAGCCTCCTCCAACACGATGCTCAGGTTACCCTTTTCGATGGCGGCATTCATCAGCGCGCTCTTCAGCGCGCGTAGGGCATTCAGCGCGATGCTGTCCTTGGCCCTCATGGCGGTTTTGATGTCCTCGGGAAGCTGGGTGGCGGTGTTGCTCATGCGGGAGTCGTAGCATGCACTTCCCCAGATGAAACTTAAAAATAGGACTTATGGGTCATATAGGACCTATTCTCGTCAGACTAGCCGTTGAGTTTTTCCAATGCTTTAGGGAGAAAGACACCGTCTTTTCTAATCAACTTTCCATCAAACCAGACTTCGCCGCCGCCGTAGTCCTTTCTCTGGATGTTCACCATGTCCCAGTGGACTTGCGAGCGGTTGCCGTTGTCCGCGTCGTCGTAGGCTTGGCCGGGAGTGAAGTGAAAGGAGCCGGCGATTTTTTCATCGAAAAGGATGTCGCGCATCGGCTCGCGGATGACCGGATGGAATCCGAGCGCGAACTCGCCGATGTAGCGCGAGCCGGCATCGGTATCGAGAATGCGGTTGAGGGCCTTGGTTTTAGAACCGGCTTCTGCTTTGACGATTTTTCCCTCGGAAAACTCCAGGCGGATGCCATCGAACGGGATGCCTTGATAGATGGTGGGGGCGTTGTAGGTGATGTGGCCTTTCACGGAATCCTTGACGGGGGCGGAGAAAACTTCGCCATCCGGGATGTTATAGTTTCCGCCGCAGACGATCGCGCCGACGTCCTTGATGGAGAATTTCAAATGCGTGCCGGGACCGATGAGTTCCACGCGGTCGGTCTTATCCATCAGTTTCTTGAGGGCATTCATCGAGGGGACGAGCGCCTTGTAATCGAGCAGGCAGACTTTGAAGTAGAAATCCTCGAAGGCCTCGGTGCTCATGCCGGCTTGCTGGGCCATCGAGGCGCTGGGCCAACGGAGGACGCACCATTTGGTTTTTTTCACCCGGTGATCGAGGACCGGGCGCATGTGTTTCATGGCGAGCTGCATGCGTTCCGCCGGGACGTCGGAGGTTTCCGCGATGTTGTGGCCGCCACGGATGGCGATGTAGGCATCCATGTCTTTCATCTCGGCGAGCAGGTGCTTGGTGAGGATGGCGTATTGGTCTTCCTCGGCACCGCGCAGCATTTCGCGGGTGAGGCGGCCTTGGTGAATGCGAAGGAACGGGAAGGCACCTTTTGCGCGGGTCTCGCGGATGAGGGCGAGGCCGATGGAATCCGGGACGTCGTGGAGATCGATCAGGACTTTTTCGCCTTTTTTGAGCGAAGTTGAGTATCGGACGAGTTGGCGGGCGAGAGCGTCGATGCGGGTGTCGTGCATGGGCTGTCTGATAGCGGGGAAAGCGGATTTTTCCAAGTGCCAAGTCTGGGGAAGTTGAGAGTCCGAGGTTGAGGGTTGAGAGCGAAGTGGAATTTCTTTCCGACTCTCAACTCTCAACCCCGGACTCTCAACACTCTTTTGCGCTTGGCAGGGCGATTGGGTGACCTAAACCAAGGGCATGGTTCTCGGCGTTCTTGGTTCTGGTTCTGGTTCAAATATGCAGGCGATTCTGGATGCGATCGATGCGGCCACGCTCGACGCGCGGATCGGCCTCGTGCTTTCGGACAATCCGGAGGCATTCATCCTCGAACGGGCGAGGAAACGGGGCATCGAAACCGGAGTGATCGACTGCCGGGGATTCAAGACGAAGTTCCCCGAGGAAGCCCAGGCGGAAACGGCCGAACGGCTGAAGGCCGCTGGGGTGGAGCTCGTCTGTCTCGCCGGTTTCCTACGGCTGGTGAAACGCACGCTGCTGGATGCTTTCCCGGAGCGCATCATCAACATCCACCCGTCGTTGCTGCCTGCGTTCCCCGGCTTGGAATCATGGAAACAAGCGCTGGACGCCGGAGCTTCCGATGCGGGCTGCACGGTGCATTTCGTGGACGAGGGCATGGACACCGGCCCGATCATCCTCCAGGAAAGCGTGCCCATTTTATCCGATGACACGGCGGAATCACTGCACGCGCGGATTCAGGTGGTCGAGCACCGCCTCTATCCGGCGGCGATTCGGATAGCCGGAGCGCGGAATTCATTCCGCCCGGACGTTTTTTGAATGCATTCAGGCGGAATGAATTCCGCGGTCCTGTTAGCGCTGGTTGAGCGCGAACAATATGAAAATAACGATCAGCGCTGCCATTACGGCAAACGTGATCTTCACCCAGCTCAGTGGATGCTCGCCGGCCATTTTGCCAGTGTATCCGTTGACGACGACTTGGTAGGACTTCGCGCCGTAAGTGTAAGTTGTGAGACATACGGGGACGAGGATGTGCTTGAAAGTGCGGCCTTGATAGTCGGACTGGACTTGCAAACCGCGCTGGGTATCGCCGGGGACTTCGCGTGAACAAAGTTGCTCAATAGTGGCATCCATCTGCTGCTTGCTCATTTCCGAAGCCTGCCGGAGATCGACCTGATAGCGCTCGACTGTCCAGCCACGGACGTAGGCGGGCTGGTAAGGTTTTAGATCGGTGAGGGTGGGGAAGGGCTCCACTTTTCTCAATAGATCGGTGTGTACGCCGACGGTTCCGGGTACGGCATCGTCATCGAAAAAGTGCGACAATTGTCCTGCGGCATCTTCCCAGCGGGTGCGCTGGACCTGGCGGGTTTGGATTCGGCCGTTCGAGTCTTCGTAGGTCTCGGTTTCGTAATAGTGATAACCAGCTTCGGCGGTCCAGTAGGCGTCGACGTGGGCATCGAAGGTCCAGTAGGGTAGGTAAATCCCGTGAATGGTATCGGTGAGAGCGGCGCGTTTCAGTTTGTTAGGGGCCCACCAGCGGCTGCCATACCAGGTGCGGAGCTGGTCTCTAACTTGTGTTGATGGGATGGCGGCGGGCAGCAGGCTTTCCGGAGTGATGGCGTCCTTGAGATCGTCCATCGGCACGATGGAGGGGGAGCCACAGAAGTCGCAGCGTTGGGCGGCGCGGTCGGGATCAAAGATGCTGATGGCCTGGCAGCTCTCGCATTTCACGGATTTTTTCTCAGCCCGCAGGCCGCGGCCTTCGGGCAAGACCGAGGAGAGCGCATTTTCCAGATCGTGCTCAACGATGGCGGCTCCTATCGGGTCCTCGCCGTCCGACCACGGCACGATGGTGCCGCAATAAGGGCAGGCGAGCGCCTTCTTGGCTGGGTCCCATTCGGCATCCCCGCCGCATTCCGGACAGGGATGTTTTTTCAATGCGCTGACTTCGGCCATGGCAGCGGATTACTCAGCGAGAAAGGCATCGATGGCAGCGCGGGAAATCCGATAGGCGCTGCCGATTTTCTTGCCTTTCAAGTCACCGGCATCGATGGACGCGATGACATCCGCTTCCGAAACGCCGAGGATCTGAGCGGCTTGTTCCGGACTGAGCAGCTCGGGAACGCCAGCCGCAACAGGACCAGCCGCACTTGGAAGTGGCGGCGGCTGGGCTTGCATGGATTTCATCATTTCCTGAGCCATCCCAAATCCCATCGCCATCTGGCCAGCTGCGGCTGCGGGAGATCCGCCGCCGCCGTCGCCGCCCTTGGTCATGGACTCGGCCATTTGGAATTTCACGTAGTCGTTGAGATTGCCAATCACACCCATGCTCGAACGTTTGTCGATGGCCGCTTCCACTTCGGGAGGCACGGACACATTTTCGACAATTAAGCTGGTGATCTCGATGCCATACTTGCTCGTGACCGCCGGGTTGATCAGCGGCAGCAGCGCATCGCCGAGTTCCGAATAGCGAGCAGCGACGTCCAGCGCAGGCACGCCGCAGGAAGCGAGCGCATCGCTGAATACACTAACAATCCGCGAGCGCATCGTATCGGCGAATTCATCGAGGCGGAAATGTTGATCCGTTCCGGCGACTTCTTTGAGGAAAACAGGCACATCGACGATCTTGAAATCGAAGGAACCGAAGGACCGCAGGCGCACAACGCCGAAGTCCTTGTCGCGCATCATGATCGGGTTCGCGGTGCCCCATTTGTTTCCCGTGAAAAGGCGCGTGGTGACGAAATA
>JBDTNJ010000427.1:0-34364 GCA_039933825.1 Luteolibacter sp.
ATGTCCGCATCCGCCTGGGGCCGCTGGAATGGCTGGTTTCCACCCCTGCCTTTCATCACTGGCACCACACGAATGACGAGAACCGCGACCGGAATTTCGCGGCGGTCTTTCCATGGATCGATCGTCTGTTTGGCACTGCCTGGCTGCCGAAACATTGGCCGCCGGTCTATGGCATCGATGCCAAAACCCCGCCCACCCTCGCCGGGCAACTGTTGGATCCGCTGAAGGATCAAAAGTAGCCGCACGTGGAAATTGGAAACCACCGCTTTTTCCACCTGAAGATCCGATGCGCAGCCGATTCCCGGATCGTACCTTTTTGCGGGTAGCAAGCGGTACATACGCGTGGTTGTGAAAAGAGAAGCGACCGCATGGCGTAAACCGGCGCAGTCATTATCGTTTATCGCTTCCGAAAACCATCTTTCATGAATTGCTCCGCCATTTTCGCCTATTCGTTCGCCTTCGCGTTTGCCGCCCTCCCGCTGGGCGCGAAACCGAATCCTCCAGGCTCCTCCGCGCCGGATGGAATCCAGGTGGCTCCCGGCTTCACGGTGGAGCTGCTTTACACCGTGCCAAAGGAACAGGAGGGATCGTGGATCGCACTCACCGAAGATAACAAGGGCCGCCTCATCGCCAGCGACCAATACGGCGGGCTCTTCCGCGTCACTCTTCCCGCCGCCGGGAGCGACCAAGACCCCAAGGTGGAGCCGCTGAAACTCCCTAACGGAAGCGATGGTAAACCCATCGGCGGCGCCCATGGCCTGCTCTACGCCTTCGACAGCCTCTACGTGATGATCAATGAAATGGCAGGCAAAGGCATCTGGCGCATTCGTGACACCGATGGTGATGACCAGTTTGACAAAGCCGAGTATCTTCGGAAATGCGATGGTGGCGGCGAGCACGGCACCCACGCCCTCGTCCTCGGTCCTGATGGAAAATCGATCTGGTTCGTCAACGGCAACCACACCACGCCCCCGGAAAATATTGATTTTACTCGCCCCTTCTCAATGGGCGAGGACCACCTGATCACCCGCCTTTGGGATCCGAACGGCCATGCCCGCGGCATCCTCGCCCCCGGCGGATATGTTTGTGAAATGGACCCGGACGGCAAACGCGTCGAGCTTTTCGCCGGTGGTTTCCGCAACCCTTATGACATCGCCTTCGATGCGAATGGCGAACTCTTCACATTTGATTCCGACATGGAATGGGACATGGGCACGCCTTGGTACATGCCCATCCGTATCAACCACATCGTCAGTGGTGGCGACTACGGCTGGCGCTCCGGTGCCGGCCGCTGGCCCGCCTATAATGCCGACTCCCTGCCCGCCGTCATCGACATCGGCCCTGGTTCGCCCACCGGCACCGTCTTTGGCACAGGTGCGAAATTTCCTGCGAAATACCAACGCGCCCTCTTTGCCCTCGATTGGACCTTCGGCACCCTCTGGGCCATCCATTTCAAGCCCGATGGAGCGACATTCAAAGCGGAGAAAGAGGAATTCCTCACCGGAAAGCCACTGCCACTAACGGATGTTATCATCCGCCGCGAGGACGGAGCCATGTATTTCACCATCGGTGGCCGCAAAAGCCAGTCCGCACTCTATCGAGTGACCTACACCGGCACCGAAAGCACCGCCCCCGCTGCGGAAATCGCGCCAACACCCGAGGCGGAACGCCGCCATAACCTCGAAACCCTTCAGGCACCCAACACCGGACCGGACGCTATCGCCAAGGCTTGGCCATACCTTTCCAGCAAGGACCGTTTCCTCCGCTACGCCGCCCGCGAAGCCATCGAGCGCCAGCCTACCGACACATGGGCGGACAAAGCTCTCGCAGAAACCGATCCTCAAGCCGCCATCGAGGCGCTCATCGCCCTCGCCCGTGTCGGTGACAAGTCCCTCCAGCCGAAACTCGTCGTCTCCCTCGGCAGGCTCGATTTCACCAAGCTCCCCGCAGAACTCCAGCTGCCCTACCTCCGCGCCTGGCAGCTCGTCTTCACCCGCATGGGTAAGCCCGCTCCGGAAATCTGCGGGAAAATCGCTGACCGTCTCGATCTGCTCTTTCCTAACGACGATCCGCTCGTCAACCGCGAACTCGTCTCCCTTCTCGTCTATCTGGACTCCCCCAGTGTCGTCGCTAAAACCGTGCCCCTGCTTGACACCGTCAAGGACACGGACATCACGATCACTACCGCCGCCATCCTCGCCCGCAACGACCACTACTCCAAAGCCGTCGAGGACATGCACGGGAGCCTCCCTAACCGCCAGGCAATCGCCTACGCCTACGCCCTGCGCGAGGCCAAGGTCGGCTGGACCCCCGAGCTGCGCAAAACCTACTTCGGCTGGTTTCCGCACACCGCGAAATGGAATGGCGGTAACAGCTTCCGCGGCTTCCTCGAAACCATTCGCAGGGAGTCTCTCACTAACTGCGTCCCCGATGAAACCGAACGCGCCGCCCTCGACAAGCTTTCCCAGGAAGTCTCTCCCGCAGCCCCTGCTAACATCATCACCCCCAAAGGCCCCGGAAAGAACTACACCGCCGAGGAAATCGCCACCCTCGGCAAGGACGGGCTCAATGGCCGCAACTTCGAACAAGGCAAGGCCATGTTTGCCTCACAGCTCTGCATCAACTGCCACCACTTCGGGGGTGCAGGAGGTAACAGCGGCCCCGATCTCACCGGTGTCGGCAGCCGCTTCACCATCAAGGATCTGGCAGAAAATATCGTCGAGCCCTCCAAGGTCATCAGCGACCAATACCCCAGCGAGCAGCTCAGTCTCAAGGACGGCAGCACCGTCGTCGGCCGCGTCGTCGTCGAGGAAAACGGCAAGCTCTTTGTCATGACCAGCGCCCTCGCACCCGCCGCCCTCACAACCGTGGATGCCGCAAACGTCAAGTCCCGCCAGCGCTTTAACGTCTCCATGATGCCCCCCGGCTTGCTCACCCCTCTCAACAAGGACGAGCTTCTCGATCTCTTCGCCTACATCCTATCCGCTGGGAATGAGAAAGACCCGAAATTCAAATAGGCCGGAGGTCGGAAATCGGGAAAAAAACATAAGTCCCATAAGTCCTATTTCTTGCTCTTCGTGGGATAGCGCTGCCGCCACCGAAAAGTCCCCAAGCCTCCCTACCACCGGCCCGGAAGCGCTTTCCGCCTGTTTCGGCAAGAAAACGGCGAAGCGTGTCCAACAGATTCCGGAGATTCTGGAGAGGCTGAAGGGGCTGGGTAACCTTTGATCGTGAATGGCGACATTCGCGTGAACGAAAAGATGCTCGCTGACGGCGGATTCGGATTCGGAACTCTGAATGTCGATTGTTAGGAGGATGGGTCGCCCACGGGTCACGTGGTCTTCAATCCTATCGCTCGAACGGGCTATTGTGGCAATACCCGCCACATTCTATTAGTTTGGTCCCGCACTTGCGGGAATCATGAAGCTTTCACCACCGATTCAAATTCTGATAATCGACGATAGTGCCGTCGGACGCATGGGTATTTCCGCTGTTCTGCCGCTGGATCTCGACATCCAAATCGCTGCCGAGGCCGAGGATGCCGCCGCCGCATTGGAAAAATATCGGATCCATCGCCCCGACGTCGTCCTCCTCGGCATGCCCGAAGAGGAGGGTCTCGACACGTTACGGAATCTGCTGGTGGTTTTCCCGAATGCCAGAGTTCTTGTGCTGGCGATTTTTGAACGGGTGGACGAAATGCGCCGCTTTCGCGAAGCCGGTGCTTGCGGCTATATGGATAAAAGTGCCCCTCGTGCCAAACTCATCCACAGCATCAAGGAGATCCACTCGGGTCGGAACAGGTTGTGCCCGCCGGAGCCGGACGCGAATGGTCACCATATGTTGTTAGTTGAATGATTTTGCATGAAACCCGCGGTCCGCACGGTAATTAAGAATCGATGTCTCGACCGTTAGTCCCATAAAATACCACGATGAATAAATTTCTCGCCACTTCCCTGTTTGCGATGGCTTGTGCCGTGTCCGCCAATCCGGCTTGTGCCGAAACCAAACTGCCTCAAGGCGACGTGTTGATCCCCGCTGAAGTCTCGGTTTTCAAGCCTGGCGTTTATGTTGAAGACAAAAGCACGGCGCGCATCGAGGAGGTGACGGTGGCAGACCGCCCGTTTACCAAAGCGCTGCGGCTCACCACGATCAAGACCAGCCCGCAAGTCTGGCAGATCGGCGTCAACGCGAAGACCAACGCGGCGGTTCACAAGGGTGATGTTCTCTGGGTCACGTTTCAGTCTCGCCGCATTCAAAGCCGTCGGGAAAACGGCGAGGCCAGAGCTGAAGTCACTTTCATGGTGAAGGATGGGGCCGGTCTGGAGGTGCGTCCGTTGGAACATGGGTTTTCATGCGGCATGGATTGGATAGAGACCAGCATTGCGTTTGTGATGGAAAATGACGCGCCAGCGGGGGCGGCAACACTGGCGATACGCTTTGGTGGTGCTGTTCAAAGCTTGGAGGTAGGCGGCCTAACTTTGATTAACTGCGGGCCCAAGGCCGACATCGCGAAATTGCCTCATTCGGTAAACACCTACGAGGGTG
The DNA here is from genome assembly GCA_039933825.1 of Luteolibacter sp. Lineage (GTDB taxonomy): Bacteria > Verrucomicrobiota > Verrucomicrobiia > Verrucomicrobiales > Akkermansiaceae > Luteolibacter. Next base: position 4,546 of record JBDTNJ010000427.1, read on the forward strand.
AAGCTCTCGATGCACCGTGGCGGGCCGCCGCTGCCGAACGCATCGAACGCATCCGCAAAGGTGATTTCAATCTGCGCGTTGTGGACACGAAGGGTAAGCCGATTGCACATGCCGAAGTGGCGGTGCGCATGCGTCGTCATGCATTCAGTTGGGGCACGACTGTGGATTCGGGGCACATTGTGGACGATAAATCCCCCAATGGCGTTCGATACCGCGAGACGTTGGAGAAGTATTTTAACAAGGTCGTTTTCGATAATGAGATGAAGTGGAGGGCTTGGAACGCGCAGAAGCCCGCTGAACGACAACGCATTCTTTCGTCGTTAGACTGGTTCGATGCCCGCTCCATGGCCGTGCGTGGCCACGTCATGGTCTGGCCGTCCTGGCAGAACACTCCGTCGTTCCTGCGCCAGTTTAAAGATGACACGAATGCGCTCCGATCTGCCGTCACCAAACACATCGCCGAACAGACGGCCATTTATGGGGATCGCTTCGAGGAGTGGGATGTCATCAACGAAACCTACGTTCATAACGATCTCATTAAACTTCTGGGTCGCGATGTGATGATAGACTGGTTCCGCGAAGCGCATGCGGGTGCGCCTAAGGTCAAGCTCTTCTACAACGACTTTATCATGTTTCAAGGAAGCGCGCCCAATTCCCCGAGTCAGTATTATTACGACCTTGTGAAGTTCTTCAAAGAAAAGGGTGCGCCGCTTGCCGGGATCGGCGAACAAGGTCATTTTGGCGGCAATCCGCCCGGGCCGGCGCAAATCATTGCTTCGTTGGATCGCTTTGGCGAACTGGGCTATCCCATCCAGATTACCGAGTTCGATATTGAAACGCCGGACGAACAGCTTAAGGCCAATTTCACCCGTGATTTCACGACGGCCATCTTCAGTTCCCCCTCCGTCGTCGGTATGGTGCAATGGGGTTTCTGGGCGGGTGCGCATTGGAAACCCAGTGCCGCACTCTGGCGTTATGACTGGACGCTGACTCCGGCGGGTCAGGCGTGGGTGGACCTCGTTTCCAAAACGTGGTGGACGAATGCCGATGGCCGCACCAGTGCCGATGGCACCTACTCGACGCGCGGATTTTATGGCGATTATGATGTAACGATTACTCACGCCGGACGCAGCAAGACGGTGCAATTGAAACTTCAAAAGGGCGCGGCGGTTCAAACTATCACCCTCCCGATCGCTTCCCCCGTGAAATCACCATGAAGTATAAAAACTGAATTATTGATTCGCTCATAAAGGCCGCCATCATCATGGGCACCTGTGCTGGATTTGTTAGTTCGGCTTCGGCGGTGGTGATGGACTGATAGAGGCGGACTCGACCGAGGGACTTGCCTAGAGCTGCCTGAATTTCTCAAACCTAGAAATATCCCAGTGCCAAACCCGACCATGAATCCATTTCCCGCAACACCCCGCCGATCGTTTTTGAAAACAATTGCGCTCGGCACTGCAGCGCTTTCGTTGCCACCGCCGCTGTGGGCTGTGGAGGATTCTTCGTTTGTTTTTGATCCCAAGACAAATCTCATCTTGGCTCCCAAGGACCCCGCGCTTTGGCCGCAGTTCCGTGAGCAACTCGCCGAGTGGCGCGCGAAGCAACGCCACGAGTTAAACTATTCCGATGCGCTCTATCAGCGACCTGAGTTCGCCTGGGCGCCGGGAAGCTACGCCTGTTATGTCCTCATGCTCTGCGACGAGCGGTTTTATGATGCGGAAGCCGGACGTTATCTGGTGAAAGAATGGCTGGCGGCCAGCCAGCGCGATTTTGGCGGCTTTGACAGCGTCGTGCTCTGGCACGCCTATCCGCGTATTGGACTCGATGATCGCAACCAGTTTGATTTCTATCGTGATCAACCCGGCGGCTTGAAGGGACTTCGTGAAGTTGTCGATGAACTGCACCGTGCCGGAGTGCGCTCCTACATCGACTACAATCCGTGGGACCTTAACACCCGCCGCGAGACGAAGAGCGATGTGGATGCCATTTGCGAAATGGTGGCGGCCTTGGGAGTAGACGGGATCTTTCTCGATACGATGAAACAGGGTGCGGCTGATTTTCGGTCGAAGCTCGACGCGGTGCGGCCCGGCGTGGTGCTAGAAGGCGAAATCGCGCTGCCGCTGGAGCGGATCACCGATCATCACATGGAGTGGGGCCAGGGCTTCGTGGACAGCGAGGTGCCCGGGGTCGTCCGCAACAAGTGGTTCGAGCGCCGGCATCAGCTTCATCACGTCCACCGCTGGGGGCGTGACCGCACTGCCTATTTTCAGACGGCATTCATGAATGGCACCGGCACGATGATTTGGGACAACGTGTTCGGCACCTGGGTAGGTTATAGTGAGCGGGAGAAATCCATCCTGCGGTCCATGCTGCCCATCCAGCGGCGCTTCACGTCGCTTTTTGCGGGGGAACGTTGGACTCCGCTCGTGCCGACAAATACCGCAGACCTTTACGCGAGCCTCTGGGAGGACGAGGGTGTCCGGCTGTGGACACTGGTCAACCGCTCCACCCGTGAAGTTCAAGGCGGGCTAACAGTCATCGAATTAAAAACAGGCGAACAGCTGTGGGATTTAGTCTCCGGAGCGGAGGTGAAGTCCGCGAGCGCCACGATCCGTCCGCGCGGCATCGGGTGTTTCGTCGCGGCCCGGCGCGAGAATCTGGCGGGCGACTTTACTGCGTTCCTTGATCGGCAGCGCATTTCTAACCGGGATGCCATCTGGGATGCGTCGTTCCCGGCCAGCGTTCAGACGAAGCTCAAGCGCGTGGTCCCGACACGGGCGGTTGCGCTCGCTCAACCACCCAAGGATATGGCGGTGATTCCCGGCGGGCCGTTCATTTGCAGCGTGCGGTTCCGCATCCGCGAGTGTGGCTGGTATGAATCCACGCCCGATAGAATAAAGAATTTTTCCAAACTCCACTCGTTGGCCAACCGGGACAGCGACATCGTCCTCGCTGCCTATGCGATGGATCTAACTCCGGTGACCAACGCGCAGTTTGCAGAGTTTCTAAAAGCCTCCAGCTACCAGCCGAAGGTGATGGCGAACTTTCTCAAACACTGGCGCGACGGAGTGCCTCCGGTCGAGCAGCTGGATCATCCCGTAGTTTATGTGGACCTCGACGATGCACGAGCCTACGCCAAATGGGCTGGCAAGCGGTTACCGACTGAAGAGGAGTGGCAATTTGCCGCTCAGGGTACCGATGGGCGGCCCTATCCTTGGGGTGCGCAAGCTCCGGAACCACAGGGCAACTTGTGCAATGGCTTCCGCGCCAGCACAACGCCGGTAAAGGAATTCCCCGCCGGTCGCTCGCCGTTTGGCATTTACGACCTCTGCGGTAACACTTGGGAATGGACGGAAAGCGAACGCGCCGACGGCGTGAACCGTTTTGCGATTCTGCGTGGCGGCTCGTATTATCAGGCGCACGGCTCGCACTGGTATATGGACGGCGGCCCGCAGGAAGTTTCCTTCGGGGCGAAGTGTCTGCTGGCATGGCCCGGTATCGATCGATGCGCCACGGTCGGCTTCCGCTGCGTGGTGGATTTGGAAACTAACTGATGAACAAAACCCTCACCCAGATGGTTGCGACCGTGATTGCGCCAACCGCATTTTTGGCTGGGGCATGGGTGCAGGCAACGCCTCTGGCACCACCGCCGGGTGCTCCGCCGGCAACGATCAGCACGGCAGGCGCGACGATCACCGTGGACAAAGCTGGTGCTCTGATCCGGGCAGGACTGCTGGAGCGGCGGGTGGAACAGAGCCCAAGTGGAATTCGTTCCACGGCTCTGCGCATCGCGGGAGCCAATCTGCTGGACGGTTCGATTTCCGAGTTTGCGCTCACCTTTTCATTCGCAAGCCCTGATGAAAAGCCGCGCGGCATCACGGATGAATCCATCGTTGGCGTGCGGCAGGAGAATGCGACGGTCAACAAGACGGATGCACTGGTGGTGCAGCAGGACTTGCACGCCCAGACGTATCAAACCGTGCGCTGGCTGAATCCTCTCCGGGTCGAGGGCTCGAATTGTGCGAAGTTTTTCGAGCCGGCTCCGGCACTTTTGCGGAACGCGGCCAACGGGCGCAGCGTCCTCAATCTTCGACTCTTGGGGCGGAAGGATGGTCCGCTCGCGGGAGTCATCGTGGATGTTTTCTATCAGGTGGACGCAGGCTTTCCCGCGATCCGCAAGTGGATTCAGATCACGAACGATGGTCCGCATTGGCTCAAAATCGAAGACTTCACGCTCGACGAGACCGCGCTCGCCAAGTCGTTCCGAAAGCGCAGCGAACTAACGCCCTCTGAACGCGGCGCGGTGGCAAGTGTGGTGGCGTTTTCGAACGAATACCAAAGCCGGGGCATCGTCTTCGGCAGCGAGATTCCGTCCGCGTTGCGCGGGATGTCGCCGGACGGTGCCATGGGCTACCGAAAGGAACACTTTGAGTGGGTGATCGGTCCGGCGGAGCACTTTGATTCCGAGGCCATTTTTCACTTCGGTTTCGACGGTGAAAGCCGCCGGACCATTTCGTCCGTTTCCACTGGTCTCGACCGCGCGGTGGAAGGCCCCTACCTAGCCTACTTGGAAAATGTCATTGGCGTGGCGGCACGCCCGCAGGACGCTCCGGTGCCGCTCTGGTGCTCGTGGTCCAACTTCGGCCCGAAGGTGAGCGATGCGATCGTAAGGGAAATGGCTGATGCCGCCGCGGCCGCCGGATTTGTTGGCTTTCTGATCGACGGCGGCTGGTCGCAGAGCGCGGGCTACGAAAACTGGGACTGCGGAACCGCCGAGCCCTCCATCGTCAAATTTCCTGATTTCGAAGCCACTTGCGCCCACATCCGAAACAAAGGACTCAAGCTCGGCCTTTGGATGTCGTGCTTTCGGACACCAGAAACCAAAGATTTACAAGCGCTCCCGAGGACCTTCAGCCTGCCCCTAGTCCGCCGGGGCGAGGGTGGACTCGGTATGAGTTACGCAGGCCCCTGGCGCAAGTATCTCGCGAACGACCTCGTGGCCCTGGCTGACCGCTACGGCGCAAGCTACTTCAAGCAGGATCTTACTAACATCAAGTATGGCGACATCAACGCGGCGAACGAAAGCCGCACCCTCAAGGAATCACTTTTACGCGGACTGCGGGGCCTGTTGGAGTCCCAGCGTCTGGTTCGCTCGCGGGCACCGCATATCTATCTGGAGCTAACGCATGAGGTTTACTGGGGCACGCCAGGAACCCCCTGCGATCTAGCGGCGATCAAGAGCGTCGACGCCTTTCATATTCCGCCGAACGACTACTCTGGATCGGGTCCGCAAAAGAACCGGGTGGCCGAATTCGATGGGACGAAGGTGAAACCCGAGGCGCTCCGCCAGGAGCTTTTGCGAGGTTGTCTGAATGCGCGCCAGCGTTTTTATGAGCACCGCGGCCTTCCCCTTTATTGTGTCGAATACTACGCCGCCGCCACCGTGAATTGGCAGGGAAGTCTGCCCCCGGAGGTGCAGGATCGGCAGGTCTGTTCGTGGCTGATGGGAATGCCTTCGGTTTATTCTGGCGACCTTGCTTCGTTGACACCGGAGAACATCGCGCACTATCGCCGCCGGTTCGACCTCGTGAAACGGCTGGAGCGCGATTATGGCATTTATCGGCACTTCCAGTTCAGCGGTGTGCCCGCGCCGACCGATGAAGACTGGCATTGGTGGGGAAAACTGACCGCCGAAGGCAGCGGCGCCGTGGTGGTGCTGCGGGGCAACGGCGGCTCCGACGAGCGCACTGTGAACATACCCTGGGTGCCAGAAGGGGGTGTCTATCAAGTGATCGCGCGGTTGAGCGGCAGGCCGTTGGGCACTTTCACGGGGCGCCAACTGCAGGAGGGTGCCTTGCATCTGCAACTGCCTCCACTTGGGCAGGAGATCCTAGAAGTGAAACGGAATCCATAACGCCTCCAGCCACTGATTAGCCTTAGCCGTTTCGCCACTGCTTCATGCTCTCGTCCAGCTGCAACACCTCGATCCGGACGCAGTGGGCGATCAATGGTTGAAAGCACATCCCGTTCCGATGGACACGCTGAAAGGGGCTGGGGAAACTGTGAGAAGGAGCGGGGACTAGATTGTCTCTAACTTCAGGTGTCCTGCCCACTGGGCCCGTATCACGGCTGAGGCGGCGGGCTTTCAAAGAGGATCATTTCCTCCAGGCTCCGCCCTGCTGCTAGAATGGCGTAGTCGTCATACGTCACCTTCTCCGCAGGTGGCCAGAAGATGCCGGCGGCGATTTTTCCCGCGATCCAGTTCGCGCAAGCTTGGGCGGCTGCGAGATCGGCGGTTTCGAAGCTGGACCATTCGTGAAGGGCGACGTCGGACTCGGTGGCGCCGAGAGTGAGATAACAGGGGGTGGGCAGCGTTTGCTCGCGGTCGTTTACGGCGGCGGCGTAGAGTGGGAGTTGCAGGTTGTGCCAGCGGTAGTTCACGGACTTGCCTTTTTCCTCTCCGAGGTAAATCACCGGATCTTCCATGGTGTAATGCGCCGGCAGCACCGTGGAGGCGATGACTTTTTTCCGGTGGGCCTGCTCCACGCCTTTGACTTCGCCGGTTTTATAATCGATCACCCGCAGCCTGCCTGTTTCGTGGTGGCGGTCGATGCGGTCGATCTTTGCCACGATCAAGGCGTCTCCCACAGGGATCTCCACTTTGCGCTCCACATCGACGATTTCCCAGCCCTCGCTCCGCTGCTCTGACTGAATCTGTGAGAGCCAGAGGAAACGCTGGCGCAGCGCCTCGGTCTGGATCCTGATGGAAAGCGGTGGGCGTTTGTCAAACCACTCTATCACCACCCGGTCGAGCTCCTCGGATAGCCACTGGTGGATCGACTTTGCGTCATCCAGAATGCGGGCCGCCACATCGCGGCCCCAGCGCTCCAGCACTTCGTGGGCGACGTTGCCGAAGTCCCGGGCATTCCACTCGCCACGACCGGTCTCCGTGCTTTGCATGCGGACGGCGTGTTTTAAATAATAACGAAACGGGCAGTTCAGATAGTCGGATAGGGAGGTGACGTTCAGGCGCTTCGGTGGATCGACTCTGCGTGGTATCCACTGCCAATCCGCCTCCCAGCGCAGGCCGGCTTCCGGTGGCTCGATCTCGCGGAAGAGGGTTTTCACCCGCTCTGGCAAGTCGGCCCGCTCGGCAGCTAGGAGAAGCCGCGAGGGTAGGAGGGATTCGCCACCGGCGCCCGATTTTCCACAGATGACATCCGTGCGGCCACCCTTGCGGCGTGCCTCGATCATCGATTGATAGAGAAAAGCATCCCGCGCTGCGCGGTCGGAGTCCTTGATCAGGCCCAGCCGCTCGCGGCTTGTCTCGCTCAGCCACGGCTCGCCGCCGCTGCGGGCGGGGACCTTGCCTTCGTTCATACCGCAGAGCACGAGGTGGCTGCCGGGTTCGTGAAAAAGTTCCAGCCAGCCTTGCACGTCGATGACGCGCCCTTCCGGCGGCAGCGGCGCGGGGGACGGGAACTCGGAGAGCATCAGCTCGATCCAGAATCTCGCGCCACGTTCGACGCGCGCTATCATCGGCTCGGCTGCGGCCATCCACTCGATCATCGCGAGCGAGGTTTCTTCGGTAATCGGTCCGGTGCGTCCGAGGGTTTCCAACAGACGTTGCATCACGCCGCTGAAATCATCGTGCAGGAAACTGCCGCGCCAACTTTCAAGGGCGTCGGCTGCGGCACAAAGTTCTTCGGCGGATTCCTTTTCCCAATCGCTGCGGAAATTTTCCGCCGTGACGCGTCGGTGCAGGTCCTCGGTGCGCGCGACCATCCAGCGGTTCCGCAATTCCGAGAGTCGCTTCGCTTTTTGGGCGCGTTTTCCGCTAACGAGAATTCCGGTTTCCGGCATGGATAGCAGGTCGCTCATCGTCGCGAGCGTAGGATCCGCTAGCCACTCGCACCAGACCTTGAACCAGCGCGAGAGCCCTGGGCTAACACTTGTTTCAGCCGGATGAAAAGCCGGCCAGCCCTCGCGGGTGAAAGCCCGTGCCAGCTCAGCGCCCACCTCTGCATCCGCCGATCCCAATGCGAGATCGATGGAAGGGGTTTTCATTTCCTTCAAAATTTTTAGTGCCTCTACTGCCTGCTGCCGTGGATCTGCGGTGACTTGTGTTGAATCAGGCCAGGGCAAGTGCCGGTCCGCCCAAGTGGCCAGCGGCCGGCCGATCAGTGAAAATCCATCTGCTTCGTTTTCCGGCGCGCCGATCAAGACCGTGACTTTTCCGCTCCCTACCAACCACGCCCTCTCGACCAAAGGCGGCATTTCCGCGACGCCCGCTAGAACGATGTGGGGCCGATCTGCCGGAATTTTCACGCACTCCGCGAGCGCCCGGCTGCGGCTTTTGTAGTCCCAGGATTTGAGCTGCTGTTCGACGAGGTCCTCCAGTCTGCCAAGCGCCGCCCAGCGCTCCGCCTCCACGGATTCGCGCAGCTTGCGGGCGGCGACGGATAGGGTGAGGCCGTTTTCCTGCAACGAGCGCCGGAGTTTCACCATTTCCCGCGCCAGTCCGCTCGCCCAGTCAGTGCCATCGCCGGGTTTCTCGGGAAACAACGCTGCGTATTCTGTCCAGTCCGCCACGCCTTCCAGCACCTCCACCCACGCCACATGATCCACCCATTCGGGGGCGACTTCTGCGTCCTCGGATTTTAAAAATGAACCGGGCGTCACCACTTTCGGTGCGAGCAAGGCACCCGTGCATTCGGCCAATGCCTCGCGCAGCCGCCGACCGCTTTGTGCGGTGGGCACGACGACGAGCAGGTGGGGCAGCTCATCCCGACGTTCCAGTAGCCAGGCGATAGCCCGCATCAGAAACGGCTCATCCCATCCGAGAAATACGCGCTCGATCATTGATGCGAGCTTCATCCGCCGGTCCAGCGGTGGGAATCACAATTCCCGCGCGGGCACAAAAAAACGGATGCCATTTGGCACCCGTTTATTTCCCCGATAGCGGAACCGGAAAGATTACTCAGCGGAATCGGCAGACGGGACCGCCGGAGCGTTCGAGTAGCGCCAGCGGATTTTGTTGCGCTTGGAAGCGGAACGCAGCTTGCGTTGCTTGCGCTCGGTAGGGGTCTCAAATGCGCGGCGGCGGCGCATTTCTTCGAGGATACCCTCGGTATCAAGCTTTGTCTTGAGGCGTTTGAGAGCACGGTCAACGGGCTCGCCTTTCTTCATGATCACTCCACGCATGCGATGATTGTTGTTTTGGTTTGGTTGGTTCCGCTGATGTGTCGGGGCGGGGTAATTGGGGGATTGGCCATGGCTTGTCAAGACAGAACCCGACAGGAATTTGAAAAAAAGGGGGGCTTGCTTAGGGGCTCGGACTCGTGTATCGAGCCCTGTCCTTCAGCTATCGGTGCGCAATTGCACCGTCCGTTCGGTTAAACATCCGGCTGCTGAAGCTTGTAAAACCAACAAATATGTATCGAATTCCATTCAACCGGGTGGACTGGATCACCAGTTCCTTCCTTATCGGCACGGCCCTGATCGCTCTGATCGGCGTCCCTATTTACCTCGTTAAATTTGGCATCAACTGGTTCCAGTTCGCCATGTTTTTCTTCTATGTCACCGCGACGATGATGAGCATCACCGTAGGATATCACCGTTTATTCTCGCACCTTTCATTCAAAGCCAAGTTGCCGGTTAAATTTTTCACCCTCGTTTTCGGCGCCTGTGCGTTTGAAAATTCCTGTTTGAACTGGGCAGCCGACCACCGCCGCCACCACAAGCACGTGGACCACGATGAGGACCCGTATGACATCTCCAAGGGATTCTTCTGGGCCCACATCGGCTGGTTGCTTTTTAAACTCAATCCAGAGCCGCCGATGGACAACGTGGCCGATCTCCGCAAGGACAAGCTGGTGATGTGGCAGCACAATTATGTGCATTGGATCGCCCTGTTCGTGGGCATCGTCATTCCGACGACGCTTGGCTATTTCTGGAATCATTTCCATGGCATGAATGCGTGGCACGGCGCGCTCGGTGGCTTCATGTTGGCTGGGATCGCGCGGATCGTGGTCGCCCAACATTGCACCTTTTTCATCAATTCGCTCTGCCACACCGTGGGCACACAGCCTTATTCCACCAGCCACAGCGCCCGTGACAGCGCGGTGATGGCTTTCCTCACTTTTGGTGAAGGTTACCACAACTATCACCACGAGTTCCAACACGACTACCGCAACGGCGTGAAGCCGTGGCAGTGGGATCCGAGCAAATGGACGATTTGGACGCTCTCGAAAATCGGCCTCGCCGATGGACTGCGCAAAGTGCCGGACAGCCGGATTCTTTTGGCTGAAATGGGTGAGGCGCGCCGCAAGGCGGAAAAGCACCTCGCCGACGTGCGCGAGCAGGGGACTGTCCATGCGCATACCGCCTTGGATACCCTGCACGAACTGGTTGAAAAGCTATCCGCGAATTACCACGAACTCGAGAAAGCTGTTTCGGATCGCGTCCAGCTTTCCAAAGAAAAGCTCGATCACTGGCAGGATGAGACCCGCAGCGTGATGCGTGAGATCCGGCGGATGGCCGCAGCGGCAGTCGCTTGATTTCCCGGAACCTGCGAAAATTCACTGACGCCCGTTGACTGAAAGGTCGACGGGCGTTTTTGTTTTTGGCCACCCGAACCGGAGATCAGGGAGCGATGTCCGGTAGATCAAACTCCGCTCGCATCGCTTGGTAGAGGCGGACGTATTCCGCTTCCAACAGGGCGGCGAAGGCCGCTCTCCCGGCACGGGTGTTGCTTTCGGGCGCGGCGTGCAAGGGATCGCCGACCGATACCCACAGCTGCCCGCGTTTCGCCGGTAGCCAAGGACCGATGCGACCCAACTGGTTTGTCCCAAGGACAATGACCGGCAGAACCGGGCGTCCCGAGCGGGCGGCTAACAGGCACACGCCGCGTTTGATCGAAGCCCCGCGCAGCACGGAAGCCAGACCTTTGACCAGTTCTCCTTCCGGAAAAATTCCGACAGCCTCGCCGCGCGCGAGGCGCTGCAGACCCTCGCGGATGGCTGGCCGCGCCGCGCCTGAGCGGTCCACTTGGAAGGCCCCGCCGTGATAGAGGACATTGCGCATCAGCCATTGTTGGTGGAATTCCACCCGGGACATCCAACTGATCTTTCGCCGGATCACCGCGCTGATGACAATGGGGTCGAGATGGCTGACGTGGCTGACGGCGATCAATATTCCGCCGGTGGTTTCAGCGAGGTCGAGCCTTGAGGATTTCATTCGCATGGTGCAGACGAAAACCCCGCGCCAGATGACCCGGCAGACGTTGTAAAACCAGCCCGGGCCCTTGGATCTGTGCGCGATCATCCCCTTAGGCGTGAAGCGAGGAATGAATGACGTTAAGGCGGGCATGACGGCAGGATCATTCGGCAGTTGGAAAATTTCCCATGCCAGAACCTGCGGCGGATCTGGCACACCGGCAAGGAACATCAACAGTTTTCTCTTTTCTGGACAGCTGGAAGCGGCTTCTCCAGAGTGCGGCAAGTCCATGCGTATTTCAGACCGCTATATCGGAAAACAGGTGCTCCTCGGGACACTGTATGCCGTCGTGGTATTGGGGATCGTGCTGGTGCTTGGCAACCTTTTCCAGCAGATCCGGCCCTTGTTGGTGGATCAGAAAGCTCCGCTGGGCCTGGTGCTGCGCTTTGTGATGATGGTTTTGCCCTTGTCGCTGATGTACACCGTGCCGTGGGGTTTTCTATCAGCTGTTCTGTTGGTTTTTGGGAAACTTTCAACCAATCAGGAAATCACGAGTTTCCGGGTGGCCGGATTGAGTTTGGTGAGATTGTCGGCGCCGGTGTTTGTGATCGGTTTTCTGCTTTCTCTGGCCAGTTTATATTTGAACATCCACGTGGTGCCTTACTCCAAGGCCTCTTCGCTCCAACTGTTATACGACCAGGCGTCGCGCGATCCTGATTCACTGCTGAAGCCGGGTGTGGTGCAGGGAAATTTCAAAGCGGATGACGACAGTCTCCAGAAGGTGCTGGTCGAAGGAAAATCCGATGAATGGGTGGAGGGATTTCATTTCTATCAAACATCAAAAGTCCCGGATGAAAAAGCGGACATGACTTATGTTCATGCACGGCGGGCGGCTTTATCCATCGATCAAGCGAAGAGCCAATTGAGGGTGAAGCTCGAGGATGCCTATTTCGAGACGCGGAATGAAAAGGGCGAGATCTCGACCGCCTATGCGGCGCAGGCCGAGCCGCTATTGATCGACTTGAAGGATTCCAAGGCGAAAAAACTAAGGCAGTCCGCAATGACCAATGAAGAGATTCTCTATCAAATCGAGACAAATCCGACACTGACCAAAAGCAAAAAGGTGATGTTTCGCTCGGAAATCACCAGGCGCTATTCATTTTCGATGGCCTGTCTCGCGTTTGCTTTTGTGGCGGTACCGCTCGGTTTGAACGCGCGCCGCCGCGATACTTCGGGCGGGCTGGTCATCAGCCTTTTGATTGGCACCGGGTATTTCATGATCACGCTGCTGGCGAACCAATTCAAAACAGATGCCGGGGCGACCATGATGTTGTGGACGCCGAACATCGCCTGTGTTTTGTTAGGTCTGTTTCTTTTCCGCAGGGCGCGTTTCAGGTAGGGGGCAAATGATCCGATGAAATTTTCCCGTCCGATCACTAGAGCAACACGTGATGCACGGGATTTCTTCGCCTCCGAACACGTCTCTCTGGCTCCATTCGTGAAGGATCTGACGCGCTACAGTTTCCCGAAACTCCGCAGCGACGCATGGGCTGCCGCGAACGTAACAGTGTTGGCGATCGCGCAGGGCATCGCCTTCGCGGCGATTGCGGGATTGCCGGTAGTTTATGGCATCGTCTGCACGGCGGTGGCGGCGTTCATCGCACCGTTGTTCGCGGGATCGCGTCACACCATCCTCGGGCCTACGAATGCGACGGCGGCGGTGCTGTTCAGCTTCTTCTCGCTGCATCCCGATCTGGCAGAGCGGGCGACCGAGTTGATGCCGCTGCTGGTTTTTCTCGTCGGGCTGATCGCGACTGCGGGTGCTATTTTTCGCGTGGCGGACCTGCTGCAATACGTTTCACGCAGCGTCTTGGTCGGCTACATTTCCGGCGCGGCTGTGCTGATCGTGGCAAATCAACTGAAGTCGCTGCTAGGCGTGGAGGCCTATCTGAGTGACGATAAGTCGGGCACGCTGGCCAGCTTGCTAGTGGGATTGGTGAGGGCGGTGCCGCACACGAGTTGGATCTCACTTTCGGTTGGAGTGGCGACGTTGTTAGTTTTCCTCGTGTTCCGGCGCTTGCGTCCCACTTGGCCGGCGTTTGGGATCGTGCTGGTGATTTCTTCTGCACTTTTCGGCGTGCTGATCCATGAGAAAATCGGCCCGTTCGCGGAGGTGAAAACGTTCGCGACCTTCACCATGAAGGAGCTGATGCCGAAATTTCCGCATCTGATTACTGTCGACTTCTTCGGGGACATTTCCGCGCTGATTAGTATAGCGTTCGCACTTGCGTTTCTGGCCTCCCTGGAAAACTCACTGATGGCGAAAACCCTCGCGTCTAAAACCGGCGACCGGACCGATGGGAACCAAGACATGCTCGCCGTGGGCATGGCGAACTTTGCCAGCGCCGTCGCTGGCGGAATGCCTGCGTCCGGCTCGCTGACCCGATCGATGCTCAATCACGAATCCGGGGCGCGCACGCGGTTTGCCTCGATGATTTCCGGGCTCTACACCATGGCCTTCGCGGTGCTGATCGCCGCGTCCGTCGGCTGGGGCGTGCCGCTGATCGACTACGTGCCAAAGTCCGCGCTGGCGGCGCTTGTCATTGCGCTCTCGTTTTCGCTTTTCAACCTCCGCCACATCCGGATCTGCCTGCGCTCCACCTCGGACGACGCTGCGGTGCTAGTGATCACGTTTATCGCCACCTTGTTAGCGCCTTTGCATGTGGCGATTTTCATCGGCGTGGCCATTTCAATCACGCTATTCCTACGCAAGGCTAGCCGGCCCTATCTGGTAGAATACGATTTTAACGAAGCGGGCGAGCTCCGCGAAATGGGCGAGAAACGCCAACGGCCGATCCCCGCGATCTCAATCGTCCACGTCGAGGGGGATTTATTTTTCGGTGCGGCCGAGCTGTTCCGTACGCAGATCCAGCGCACCGTCTCGGATCCCGCGATCCAGGCAATCATCCTTCGCCTGAAAAACGCGCGCCACCTCGATGCCACGAGCGTGATGGCGCTTGAGGACCTGATCCTCTTTATGCGCGGAAGGGGCTTGCATCTGATTGTTTCCGGCGCGACCCGTGAAGTCTATCGGGTCATGAAAAAATCGGGAATCCTCATTACCTTGCAAGATGGCTGCGACCGCCGCGCTGGCGAGAGCAATATCTTCCTCACCAACCCGCAGAACCCGAACCTGTCCACCCGCGCCGCGCTCAAGCGCGCCCAGCAGCTTCTTGGCACCGACAAGGCGGATATCCGGATTTTCTACGATCCGAACCAACCCAAAACAGCCCCTTGAAAAGATTTGCCGTCATTGGGCTGCTTGCAGTGATGATTGCCACGTTCGCGATCTGGTGGTTTTCCCCCGTGCAAGTCGTCAAGCGGCGCAGCCAGACGCTTCTCCGCACGCTCACGTTGAGCCCCGGCAGCGGCAATGCGCGTCGGCAGATGGGCACTTATTCGCTCAACGCCCTGCTCGCCTCCGAAGTGACTTTGGAAAACCCGACGCTCACGGAAGCGAACGGCACCTTCGAGCGACAGGAAATGGAATCAGCCTACTCATGGCTCTGCGGTCAGGCGAAACAAATGCGTTTCGAGTTGGTGAAGTTCCATTCCGTCGCCATCAGCGGTGACCACGCCACCGTCGATCTAACGTTGGAAGGCCTCGTCGAACTCCCGACCTACAACCCCGCCGATGGAAAATACGACGCCACCTTCGACTGGGTGAAGGAAAAGGACGGTTGGCGGCTCAACCATGCCCGCTGGGAGGAGGCGAAATAAGCCTGAATGGTGAAGAAATTCACAGATCATCGGTCTGGATTACCCCAAAAAACGCTATAATTCCAAGAAAAGACGACTTTGGGCTTGCAACCTCGTGCGCTTCCCGTAACACCTGCGCCCCGAATTATGGCTAAGAAAAGTTGGATCGCACGCAATGCGCGTAAAAAAGAAACTGTCGAGAAATTTGCCGCACTCCGTCTCAAGCTGAAAGCTGAGAAGGATTATGTAGGCCTTTCCATGCTCCCTCGTGATGCGAGCCCGACCCGTTTGGTCAACCGCTGCGAAATCACCGGGCGTCGCCGGGCGTTCTTGCGCCGCTTCCGCCTTTCCCGGATTACCTTCCGCGAGCTTGCTTCTGCTGGGATGCTCCCCGGCGTGACCAAGTCGAGCTGGTAAACTGGCATAGTTTACGCTATTTTCTGGCGTGGGACGGAAATTACCCGTCCCACGTCTTTCTTATGCCAATTTACGAATACGCTTCAGAAGCTCCCGAAGATCCTGAACACTCGTGCCGCGTCTGTGCTCGCGGATTCGAGCTCAGACGTCCTATTGACCGGGAACCGCTAGTGGTTTGCCCGCTCTGTAAAAATCCGGTGAAAAAAGTGATTTCGCGCATTAATACGCCCACGATCACCAAGCCGCTCTCCGTGAGCGATGCGAAAAAGGCCGGTTTCACCATTCTCCAGCGTCGCGACCAAGGCGTTTACGAAAAACTCTGACGCCGTGATTTTCGATACCGCTATCTCGTTTCTTGCCAGCACGGAAGTGCATCAGTTCCCAACCACGGGGCAGGCGATGCTCTATATTGTGGGGATCTTGTTTTTTCTGCTGCTCAATGCGTTCTTTGTCGCCTCCGAGTTTGCCATCGTCAAGGTGCGCCCGAGCCAGCTCGAAGCCATCGCCAAGGAAAACGGCTCCGATCCGAAACTCGCGCTTCACGTCGTCAATAATCTCGATGGCTACCTTTCCGCGAACCAACTTGGAATCACCATTTCGTCACTGGCTCTGGGTTTCTTAGGCGAGCCCTTCGTCAAAGCCCTCGTCTATCCGACACTCGAACTTACCGGCATGCCGGATAAGGCGATCTATTGGATCTCGTTGATCCTTGCCTATGCATCGTTCACTTTCCTGCATGTGGTGGTGGGTGAGCTGGTTCCAAAATCCATCGCCATTCGCAAATCCGTGCCGGTCACGATGTCGCTGGTGGGTCCGTTGCACCTGTTTTTCAAGGCATTCCATTGGGTGATTATTTTTTTCAATGGCACGGCGAACTGGATTCTGAAAGCCGTTTTTCGGATCGACCCTATCAGCGAGAGCGAACACATCCACTCGGCGGAGGAGCTTGCCCTGCTCGTGACCCAGAGCGGAAAATCCCAAGAAGTCACTGAAACCGAGCGCGAGATTCTCATCAATGCGCTTGGACTCAACGAACTGTGGGTGCGCGACGTGATGACTCCACGCAATAAAGTCGTCATTCTCGATGCCGACCAACCATTCGAGAAAACCCTCGAAATCGCGATGCGCAGCAAGCACACCCGATTCCCGCTCGTCAAAGGTCACCTCGACCACGCCATCGGCCTGATCCACATTAAGGATTTGTTCAAGCTCATCAAGGAGCCGGACCCGGATCTCATGCGTATCAAACGCGAACTGAAAATCGTGCCGGATACCATGCCGCTCGACACCCTACTTCAGTTTTTCCTCCGCGAGCATGCCCATTTGGCGATGGCTGTCGATGAATTCGGCACGCCCGTCGGCATCGTTTTCCTGGATAACGTCATGGAAGAACTCGTCGGCGATATTCAGGACGAGTTCGACAACGAGCGCTCATCGTTTACGCAGATCAACGATGATGAATTCGTTATCGAGGGCGCAATGACCCTCAATGACCTCGCTGGTCACGTCCCCGAGCTATTCCTCGAAAGTGGCGAGGTCACCACTGTCGGTGGCTACCTGACCCAACAGCTTGAGCGCTTCCCGGAAGCTGGCGAAACGCTGGAAGTCCTCGGTTACGAAGCCCGCGTCAACAGCACGGATGGCCGCCGCGTCGGGCAAATCCACTTCCGCAAGCTCGTCCCGCTACAAGTGGACCCGGAGTTGATCGAGGAGGCCTGATTCCTTGGGGGGAGTGCTGCACCTGCCGGTGAAGTTACTTCGCCCGTTGACGGAGTTGTTCCAAGCGCGAGAGCGGCTTCAACGGACCCGCCTTGGATTGGGCATCGATGGGTTTTTGCGGGGTTTTGGTCTCCGCTTTGGCGACAGGGGTCGGGGCGTCGATGCGCAAGGTGCTGTTGAGGGCGGTCTGATGGAGGATGCTACTGCCGTTTTCCGTCACTGCGACGCGGCAGAAGATGGCGTTGTGTTTTCCGATAGTGGCATCAGCTGCGATGGTGAGGGGGAAGGTGATTTCCTTTTGATCCTGAGTGAGGGATTGCGGCGGACAAGTGACGCCGTGCGGGAGTCCTGTTAGCTCGGCGGTGGCGAGGCCGATGAAGGGGTGTTTGTTCTCGATTTTACCTAACATTAGTGAGTCGCGGCCTTGTTCGGTGGCAGCAAGATCGAGGGTCATGGTGAGGTAGGGCTCCGCTACCTTGAGTGGCGTTAGCGCTGAAGAAACAAGGATGGGTCCTTGGGGGGTGTTTGCCTCAGCGAGCACGCAGACCTGCCAGTCAGCGGGCGCGGCGTCGCTGCTGGCATTGAGTTCGTAGGTGGCTTCCGATTGATTCCCGGGAATGTCGATCGTGACGGGGCCGGTGACACCGGGTGGGCTCCAGAGGAAACGGACGCTGATTTTTTCCGCATAACCGGGGCTGCGGGTGATGCGGACCTTGAGTGGCAGCGTGCCATTCTGAACGAGAGGGACGGCGGGAGTTTCCAAATCGATGATCAACGGTGCCTCGTTGGTCACCGCAGTGGCGATACGATCAAAACTGGCGGAGTGATAGGCACCTTCGTTGTTCACATCCACATGGTTGATAGTGTCGATCAATTGCCCGGTTAGGTGCGGGGAGTCGCCAGTGGATTTCAGGGAAAACGAGTACAGGCCACCCGCCACGGAGGCATTCGGTGCGGCCTCGAAAACGACGGGAAAATTGTTGATGGAGCGCGGGATGGCCGGCACGTGCATGGTCACTCCGGTTGGTAGGGAACCCGCCTCAAAGACAGAATCGCAGGCGATGTTTTCCCTGCTGATATTCACGACAGCAGCGTAGCGATTGCCACGTGGGACGGGGAATGTTTTCCATTTCTGACTGAGCACTCTCTCGACGGTGGGCAGCGAGGCGGCGAGGGCCGGGGACTTGGTAGTGAGCTCGATCCGATAAGTGAAGTCCGCCCCGGTGCGACCGAGTTGGTCTCGGATTTTCAGGCCGTAATCTCCATCGGCGGGGCATACCCAGGAGATCACGCTGTCGGGGGCACCTTGGTCATCGTTTGAGGCCAGTTGTTTACCATCGGCAGAATGGATAGATAGAACGGAGTCCAGGGGCGACCGCTGGCTGCGGGCAATTACGCGGAGGACGAGGTTCTGATCTTTTTTCGCCGTGAACTTGAAACAGTCTCCCTTTGCATCGCCATCGAGAATACCATGGGCGGCGCTGGGAAGTGGTGGCATGGGCGTGGCGGTCTTGAAATCCTGATTGGGAGAAATTTCCATGACGGATTCCAACGCTGAGACGGTGATCCAATGGGGGGATGGAGCGGATTGGCCATCTTGAATTGGAAAAATAGGAAAGCGGCCGTGCGCCTCCGCAGGAAGGGTGATAGATTGCTTGATCGGGCCGCAGGGATCGCCGATGAAGGTGAACTCGATGGTTTGGCCGGGCTTTCCGCCGGTGGGAAACACCGCTTTCGGTCGGGGAAAGGTGCCGACGTGAAGGCGGTATTGGCAGTTTTCATTGCCCTCATAGGCGGCTTCGTGGACAAGAATCCGGTAGTCGCCATCCTCCGGCGCGATGATGGAGGCAAAGGAATCGGTGCGCAGCAGTGGCGTGTCATCGCAGGAGGCGAGCTCGAATTTTTTCGGATCGAGAATGGCGACGTAGGAATCGAACATCACACGTCCCAAGCGCATGGCCTCGACTTCGACTGACAGGCGCTGGCCTTTTTTCAAACTACACACGTAGTAGTCATCGTCCTCGTTTGCGGCGACGCCTTGGACGGTGCAGTTCAGTTCAATTTTCTGTGCGGTGTCGAAGGTGGCGTTTGGCTCGACTTCAAAAACGTTAGGAAATTGCCCGACCCAGAAGGAGCGCAGTTCGGTGAGGCCACCCGGGCTGCGGAGGCGCATGGAATGCTCGCCGAGAATGGCATCCGGTGCGATATTGATTTTTGCGATGACGTGTTTGGCTTCCTTGACCTCGATATTGGAAAGACCGAGGCCGGGTTCGTAGAAAAGCGCTTCAGTTGTTTCCTCCAGCCGCTCGCCGTAAAAATGCACTTCCATTTCCGTCCCACGCTGGCCGCCGCGCGGGTCCACGAGATTTAGCACCGGGGAAAATGCGGCGAGCGGGGTGACGAGCGCGAGAAAGATGGACAGCGCGGAATTCATGCCCGTTTTGCTAACAGTGCATCCAGCACCTCGCCGCCCGCGCAAATTTCGATCGGGCGGTTGCCCGGGGACATGAGTTCTTTGTCCGCGTTGATGCCGATCTGGTTGTAGATGGTGGTCGCGAAATCGGCGACGGTGACCCCATCGGTATCAACCTCGCCGCCGAGGCTGTCGGACCCGCCGTGGACATATCCTTGTTTCACCCCTCCGCCCGCGAGCATGGTGGAAAAAACACGCGGCCAGTGATCGCGTCCGCCGGTGGCGTTGATTTTCGGGCTGCGTCCGAACTCGGTGGTGACCATGACAAGCGTGGATTCCAGCATCCCACGCCGTTCGAGATCGCGGATGAGCGCGGCGATCGCTTTGTCGGTCTGGGGGAGTTCCTTCTGAATATTGCCCTTGATGTTGTCGTGGTGATCCCATCCGCCGGCAGTTAGGGAGACGAAACGAACGCCGCCTTCGATGAGACGGCGTGCAAGCAGCATGCGCTGGCCTGCGGCCGTGCGGCCGTATTCGTCCTTGAGGGCATCGGGCTCGGCTTTGAGGTCGAAGGCTTCACGGGCTTTCTGGGAGGAAATGAGTTTGTAGGCGTGCTGATAGAAGGCGTCCATGGAGGCGATGGAATCGGATTCCTCCAGCGAGCGGAAATGGTGATCGACGGTTTCCAGCAGGGACTTGCGACGATTGAAGCGCGCCTCGTCCACGCCTTTCGGAAGATTCAGATCGCGGACTTCGAAGTTTCCCTGCTCGGGATTGGAGCCGAGGGCGAAGGGCCCGAAAGCCGAGGAAAGATATCCTGAGTTCGCATATTCATTCGGGACGGATGGCACGCAAACATATGGAGGCAGGTCGTTTCGTGATCCCAGTTCATGTGAGATGACCGAGCCGATCGATGGATATTCCAGCGCGGGCGACGGGCGATAGCCGGTGAACATGTTGTGGGTGCCGCGCTCGTGGGCGGCCTCGCCGTGGGACATGGAACGAATAATGGTGACCTTGTCGGCGATCTGGGCGGTTTCCTTCATGAACTCGCCGAACTGGATCCCGGGGATTTTTGTGTCGATGGCACCGAAAGGCCCGCGGTATTCGGCGGGAGCGAGCGGTTTTGGATCAAACGATTCCTGGTGAGCGAGTCCGCCGGGGAGGAAAATGTGGATGATGCCTTGGGCCACTGCCTGGTGGGTGGCGTAGGTTTTCGTGTCTCCAAAAGCCTGGTTTCTCAGGAATTGCGGGAGCGTAAGGCCGAGACCGCCGAGAAGCCCAACGTAGAAGAACTCGCGGCGGGATGAATAGCGCTCAAGTGGATTGCCGGGGCAGCAGGGTTTCATGGCGTCATGGGGGTGGTGAGGCACGCCGCCTCAACCGGACCATACGATAAGGCGGAATCCTTCATTTCAAAAATTAATATCCGTCCACCTTCTGGGTTGGCGCGGAGGGATTTGTAATTTAGAAAAAGGGCCAATGGAAGCGCCACAAGTAGATGGGTTACAAGCAGGTAAGCTGATTGGCAGTGGCGGTTGCGGGCGGGTTTATCAAGCGACCGATGAAGCCGGGACATTATTAGCGGTGAAAGTTTTCGATAGCACGGCCGTTTCACTCGGGCTTTTAGATAGAATGACGAAGCGCTTGGAAGCCGGTGGTTGGCCGGCGGGAGTGCTTCCCGTGATTTCGGCGACTTTCGCGGAGGGGCGTTCCTTTTGGGTGATGCCGCTGCTGGCGAGCGTGACTGACGGCGCCGATCCTGTGCCCCGGAGTTTACAAATGTCGATCAACCTGCATCCGGGTGATGGCTCATGGCAGTTGGTGAGATCGCTCGCGCGGGTGCTCGCCGGTATGCACGAGCGGCGGGTGGCGCATGGGAATTTGAAACCGGGAAATCTGTTTTTCGGTGCGGACGGCGAGCTGCTGGTCAGCGACTGGGCGCTGGGGAACATGCCCGGCGTGAAGCATTTCAATTTCACGGATGCGGTGCTCTATCAGCCACCGGAACAGCTCATGGATTCAGGCACCTATCTGGACGAGGCAGGTTACCGCTGGGACGTTTTTTCCTTCGGCGCGCTGGCATACCGGATTCTAACTGGTGAGTTTTCGCGATGTCATGAAGCCTTCGGTTTCGTGGCTCCGGCGGCTGGAGAAACCAGGAAAGAGGGAATCCAAGCGGATCTCGCAAAAGTGGCGCGCAATCTCGAATCTAAACCGGATGTGACGTGGCCGGACGATGCGCGGAATCCCCTAGAGGCAGGCCTGCGGGAATGGATTGAGCGCTGCCTGCATCTCGATCCCACCCAGCGCCCGGCCACGATGATGGCGGTGCAAGCTGGCTTTGAGTCGGTGGAGAAAAAAATGGCTTTCGATGCCGAAAGAGAGGTTCTTCTCGACCAGCGCCGCAGGGCTGAGCGGCGCGCATGGCGCACTTTGTTTTTCGCCGGTGTGGCAACTGCTGCGGCGGTGGTGCTGGGTGGGCTGTGGCAACTGTCATACTCGCAACGCCTGAAGGAGCGTGGTGAAAGCACCGGTGATTTACAGATACTCAAAACGGCAGGCGAAACCGCGATGCTGACGAAGTCCGCTGCCGAGAAAAAAATGACGGAAGCCCAACAGGCGCTCACTTATGAAAGGGAACTTTCACTTGCCAGGCTCGAAGCTTCACGGCAGATCGGCGACCGCTTGTTTTCGTGGGCCATGGAAAAAGGCCACCGCCGCCTGCCGCCCCTCGACGGTCGGGAACTGCGCTTAAAACGGCTGGAGCGCTATTTCGAGGATTTCCTAACAAGGACTTCGGCTGATCCGGAGCTTGCGGATGAGCGTGCCCGGATACGACTCCAGTTATCGGAAATTTCACTGGCTGCCGGTGATGCGCCTGCCGCGACACGGCGCATCGCCGAAGCGCTCGAAGCTTGGGCAGTGCTGCCGATGGATGCCGAGCTGAAATTCCGGATGGCAACCGACGCCCTGTTGCTGGCGCTGCTTCGCCAATCCATCTCGGATCCCGAAACCGCACCCGCTTTTGTCACCGCCCGCAAGGCGTTGGAGGACGTTCCACAGTCCGAGGTGGATGGTGATCGGTTGAACCAGCTACTTTCCATTCTGGATTTCCATGAAGCTAAATTGTTAGCCGCACGGGGCGATGATACAAAGGCGTTGGAACAATTGCTGCGGGCCACCCAGACCCTTAACCGCATCGCTGACCAGCGGCCGGACGCTGCGATTCTGAGATCCGAACTGGCGGCGTGTTACCTGTCATCTGCGACGATTTTGGAAGGCATGGGCAGTTTGGGAGATGCGCGGGAGGTGCGTTCACTCGCATCGGTGGAACTGGTGAAACTTTTAAAAGAGCAACCGGAAGACGTCACGCTGCGGCTCGATCTGGCGGGGTGTTATGGAGCGATGGCTGAGTCTGCTGTCTTGTCCGGTGATATGACGGGTGCTGAGAGTATTTCCAAAGAGGCTACGAAGCTGCTCGATCAATTGTTAGTCGCGCAACCCGACAACGCCGAGGCGGTGGCGAGAAAGGCCGCTCAGCTCGGGTTGATGGCGGGAATTCATCGCGACCGGGGATTGTCAGCGGAGTCGATGAGGGAGTTCGACGAGGGGATACGCATGCTGGAGGCGATCAAGGCATCAGATCCTAACAATGCTATGGTTTCCTATCGACTTGCCTTGTTATGGTGGCAGAAGGGGCGGATGCTCGGGATGTCTGGAGATCGCAATGGCGAGATCGCCTTGATCCGCAAGTCCCGGGATTTGCTGGGAACACTTGAGTCCGGGGAATCCACTTCGGGTCCACGCCCGGAACAGTTGCAAAGTTCGGGCGCTTATTTGTTAGGTGATCTGGGTCACGCGCTCCAGTTAGCCAATAAAAGGGATGATGCGGCCAAAGCTTTCAAGGATGCATCCACAGTCTGGGAGAGCCTGCTCGCCTCACGGCCGCAGAGTGAGGAATACAGTGAAGGGCTTGCGTGGTGCCGCCAGCGCCTTCAGGATTTGAAGTAATCAGATCTCCGCAGCCGGGGATGGCGGGGTCTTGCTGCGAATCTTCAGGTTCAGTAGCTCCACCGCGAGGGAGAAGACCATTGAGAAGTAGATGTAGCCTTTTGGAATGTGGAAGTGGAGCGCCTCCGCCATCAGCGCCGTGCCGATCATGATCAGGAAGGATAGGGCTAGCATTTTCACCGACGGATGGCGTGAAACGAAACCGCTGATCGCGCCGGACGCGAGCATCATCACTCCGATTGCGAGAACCACGGCGACCATCATCAGTGAGACGCGTGTCGGGTCGTTCACCATGCCCACGGCCGTGATGACCGAGTCCAGGGAGAAAATGATGTCGATCAATGCGATCTGCACCAGCACCGCGCCGAAAGTGGACTTTGCGCTGCTGGTCATTGTGGCTTCCTCGTCGCCCTCCAGGCTGTGATGGATTTCCTTCGTCGATTTCCAAATCAGGAAAAATCCGCCACCTAGCAGGATGAGGTCCTTCACAGAGATTCCGAGCTGGCCTGCGTGTTCTTTCGCGCTCGGCATCATGTCCCACAGTGCGGAGTGGATGGGGATGTGGAGAAGCGGATTCTGCATGCTCATGATCCAGGTGATGGAAAGCAGCAGGATCATTCGCGCACCCATCGCGAGCCCCAGCCCCATCAGCCGTCCCTGCTTGCGTTTCTCCTGTAGCAGGCGATCCACCAATATCGAAATGAAGACGATATTGTCGATGCCAAGCACGATTTCCAACACCGTCAGGGTGAAAAGGGCACCCCAGGCTTGGGGGTCGGCGAGCCAGTTGAATTCAAGGAGGGAGGCGATCATGATGGGGAGGTAAACTCGAGCGCGCGTTTTTTCATCTGGATCGCCATCAGATTCAAGGCATTTGCGCGGGTGGGCGCGAGGTGTTCCTTGAGCCCGGAGCGTTCAATGAAGTCCATATCTGCTGTTAGAATGGCGTCCGGCGTCTCGCCATCCAGCACGTGGACGAACAGGGCGATCATGCCCTTAGTGATGAGCGAATCCGAATCTGCGGTGAAACTGACGGTTTTCCCATCGCTAGAGGCATCCAGCCAGACTTGCGATTGACAGCCCTTGATCAGGTGTTCCGGGGTGCGGGCTGCCTCGCTGAGCGGGGAGAGTTTTTTACCAAGGCCGATGACGTATTCATAGCGCTCAGTCCAGTCCGGGAAGAGAGCGAGTTCTTCGAGAAGCTGCTCTTGTTTGTCTGCGATGCTCATGAGTGCGGAAGTGATACCCGGGATGGCCCACGGGGCAAGCCGGATCAGGTCGCCGGGGCGAGTCTTTGCAGGAGAAGCGCGGCAATGAAGGCGAGGGGAGGAAGTGTCAGCGACACCCATTCCAACGGATGTTGAGGCATGGTGGGTGAAGCATGAAAAAACGAGGTCAGCGAAAATGGGAGCAAAAACATCCAATCCACCAGTGGGATACCGGCCAACAATGCCGACACATACTTTGATATCGGTCTGCGGAACAGCGTTCGGCAAAGACCTAGCCAGACGAGATAGGGAGCGATTCCAATCATGGTCGCCCACGAAGCATGGCCGGTCAGAAGCCCTGCGAAGAGCAAGGGCGTTGCAGCCAGAACGAAGAGGATGATAGAAAAGCTCGTTTCGTTACTTGATGGTGATGATTTCGATTCGCAGCGAGCGCTCATTGAGAGTCCTACGATATAGAAAAACAAACCGCCCCCGAGAAGTGGTCCCACGATGGCATACCCGATGATGTTCTCCAGATTCCTTTGATTTTCCATCATTCCAAGCGCTCCCAGTATCGGCAGCAGCGCCCGGCAAAGTCCCATCGGGACGACCGCCCATGCGCTTCGTTTGTGCCACACCGTGTAAATGACGATGCATCCGATAATCCCCATGGCCACGACTCCCGCAGGCAGGTTTTCCCATGTTGCCAGCCCCAAGCCTACACTTGCCAGCAACAAAGCCAGCCCAAGATAAAGCGCCGGCGGGAACAACCCGGTCGGCAAGGCTCTCTCCGGTCGGTGCTTTTTGTCCCAATCCCGATCCACCCAGTCGTTCAGAAAATTGCCTGCGGCATAGAGGCAGATCCCAGTCAGCGTCAGGCAGCATACCGAGGGCCATGGCACGTCGTGGATGTCCATTTTAATTCGATCACCCATCCGGTTGTTGGTCGCCACCGTCAGCGCCACTCCCACCCAGACGTTGCTCACCACGCTTGGGATATTCGCCACCCGTGCAGTGGACAGCAGCGCGTGTATTTTTCCGGAGCGGCTCATGGGCACGCACAAAAGGCCACACATTGCCGCTCGGAGGAAAATAAAATCGCGGATCGCGGCGGATCGGGTGTTGAATTATTTACAACCGCTGTGTGGACTTCTGACATCTATTGTGTGAGAGTATCTGCAATAGACCCTATGAAATATCATCCGAAACTCAAAACCAAAGGGTTCACCTTGGTCGAACTCTTGGTGGTCATCTCGATCATTGCGGTTTTGGCGGTCCTGGGTTTTTTGGGATCCAGCCGGTTCATCGAAAGCGGTCGCAAAGTGCAGGCGATCGCCCAGTTCCGCGACTTCGAGGTAGGGATGACGATGTTTGTGGCGGATTACCAAAAGCCGCCGACACCGCAATCGAAAAGGGATACCGGTTGGGACACTATTTACGGCGATGCCGGTGGCAATTACACCAATCAGTATCTGGTTTCCGTCCTGAACGGCGAAGACAAGGATTATCCATACAAAGGGGAAAGCTTCTCTGCAAAAGCTGCCAATCCGCGGGGTGAGACCTACATGACCTTTCCCTTCGCCCCGGATAACAAAAAGGGCGTGGGTAAGGATGGAAAACTTTACGATCCATGGGGCCGGGAAATCATGGTGGCGATCAATGCCTTCAATCGCAGCGACTATCCACTCCTAGAGTTCAATAACGGCCAAGATGATAGCCGCCTTAACACTTGGGGCTTAGCTGAATACAAGGAGACGAAGCCTAAAGACCAAGCCTATGTTTTCTGGTCTTATGGCAAGGACGGGAAAAAAGGAAAAGGCGCAGCCATGGTCAACGCAATCGTTCCGTATTTGAATTCGGACGATGTGATTTCTTGGTAGGAAAAGGAATCAGCCAAGTTCTTCCAAAATACCTGTGCAGCCATCCTCTAGCAGGCGGATGACGTGGTCAAAGCCGCGTTGGCCACCGTAGTAAGGATCCGGCACACGCAGGTCGCTGTGGCTGCGGCAGAAGCTTACGAACGGGCGGATTTTCGAATGAAAAAGTCCTTCCCGATCCAAGCTCCGGACGTCAGTGAGATTGGATTCATCCATCGTGATGATGAGATCGAATTTCTCCAAATCCTGCGTGTCGATCCGGCGCGCCCGTCCGCTGATGGGGAAGCCCTTTTTTGTCAAAGCTTCGCACATTCTGGGATCGGGAGGTGTCCCTTCGTGATGACCGATGGTGCCGGCGGAATCGATTTCAAACTCCGCTGACCTTCCCGCATCTTCCACCAATTTGCGGAAAATGATCTCGGCGGCTGGGGAACGGCAGATGTTTCCCAAGCACACGAAAAGGATGCGGTGAGGTTTGCGGGGGGGATTCATGGTGATGCAGATGCTGCCTGATCCGCCGAAACGCGCGGACTGGCAATCAAAATCGACAGGAGCGCACCCACGCCATGACGTAACAAGGAAACACTTGTTATTTATCAGGAAATCTGAACAATTCCAGAATCTTAAGCATAAATCGATCAACCTCCTCACTCATCCTCACCCCATGACCACCCAGGAAAAAATCAATCAGCTGACAATGGCTGCGCTCAATGCGGCCCCCCCTTCGCCCTCTTTGCCGAAGCCTGCCACGTTTACTCCAGCCCCTGAAAAATTAAAGGAGCCTATCGAGGCGACGGTGATCCCCGTGGTGATTGCAAAGGAGGCCCCCGCGCTTGAAGGCGCCGATGAAGGCGCCCCCGCAGAGGCGGTAGAGCACCAGTCAGATCCTGAGTTTCTCGCCTTGATGGAAGAGCGTGACCTGCGGATGAAGAAAAAGATTTTCCGCCAGCGCCTTTGTATGAATCTGGGCATCCTTGCTTTTTTTGTATCGACTGGCATCTGGTATTCGAATTCCGCCAGAGCGCAAGCAGAGGTGAGATCCTTGATTCCGGCCTTCCGGCAAAGCATCAATGATGTGAAATTGCTAGGTAACATTCTCGGTGTGTTTGACAAGCACCTCGAAAAAATAGGCACCCACAAGAGCGAGATCACCGATGCCACCAAGTCCATGGGTGTTGATCCCTCCAAAGTTTCCCCCGATGATGACGAGCACATGGAAAAGGAGATGAATCAACTTACCCGCGGCCAAGGTAAGTCGACAGCGCAGCGTGATAAAATGTTTACGGAAAAGTTCGGGATCGTCGGCAAGCTCATGGGAGATAAGGGAAAATTGGGACAAGGGACAGCGGATCAACCAAAACCGGCTGCCCCTGCCCATTAATTTCCCGCGTCCTAACGGTTTATCAGGAGCCGGCGCCGGCCACCGGCTTTTCCGACAAGGGCATCTTGCGGGCTGCTAGCAGGTAGGCGAGCACGGCCTTCTCGTCGGCCATGTCGAGTTTTGCCTTCCTTGCCATTTCCGGTATGATCTCGTGGCTGAGCTCACTGATTGCATAATCAGCGGGGTTTTCAAACGAATGACACTTGGCGCACTTCGCTTGATGGATGGCGAACCCGCGCTCCAATTCAGTCACCGGCGCAAGCGAGATTTTGATCAACTGCGGGGTAACCGGCGGCGCCAGGTAGCTCGGACCACAGGATGCCGCTAGCAAGGCAATTGCCCCGCTCAGGAGAGCTGGGCGGAGAATTCCAGAAATTGGATGCAGGTCCGCTTCCATGATCAGAACTCTACGGAGAATAGGCTGCGAAGCTGGAAGTCCGGCTCGTCGGCGAGCGCCGTGACTTGCCAGAGTCCGGTGATTGTGACCGCGAAACGTTTGCTGCGCCACGCAATGTTGGGCCCGACGAATAGGCCGCTGTCGCCGATGGTGTCCACATCGGGCACGGCGATCTCATGCAGGACTTCAGCCCCCGCGGACCAGGATGGATTGATTTGATAACTCACGCCCGCACTTTGCATCAGCTCCGCCTCGTCGTTTTGATAGTCGTCCTCCCACGCGATTTCACCGCCAATATTGTAAACCAACATCCAGGCCCCGAAGTTTTTCTGTAGCAACAGCTTGGCCTCGAGTTCAATGAAGTCGTCGCTGCCCTTGATCTCACCGTAAATCGCGGAGCCAAATGCGCTCGTGTTCGGATCGGTCAGGTTGTAAATCGCCTCCACCGCGACGTCTCGGAATTCTGTTTTGCCGCTTTCCGTGGCGGACTCCTCATAACGCCAATCAGCGAAATAAAAGGCGAGCTGGAGCTTGTCGGTCACGCCATATTCAAATTCGTGACGGATATCGAAACGCTCAAAGTCCGGGTCGCTCGCTTGGTTCGTTTTCCATGTCACCGAGCTTTCCAATTCCATCGCACCTGCCGGCATTGTCGTCGTTTCGTAGGAATAGGTAAAGCGGCGGGCTCCCGCATTCGCAGCAGTGGTTGAAATGGCGGCTGCGCCAAGGCAGGCAACGATGCTGCGGATTCCGGTGATCAAGTCTGGCATTTTCATAGGATTGATTGGTGGAGATGTGGTAGGTCAAACGTGTCGTTTAATGAGAATGAGTCTCAGAAGCGTTAAATTACGGATCGGCCCGATCGTCAATTGAAAAAATGAAAAAGCCACGCCAGCGGAGTGAAAAATTTGTCAGAACGCGAAAAAGGTCACAACGTTTGACAATTTGTGTGGTTGTAGCGGGTCAGCAAGTTATCGTAAATTTATGAAAAACCCTTGGATCGTTCCCGTTGCAGCGTTGGTGTTTGGTGCCGTTGGTGGTTATATTTCTGGTAAAAACGCCGAACCCACCGGGCAACCCAGCGGGAGCGAGGAGGCGTCCCAGCGCACCCGTTCATCGAGCCGCCCGGAAAGCACCAGCGAACCGGCTAAAAAAAGCAGTCGGTCGGCGAATCCAGAGCAAATTAGTAAAATGGCCGGAAATTCCAATCGCATCCAAGCATTGTTGGAGTTTTACGGAGGTCTCACTCCGGAGCAGTTGGCCGAGGAAGCGGGTAAACTGGAAAATCTTCCGATGAACGAGCGCATGATGGCCTCGTTTCTTTTGTTTGGCCGCTGGGCTGAAGTCGATCCAACCGCCGCCATGGCATTTTCCAACACGATGGGCATGGCTGGCGGCTTTGTGCGCCCCACGA